>JAYQOY010000034.1:3035-18898 GCA_038145075.1 Schleiferiaceae bacterium | reverse complement strand
ATAGCGCCGTTAGCTACTTCCCATGCCATGTTCACATTGAAGGTCACTTCGATAGAACAAGCGTCACAAGAGCTCCAACACACGACAGGCAATACCGTATCGGCAGCAGGGATGGTCAATACCCGGTTCGTGTACGTGGTGTTACCGTTCGTACAAGATGCGGTGGGGTCGTTCATCTCTTGGATCGTCCAGCTGTCAGCTGAGTACTTGAACTCAACCGTCGTGCCTTGCTCCAAGGGGAGAGTTACTTCCCAAACGTTGTCACCGTCGACATCCGTCATCGCATTACAGTTACCACACCAGTTGTTCCATGTACCGTTCACCTCAGGCGTCGTGAAGCCTTGGGTTACTTTGTTCATGTCCACCTGGAAGGTCACATTCGTGTACTGGACACAGCTCGTCGTGAAGACTGCAGAGTCATACATCGGCGGGTTGGTGGTTCCTCCGTAAGGGAAGGGACCCCATGTAGCCGAGTTGTATGGGCTCACAAGCGTTGTGTCGATGGTCAAGATGCGGTTGTCACCCCATGGGCACAATACATCCACTTGGTACCAACCGGCGTTCGTTCCGTCGGTCAAACCATCACCGTAGGAGTCATTGATTCGGAACTCGTAGGTGCCGTTGTCAGGCAAACAAACAGTATCCACATGCAACGAAGCCGCAGCATTGTATGGAGAAACATCAGAGTACGGACCGCCGGAAGCCCAAACGATACCCGTGTTGATGTCTTCGATGTACCAAGAGATCTCGGAACCGTAGATGTCGTTCAAGAGCTCAACGCGGACATCCGTACAAGGAGACAGGGCTCCATCTACAAGGAAGTTGTCCACAGCCCAGTACCAACCCCAAGCGCCCGTTCCATCGCTGTAGCGAAGACGAACTTGGAGATCCATGTTTCCGTACATCGTGATGTCATACATCTCGTGTGCAGGAGCCGTCCAAGAACCGCGGGTGGCCGTCATCGTGTCAATCGTGACCCAGTTGGTGCCGTCGAATACTTCAACGTATCCAGCTGTTCCAGAAATATGGCGGTAGTAGTGGTCAAACTCCACCGTGATGGTATCGTATCCAATACCGTACATCACTGGAGATGTCAAAGCGGCGTCTACCGCAGGGGCAGAGGAGCCGGCGGCATCATCATCGATGAATGCGAAAGCCGTTCCGTCCAATGAAGACGTGCCGTACGTACTTACACCTTCCCAAGTAGGCGTACCAGCGTCGATAATCCAGTTACAAGGGATTCCGTTGTCGAAGTCCACGCTGTAAGGAATAGCCGATGAGGGCACAGGTGCGTAGATAGCTGAGGCCGTAGAGATGGGACCTACGCAGCCTTCAGAGACTACCCAGTCGTAGGCATAGTAAACACGAGCGTTCGTGCCGGTTGCGCCGAACTGTACAGAGTCAAGACCCATAACGCCTGCCAACTGATAGGGGTACATACCGCCAGACGTTGCACGGTGCAACTGACCGGTCGTGCCACCCAAGAAGGCCATATTGATGTAGTAAACACCAGGCGTCAAGGTCAAGCCTACAGGTACTTGGTGCGTTCCTGCCACGCCTACGGAAATCGTATCCGAGCGCATGAGTTCTGCACCGCTATGGCCAGAGGTCTTGTTGCCACCGCCTTCGGAGATGCGAACTTGGAAGTTCACCAAACCGTTAGAGATGACCGAGATAGAATCGATCGTCATGGGCTTCAATACGGAGAACCACATACCATTAGTGAAGTTTCCGAAGCCACCCGTCAAGGTCGTGGGAGGTCCAACGTGTGCTGCGCTCGAGCTGTTGTCATCTGCATAAACAGCCGCATAGTAGTCGGTGTTTGCAGAGATAGCAGGCGTGGTGAAGCTATTACCCTGGCCAATGACCGTGGTGTCTGCATTCAACCAAAGCACCGTGTTGTTGCTCGATGCCGCAGTCGCGGTAAAGGTCACTGGCGACACACCACAAGAGGTTTGCGATGCAATCGTCAACGTATCCGTCACAGGGCACGTCGGCGTAGAACACATAGCGGTGAACGTACCGAATACCGTAGACGACGTAAATGTGGTACCAGAGGAGCGCGTCAACTTCGTGTTGCCATCAGGATCCACTACCGTGAAGCCTACCTCCGAGGTCCATGAACCAAGCGTTCCAACTTGAACCGTTACAGGAACACCATCACATAGCATGATGGTTTCGGTGTAGCTAGAGCCCGTAGTGAAGCCGCCGCCAACCGTGCCAACCGTGTAACCATTCTGCACGAAAGAAACGGTGTTGCCGTTCCAGCCGTCACCGTAGGAATCCGTCATGTTCACCGTGAAGGCACACATGTCTGCTGGAGGACAAGCCGTACAAACAGGGAGGAAAGATCCAAAGTTCTGACCTGCCGTCATCGTTGATCCTGCGGTATGCACAACCACGGTGTCTCCCGCAGCGTCCGTTACAACAAAACCAACTTCTGCCGTCCAAGAACCCAAGGTTCCAAGATCTACGGAAACAGAATCCCAAGAGCAAAGACCCACATATGCAGTATCCAAGCTTCCAGTGGCCAAGGTGACTGACCCGTTTACGTTACCGCTTTGGGTAAAGGTCACCACGTTTCCGTTCCAACCATCCCCATAAGAGTCCGTGAGGTATACCGTGTATTGGCACTGGTTAGACAAGGCACATGCAGCGGTCATCATAGATTCCGAAGCGCTCCATGAGCACGTATCGCCCACAGAACAGATTTCACGCACAGAGAACTCATAGCTTGTAGAAGCCATAAGGCCCGTGATGGTTGCTGAGGCTCCAGAGCCATTGACCATCATGTAAGCCCCTGTGGTCCCAGCTTCGCGATAGCGAACCTCAGAACCAATCGTGGTGCTGTTGTTGGAAGACCATGTAGCATCAAAGCTCACATCAGAAACGTTTGCGGCTGAAAGGCCCGAAACGCCAAAACAGGTCAACGGAGCGAACTCATCTGCGCCGATGTCAGGAGTCGTCGTTGAACGGGTGTCTCCATCAATATCCGTAGCTACACCCACTGGCGTACCTGCATTGTTTGCGGCTGAGCCCTGAACGTGCAGATCCGTGGCGCTTACAAACAAAGGATCACCCCATACCGAGTTGGCATCCTGAGAGCTCGCCGTCTGCCAAGCAGAAAGCGTTGTGCTACCTGGACCAAAAGGGGAAGAGCTCGAGGCGTAGTAGTTATTGTAATCCGCTGTGAAGTGGGTTCCTGCTGGAGCAGAAGACGATGCCTCGAATGCATAGCCGCCACCCGTGTTCACAAAAATGTTGTTGTTAATCGTGTTGCTGTCTGCCGTAAAGTAGCTGGTAGACGTAGAGGCATTAAAGTAACACGCACGACCAGATGTTGCAGAACCTGCCGTTACGTTCACCGTGTTATGCTTGTAGGCTACACCCCCACTGTGGTAGGAGTAAATACCATACACAGAGCCGGTGCCTGCGCTTGAAATCATGTTGTTTTCAACCGTTGCGCCGTCGCCATCTACTGCATAAAGGTAGATACCGTAGTTCGTGCTACCCGTCAACGTGATGTTGTTCTTCTTGATGCTTACATCGGAGAAGTGGTTGTAGGTGCTTGATGCGCTACCGCCAACGCGAATACCATAGGTGCCCGCATTGATGGTGTTGTTCTCAACGATGGCAAACATATCTGAACCACCCGATGGGGCCGAGTACACATAGAAGCCGTAGCCCGTTCCTGCGTTGATGGTGTTGTTCTGAACATCAATACCCACAGAAGGATAGTACAAGTAGTTGTAGCAGTAGGTTCCTGTTGCATTGATGGTGTTGCCGTGTACTTTTTGGTACTTGGCGTAACGAGGGTACAAACCGTAGTAGCTCGTACTAATCACGTTGTCTTCGATGATGATGGTGTCCATGGACGTCGTGTACGATGAACCATAGATGTACATCGCGTACGACACATCCGTCATGGTATTGCCGGAAAGCGTCCAGTTGCCCTGAGCGTCGGCGGGTGACGTGTAGTAGATGCCCGCGAAGTAGGAGCTCGTGCTAGTGGCGATTCCGGTAAACGTGTTATCCAAAATTTGGATATCTGCCACGTTACCCGTGAAGTCCATCAAACGACCATAGGACGTACCACCCGTAGTGATGGTGAGACCCTTGATGGTCACGTTGCTACAGCCGTTCAAACGAACCGTCCAGTTGTCGGAGGTTCCCGTGGGGCTGTACGTTACAGTCGCAGCCGTCGTGTTGGTCGGGTCTGCTTGGAACGTGATCGAGTTCGCTGCCGAAGCACCCGTCACAGACGGGATCGTCACTTGCTCAGAGTAAGTGCCTTGCTTGACGTTGAACGTAACTGCACCGCTTACACCAGATGTCGACAGCGCCGAGATCGCGGACGTAAACGATGTGTAGTTGTTCGTGCCAGTTCCGTTAGGGTCGATGGTATACGTCCCAGAAAGCTGACCGAACACCGGGGAAGTCAGCAGCGCTAGCGCCACCAGGCCTACCCATCGCAGTGTACGATTTTTCATAGTTAGCATTTAAGTGATTTTTGGTTAAGAGGGGTCAAAATAGGGATTTTTCAAAAATTAGATGTTAATAATTCTGGTGTTTTTTGAAACAAATGCTGAATTATGACCAATTTTTAGTCCACTTTTTCATCAATAAGTATCATCTGAAACTTTATTAGTTTCATCTAACAATAGATGTTGAATAAACGCGCAATCCCCATGTGACAGTACGTTTTCGGGCAATTAACGCGGGCTGTATCCGCCCTCAGAACGGGGGCGATTCGGCTCGGGAGCCGACAAAGGCTCGCAGGCCTTTAAATTTTTTTGGCATTCGGCTGGGAGGCGCTGATACCAACCGGTGCCTTCCGTCTTCCAAGCGATCTGTTGGTCGCTCACCTCTTTGACAATTTTGGCCGGATTGCCCACCACCACCGAACGCGGGGGAATCTGCATGCCCTGCGGCACAAAAGCGAGGGCGCCGATAATGGATTCGGGGCCGACCACCACATCGTCCATGAGGACCGCATTCATGCCGACTAAACAATTCTCTCCGACGTGCGCGCCGTGCACAATGGCGCCGTGGCCGATGTGCGCCGAAGGTTCGAGCACCACATCCTTCCCAGGAAAAACGTGCACCACACAGTTTTCTTGCACATTCGCGCCCTTCTTTACCGTGATGCGTCCCCAGTCGCCCCGGAGCACAGCGCCCGGTCCAATGTAGACGTCTTCTTCGATCCAAACGTCCCCCGTCACATTGGCCTGCGGATGCACAAAGGCCGACGGATGCACAATGGGCTTGAGGCCGTTGAATTCGTAAAACATTAGGCGCGCTCTAGAATTACCGCATACCCTTGGCCCACACCGATGCACATGGTCACCAAGGCATAGCGGCCTTGGCGGCGGTGCAGCTCGCGCGCAGCAGCGAGCGCAATGCGCGCGCCCGACATGCCCAGTGGATGGCCCAGGGCGATGGCGCCGCCGTTGGGGTTGATGCGGTCGTCGCGGTCGTCCAAGCCGAGGGCGCGCGTGCAGGCCAAGGCCTGCGCCGCAAAGGCTTCGTTGAGTTCGATCACGTCGATGTCTTTTAGGGAGAGGCCCGCTTTGGCCAAGGCCTTTTGGGTGGCCGGCACGGGGCCAATGCCCATGGTCCGAGGTTCGACCCCAGCCACTCCGCCGGCCACTACGCGTGCGAGTGGGGCGAGGTTGTGATCCTTGATGCCTTGGGCGGTGGCAAGGAGCACCGCGGCCGAGCCGTCGTTGAGGCCGCTGGCATTGCCGGCGGTGACGGTGCCGTCCTTTCGGAAGGCGGGGCGTAGGGCGGAGAGGGCTTCGAGGGTGGTTCCGGGTTTGGGGAATTCGTCCTGGGAAACCACCAAGGCGTCGCCCTTGCGTTGCGCGATGGAGACGGGCGCAATTTCTTCGGCGAAGCGGCCGGCGGCTTGCGCCGCCGCGGTCTTCTGCTGGCTCCAGAGGGCGAAGGCGTCTTGGTCGGCGCGAGAGATGCCGTACTGGTCCACGAGGTTTTCGGCCGTTTCCCCCATGGCGTCGACGCCGTAGCTGTCACGCATTTTGGGGTTGATGAAGCGCCAGCCGAAGGAGGAATCGTAGAGCTGGCTGTCGGTTCCGTATGCGCGGCCGGACTTGCTCATCACGTAGGGGCCGCGGGTCATATGTTCCACGCCGCCCGCGATGAAGACGTCGCCATCGCCGTGGGTCATGGCGCGGGCGGCGTGCTGAATGGCACTCAAGCCGGAGGCGCATAGGCGGTTGATGGTTTCGGCCGGGACCGATGTTGGCAGGCCGGCGAGCAGGCTGGCCATGCGGGCCACGTTTCGGTTGTCCTCGCCGGCCTGATTGGCACAGCCTAAAAGCACGTCGGCTACCGCGGCGGGGTCGAGGCTAGGGTTTTTGGCGAGAAGGGCGGAGAGGCTGTGGGCCGCGAGGTCGTCGGCGCGCACGTCGCGGAGGGCGCCGCCAAAGGAGCCGATCGGGCTTCGAACGCCGTCAATGATATAAGGGGTCAGGTCCATGGGGTACCGTTTTTAAAGACCGTGCCCTTGAAGAGAGCGACGGATTTGTCGTTTCGGCGAACGTCCACATCGTAGCGCGCGATGCGCTGTCCGTTTTGGCGTTCGGTAGCTACTGCCACCAGCACATCGCCCGCCTGAACGGGTGCGGTGTGCGAAATGTTCGTTTCAATGCTGAGAGCATGATGGCCGTGGCTATTGCTGGCGAAGGCTAGGGCGCTATCCGCGAGGCTGTAGGTGATACCGCCGTGGGCAACGTGGAAGCCGTTGGTCATTTCGGACCGTACGGTCATTTGGAGCACGCAACGTCCTTCCTCAACTTCCAGGACCTGAATGCCCAACCACTGGCTAAAGGCGTCCTGGTCCATCATTTTCTGAACGATTTGGGCGGGAGAAAGCGCACTCATGGGGGGAAGTTACGACGCCTTTGGACCTTCGGGGATGTCGAGCGCCTCCTCAAAGCAACCGATGAGGATGTCGATAAGCAGCATCAGGTTGTGGCGCTGGAGTTGCTCTTCAGGTAGGCCCTTGCGGAGCTCTTGATGAAGGAAGTTGCGCACTTCTGCGAAGACAAAGGGGCTGCGTGACGCTTCCGTAACGGTGTCCACGCTCATGCTGTCCTTGGCCTCCAAGGCTTCAAAGGCCTCCACGACGCCGCGGGTTACGTCCTCAATAACGAGGTTGCTGATAGGTTGAACGGCGATGGCGGCCAGTCGAAATCCCTCGCGCAACAGGAGCGCCGAACGCACCAGCTGTTCGTGCTCGTCGTCCTCAAATTCTTCGGACAGATTGAGCAAGAAGCCAAACAAGGCGGGCTGCTCGTCCATGAAGGCGGACAAGTTTTGGCCGTATTCCTCGTGGCTCCAGCTTCGGACCCGGTGGATCGCGTGTTCAAACGTAGGGGCAGACATAGCGGAAATTAAAAGGTGGGAGTTTTAGCGGCCCAGTCTTGGAGCAGCGGATTGGGGAAGTAGCGGGGGTCTCCCGTGCGCTCGTGAAGTACGCGCAAGGTGGCCTCCGCGCGGTCAAAGCCCCATTCGAGGCCCCAGGCTAGCAAGCCCTTGGGGTAGTTGACGCCCTTGGTCATGGCGGTTTCTAGGTCGGCCGGGCTAGCGATCCCGCGGTATACCGCATCCGCCGCTTCATTGATCAAAAGGGCGAGAATGCGCTGAACGATGGCTTCGCCCAAAGCGGGGTCCTGCGTGGCTGCGGGGGCCGCAGCGCCGTCGCGGTAGTCGTAGAATCCTCGGCCGGTTTTCTTGCCCAGCCAACCTGCTTCGAGGAGGCGCTTTTGGCTCAAGTTGGGACGGAAACGGGGCGAATAGTAGAACTGCGTCCACACGGTTTCGGTCACCGTATAATTGACGTCGTGCCCAATCAAATCCATGAGGGCAAAGGGGCCCATTCGGAACCCGGCAAGCTGCGTCATGGCCCAATCGATGGTGGGAACATCCGCTAGGCCTTCTTCCAACATATTCATGGCCTCTGCATAGTACGGTCGGGCGACACGGTTCACGATGAAGCCGGGGCTGTCCTTAGCCACCACGCCGGTCTTGCCCCATGCGGCAACCGCTTGGACGCAACGCTCCAAGACCTGTGGGTCCGTCGCCAGGCTGGGCACAATTTCGACCAAAGGCATCAAGGGGGCGGGATTGAAGAAATGCAAACCGATGACGCGCGCGGGGTTCTTCACGCCTGCAGAAATGGCCGCAATGCTCAACGACGAGGTGTTGGTCGCCAAGATGCATTCGTCCGAAACCACGTCGTCAAGCGTCGTAAAGACCGAGCGCTTTGCCTCGAGGTTTTCATAAATCGCTTCGATCACGAGGTCCGAGTCGCCGGCCTCGCGCAAGTACAAAATGGGCGAAATGCGGCTCAGGATGTCTGCAGCGCGTTCCGCCGTAAATGTGCCTTTTTCCACCAGTCGGTCCATGGTCGCCTGCATCTTCTGCATGGCGCGCTCCAAGGCGTCGTCTTTGGTGTCGTAGAGGTGCACGCGGACGCCCGCCTGAGCGAGCACTTGGGCAATGCCCGAACCCATCGCGCCCGCACCAACGACGGTAGCTACACGAATGGGGGTTAATTTCTGTTCCATGGCTGTGACTTCAAGGGGTAGCAAAGGTCCAACTTCTTGCGCGAACGCTTACTTCCCGGAAAACTGTGGGGGTCGCTTTTCTAAAAATGCCGAAACCCCTTCTTTAAAGTCTTGCGTTTGTCCAGCTTCGTTCTGTAGCTGGCGTTCCAATTCCAGCTGCGCATCCAGCCCCGCATAGGTGGAGGCATTCAGTGCTTGCTTGGTCAGGGCAAAAGCGCGGGTGGGCATTTGGGCCAGCTGATCGGCAAGCTTCAGGGCTTCGACTTGTAGATCTTCCGCAGGGAAGGCCTTGTAGATCATTCCAGCGCGCTCGGCTTCCGTTCCCGAAATTTTATCCCCCAACATCATCCAGGCGGACGCTTTGGCGGGGCCGACGAGACGGGGAAGCGTAAGTGTTCCTCCCGTGTCAGGAATCAGTCCAATTTTGGAGAAGGCCTGAATGAAACTGGCATTCTCCGCGGCCACGACCACATCTCCCGCCAGGGCGAGGTTGGCCCCGGCACCTGCGGCTACGCCATTGACGGCCACGACGATGGGTTTGGGGAGCGCGCGCATTTTTCGGACCAAGGGGTTGTAGTGTTCAGAGAGGATTCGGTCCAAGCCAGGGCCCTCGGGATCAATGGCCTCGCTCAAATCCTGACCGCTGCAAAAGGCCTTGCCTTCGCCCGTGAGCAAAATGGCGCGAACATCCTCGTCTTCGGCCCCTTGGTCCAAAAGATCTTGCAGCGTAAGTGCCATTTCGCGGTTGAAGGCATTGTAGGTGCTGGGGCGATTCAGCGTCAAACACATGACGCCGCTGTCGGTGTAGTTTAGTAGAACCATAGGGTGAAGTTACACGTGTCTGAGCAAGGTTGTCGCGACATTCCGGTATTCCGGTGAAATGTGGTAGAGCCGGGCTCGCTTGTCTTCCGGGTGGGGAACGCGCAGAATAAAGTCTCGGTAGCCTAGAAGCTCTTCGGCAGTTGTGTTAATGTGCGTCAGGGACTTAGATCGGATTTTGCGCTGGTTTTCCCAAGTCTTGTCCTCCATTTCAAGCAGAAGGTCAATTTCCCCGATGTCCGCAGATCTTCCGGGGGGCAGCAAAACGAGGTGCCGAAGCAAGCGGACCTCTTGGGGATTAAGCGCATCCACAAATTGCTTTTCAACAGCCGGCTGGCGCAAATTGTACCGGACTATAAAAACCACTAAAAACACTATGCCTAGAAAAACCAAAACAAACTCCGTGGTGAAGCGCCAAAAGAGCTGTTCGGCGGTGGTTCTGTAGACCGGCATATCTATGTCTTCGCAGTAGGACAATACCTCCTCGTATGGAACTTTGGTAAAGCGCACACTGGGATTGGTGATCGTGCTGGATGAATAAATAAGGGTGACCGTATCGTTTTGGATAACGACTCCTTCGTACCCATTGTACGGGCCTGTGCCAGCGGTTAGGTCCCTCCATTGGTAAAGTTTATTCGCCCTAACATCTGCCACCATGAGAAATCCATCTACCTCAAAGAGGGCATAATTTCGTAAATGGCCTACCGCTGTGATAACGTGCTCTCGGCTTCCATCGTCCAAAGAAAACACGCCTATACTTTCTGCCTCGCGCTCTTTTAGGTTCACCCGGTAGATTTGGAAATCGGTCAAACTAGGCTCAACGGTTTTATCCGGCGCGTTGCACAGTAAAAAGACATTCGAATCCACCTGTGCACCAAAAGACAAGCTAAACTCGTTTGGCATTCCAAAGAAAGGGGTGATGCGTTCCCATTCGCGCAACTGCTGATCAAAGTACAGGATTAAGCCGTTGCGCTGCCAGTACCCAGAGCCGCCAATAGAATACAAGACCCCTTGATGAAGCGCACGGAAGGAGTCAAAGTTGTAGCCTCCGTAGTACGTGTCATCTAGTCGAACCGGATGTCCTTTGGTATTCAATCCATAGACCACCCCACTACCCGGAAATGAAATTATCGTGGTGTCCCCATGGGTGAGAACATAGGGCTTTGTGTGCCGCATCTTGCGATCCGGCTCCCCCATAATGGGAAAGCTGTCGAGGGCTTGCCACACCGCGTTTCTCAGCAGCTGACGCGTTCCCGTGTGAAAATTGATTTGGATTAGACTGTCTTTCTGGAAGACATAGGCCTTTCCCGATTCCCCAGCTACCCATCCGCTGGCTTGCGCTTGGAGCGCCTTAGGGAGACCGGTTAAAGCCAGTATAAGCAGTATTTTCAGGTAGTTAGTCATCGGTTGGAGATAAATGTGAAAATCTGTGACAAGTTACGCGTTTCACAAATTCTCACAATTTTTTCAGACACTTTAAAAATTTCCTGCACATTTGTAGTGCCCCAAGTCTCACACCAGACCCTAAGGCCTCACACCAAATCAAACCTCACAATTAAAAAGGACTTCCTCCCGGGGGTCCTTTTTCGTTTCTGCCGATTTACAAGCATTTAAAATAATCGAAGGGCTCCTGGCAGTCGCGGCACTGGTAAAGCGATTTGCAGGCCGTCGACCCAAAGAGCGAAATCAACTCGGTGTTTTGACTTTTGCACCGGGGGCAGTGCACCGTGGGTTGAACCGCCCAGAGGCTGCGCTTGTCGCTCGCCTTTCCCACAGGAGGCGCAATTCCGTAGGCTTCCAATTTGGCGCGCCCTGCTTCGGTCATCCAGTCCGTCGTCCAAGGGGGGTCTAAGACAGTATGAACCACAACGGGTCCAAACTCAGCCAAACCCTCCTCTACGCGCTTTTGAATCACATCCATAGCGGGGCAGCCCGTATAGGTGGGCGCCAGGTCTACGTGTATCTCTGTGTCCTGTGTCGCTACTCGACGAATAACACCGAGGTCTACCACGCTTAATACCGGGACTTCAGGGTCCATGATCCCCTCTAAGGCTTTCCAGAGAGCTTCCTCGCTTACCATGAGGCGTCCGGATAGGCGCGGGCGAGGGATTGCATTTCGGCTAACATGTAGCCGTGGTGTTCGCTGTGAATGCCTTTTTTACCACCCGTGCGCGCCACCGTGGACGCATTGAAAGCCGGCACTTTAGCGAGCGTCAAGATGCTGTTCACCTTTTCCAACCAAGCAGGCATGAGGGCGTCCACTGAGGGGCCCCAGCCCTTTTCAGCTGCTTGAGCATCTACATCACTGGGCACAAAGAACTCGCCGGCAAAGCGCTCAAAGTGTGCCAGGCTGGCTTTCACTTTGGCATGGCTCTCCTCGGTCCCGTCGCCGAGGCGAATGATCCATTCGGCGCTGTATTGGGCGTGGTAGGCGCATTCTTTGATGGCTTTTCGGGCAATTTGGCCCAAGCGCTCATCCGTACTGCTCGACAAGGCCTCCAGTTGGAAAAAATGGAAGGTGTCAAAGTAAAATTGGCGCGCCAGAGTGTCGCCCCAGTGGCCGTTGGGCTGTTCCACCAGCAAGTGGTTTTTAAACGCTCGGCTATCGCGGAAGTAGGCCAAGTCGTTTTCCGTACAGCCCTCTCCGATCAGTTCGGCGGCGTACTGGTAGTATTGACGCGCCAACCCAATGAGGTCCAGGGAGATGTTGGTCAAAGCGATGTCTTGCTCCAGAATGGGGCCGTGGCCACACCATTCGGACAAGCGCTGCCCTAAAATCAAGGCATCATCCGCCAAATGCAGCACGTAAGCCGCCTTTGGATCACATGTGTCCCACTTCATCCGGAATGTCGTAAAACGTGGGGTGGCGGTAGACTTTATCGTCAGAAGGCGCAAACAGCGGCTCTTTTTCGTCGGGTGAAGAGGCGACAATAGCGCTGGAGGGCACCACCCAAATGGACACCCCTTCACTGCGGCGCGTATACACGTCGCGTGCGTTTTTCAGCGCCATCTCCGCGTCCGGCGCATGCAAACTGCCCGAATGCTTGTGCGCTAGGCCGTTCTTACTTCGAACGAAGACCTCCCAAAGAGGCCATTGGTCGGCATGTGCGCTCATGCGGCGTGGGTTTGGGCGCCTGCCTTTGCGGCACGCGCGGATTGTTTTTTGGCGTAGGCTACGGCAGCTTCGCGCACCCAAGCCCCTTCTTCATGGGCTTTGCGGCGGGCTTCCAGGCGTTCGGCATTGCAGGGACCGTTTCCGGCAATCACTTGGAAGAACTCGTCCCAATTGATGGGCCCAAAATCGTGTTGGCCCTTCTCTTCGTTCCACTTCAAGTCGGGATCGGGAATCGTCAGGCCAATAAATTCCGCTTGGGGGACGGTTTTATCGATGAATTCTTGGCGCAACTCGTCGTTGGACTTGCGTTTGATGCGCCACTTCATGCTCTGTGCAGAATTGGGGCTGTTGTCGTCTGACGGCCCGAACATCATAATCGACGGCCACCACCAGCGGTTCAGCGCGTCTTGGGCCATTTCCTTCTGTTCGGGGGTGCCCTTGGCGAGGGTCATCATGATCTCGTAGCCCTGGCGTTGGTGGAAGCTCTCCTCCTTACAAATGCGCACCATGGCACGGCTGTAGGGCCCATAAGACGTTCGGCAGAGCATGACCTGGTTCGCAATAGCTGCACCGTCGACCAGCCAGCCAATCGCGCCCATATCCGCCCAGCTCAAGGTAGGATAGTTAAAGATGGACGAGTACTTCGCCTTGCCGCTCAGCAGGTCGCCAATCATTTCATCGCGCGAGGTGCCCAAGGTTTCCGCGGCCGAATACAAGTACAAGCCGTGGCCCGCCTCGTCCTGCACTTTGGCCAACAAAATGAGTTTGGCGCGCAAGCTGGGCGCTCGCGTAATCCAATTCGCCTCTGGCAACATACCAACCACCTCTGAGTGAGCATGTTGGCTAATTTGGCGCACCAAGGTCTTCCGGTAGCCGTCTGGCATCCAGTGCTTGGGCTCTACTTTGTTCTCAGCCTCTACAAAGGCTTGAAAGCGATCTTCGATGGAATGCGTCTCTCCCATGGGGTCGTGAGAATTTAGGGGCAATTTACGCCGGCTTGAACTACGGTTGGTTGATTTGCGTTCTTCCACAAGGCTTCCAAGCCTACTTTTGTTCACTCATTCGCTCGCAAAACCCCCTGAACCATGTTGGGATTTTTCAAAAAGAAAACCGCTGAATCGCTCCCCGGACTGCTGACCACCAAGGCCGCTCAAAAAGGCGTGAAACCCACCTTTCATTCCGCCAAGGTTCTGGAGGTGCGCCGCGAAACCGCCGACTGCGTCAGTGTAGCGCTTGAGGTGCCCAACGCGGAAACATTTTCCTTTGTGCCCGGTCAGTACTTGACCCTTCGCAGCACCATCAACGGCCAAGAAGTTCGCCGTTCCTATTCGCTGTGCAGCAGCCCGCTTTCGGGCGAGTTGCGCGTGGCCATCAAGCAGGTGGAGGAGGGCATTTTCTCCACGTGGGCCAACACGGAACTGAAGGCCGGCGACACGCTCGAAACCATGCCTCCTATGGGCAATTTTGCCTTGGAAATTGAGCCCACCGACGAACAGACCTATGTGGGCTTTGCCGCTGGTTCGGGCATTACTCCCGTGCTGTCCATATTGAAGACGGTGTTGGAGCGCGCGCCCAAGGCCAAGTTCATCCTCTTCTACGGCAACCGAAAGACCAACTCCATCATTTTCAAGGCCGAACTCGAGGACCTCAAAGACGCCCACATGGGCCGATTGGAAGTCCACCACGTGCTGAGCCGCGAAGATCAAGGCAATGACTTGCTCTTCGGCCGTATCGACGAGACACGCGCCGCCCAGTTTGCGGCCCAAATCCCCAGTGTCAAAGAGGCGGCAGGACACTTCCTCTGCGGTCCCGAAGCCATGATTAAAGGTGTACAATCTGCCTTAGAGCAGGCAGGGGTTTCTGCCAAAAACATTCACTTCGAACTCTTTACAAGTGCTGCACCTTTGGCGGATAAAACTGCCGCCGCTTCGACGTCTAGCGGCGATGCCGCAGTCACCGTTATTTTGGACGGGGAAGAAACCCACTTCACCCAAGGTCCCAAGGATTTTATCTTGGATTCAGCCTTGGATGCAGGCGCCGACGTGCCTTACGCCTGCAAGGGAGCCGTGTGCTGTACCTGTCGGGCAAAAGTTCTAGAAGGCGAGGTGGAAATGGCGATGAACTACTCGCTCACAGACGACGAGGTCGCAGAAGGCTACATTTTGACTTGCCAGAGCATGCCCCGCAGCCCCAAGGTGACGGTCAGCTTTGACGAGTAAGGCGCATCCAGCGGTGTGGGATGTTGTCTTCTAGGAATTCGGCCCGCTCTTCCACAAACCCCAAATCCCGGTAAAAGGCCAGCAGATAGCTCTGTGCCATGATAACAATGTCGTGGTCGGGCCAATGTTTTTGGCATTCGGCAATGGCTGCATGCATAAGCACTTTGCCCTGGCCTGAGCGGCGAACGCGCATGGCCGTCACAACGCGGCCAATGCCCGCTTCTGGATAGGCCAACCCGGGCGGCAACAAGCGTGCATAGCCCGTCATACCTGCCTCATCTTCCATCCAAAGGTGCAAGGACGCTTGGTCCTTCCCGTCCAAATCTTGGTAGGGGCAGTCCTGCTCTACAACAAAGACCTCGGCGCGGAGATTCAGGATTCGGTATAGGTCACTCGACGAGAGCGCGTCAAAAGGAAGGGGGCCGGTCATACGGGTGCCAATTTCGTACTTTTGCAGGAGACCCACAGCCCCTCGTAAAAATGTCCCAGAAACCTACTCGAACCGTCCAGTTTGCGGACCTTGGCCGCTGGGCCTATCAGGAGGCTTGGGACTTTCAAGAAGCCCTGTTTGCGGACACCTTGGAGCGGAAAACGTCCAACCGAAAAGCAGATCCCGCCGCCGTTCTTCCCACCCGCGACTACCTCCTTTTCGTGGAACACAACCATGTGTATACCCTGGGAAAAAGTGGCGATTACGCCAACTTACTGGCCAATGAGGCGCAACTCAAGGACTTGGGAATTGCATTCTACAAGATCAACCGCGGCGGGGACATCACCTACCACGGCCCAGGCCAGCTGGTGGGCTACCCCATCCTCGACTTGGACGAGCACTTCACCGATATCCACCGTTATCTGCGCACTTTGGAGGATGTCATCATTGACACCTTGGCCGAATATGGTCTAAAAGGCGACCGCAGCCCTGGCGAAACGGGCGTTTGGCTGGATGTAGGCACCCCTTTTGCGCGGAAAATTTGTGCGATGGGCGTTCGGGCCAGCCGATGGGTCACCATGCACGGGTGGGCCTTTAACGTCAATACCGATCTGAAGTACTTCCAGTACATCGTGCCCTGTGGGATTACGGACAAAGCCGTGACCAGCCTGCACCTGGAGGTGGGGCGC
>JAYQOY010000034.1:0-2610 GCA_038145075.1 Schleiferiaceae bacterium | reverse complement strand
TTTGTCAACGACACCCTTCGCTACGAAGACTACGACAACAAGGTCAGCCCCGACTCCAAGACCAACTCCTTTTCCATGGCCAAGTCCATCGTGACGATGTTGGTCCAAATCGCCATCCAAGAGGGCCAACTTTCCGGCTGGGACGCCAAGGCCGCCGACTTCTTGCCCGAGCTCCATGGCCCCGGCGCCGCTCAGCTCACCTTGGGCCACTTGAGCTCCATGACAGCTGACCTAGATTGGGACGAAGATTACTACAACCCCTTCGGCGTGACCGCCAAAGCCTACTACGGCAAAGACTTGCGCGCCACCGTCAGCGCCTGCGAAGTGGGTGAACAGGTGGGCCAACGCTACGAATACCAATCCGGCGCAACCGCCCTGCTGGGCTTCTGCTTGGAAGCAGCTACCGGCATGAAGGTGCACGAATACGCCTCAGCCAAACTTTGGGGGCCCATGGGCGCCACGTCCGACGCTTTTTGGCATTTGGACGACAGCGGCAACGCCCTGACCTACTGCTGCTTCAATGCTACGGCCCGCGACTACGGCCGCCTAGGCAAACTCTTGCTCCAGCACGGCCGTTGGAACGGCGAGGTATTGGTCGACAGCACCTTCTTGTACACGGCGAGCACACCGGGCTTGGAGGCCTTTTACGGCTACAGTTTTTGGCTCGGCTCCGTCGACGCTCCAGAGGGTGAAAAGTGGGAGGCTCCCGTCCCTTACGTGGCCTACCGTGGCCATTTGGGCCAGTGGATTGTGTCCATTCCTCACCGGAATATGATTTTGGTCCGAACCGGTCACCAAGAAGGCAGCGGCGACCGCGAAAACGGCTTGCCTTCCTCATTTGTGCAAACCGTGACCGAATACGTCCAACGCGATTTCACCGCGCGCCTTTCTGCCGCGGGTGAAGAGCTGGAAAGCGATTTCTCCGACGCCCCTGCCGAGCCCTTGACCACCGGCGAATCCGACGCCCTTCCTGTCGACTCAGGCCGTTAAGCTTTTTTCATGTCTCTCCGCGAGGTTAGCATCCAAACCGCCCAGAACACCCTGGTGCACGGCATCGACGTGCCCCTCGTGCCCGGTCAGTGCACCGCCCTCGTGGGAGAATCTGGCTCTGGTAAATCCCTCACCGCACTAGCGGTCATGGACCTCCTACCCAAAGGCCTACACGCCGAAGGCCAAGGTCTGACCGAGGCCCGTTCCTTGCGACGCGCCATGGTCTTCCAAGAGCCTATGACGGCGCTGAATCCCACCATGCGCGTGGGCACCCAGATCGTCGAAGCCGCCATAGCTCGGGGAGCCAAGTCCACAGACGCGCATGCAACAGCCTTGGCCTGGATGAAGCGCGTCCACATCCCAGAGGTCGAAACCTCCTTCCGCAAATACCCGCACCAGCTCAGTGGTGGGCAGCGACAGCGCATCATGATCGCCATGGCCATGGTTCAAGAGCCCCAGCTCCTCATTGCCGACGAGCCAACCACCGCCCTTGACCACGCCGTTGCCCATGAAATTCTGGCCCTCCTTCGCGACCTACAACGCGAAACAGGCATGGCCATGCTCTTTATCTCGCACGATTTGGATGCCGTTGCCGCGGTAGCGGATCACATCGTTGTCCTGCAAAAAGGTCGCGTCGTGGAAAGCGCTGCCGCCGAGGATTTGCTGAAACGTCCGACGCATCCCTACACCCAAGGCCTGCTCGCCTCTCGCCCCCCGGCGGACCGAAAACCCCTTCGCCTCCCCACTGTCCAGGACTTCCTTGACGGCCGTCCTGCCTCCGCCGAGGAGCGCCCACATTTTGCTGGAGGCTCCCCCATTTTAGAGGTCAAACATTTAGCTAAGTCCTACGGTGCCACTCCCATTTTCCAGGATTTGGACCTCATCTTGCATGAAGGCGAAACCCTAGGGTTGGTGGGCGCCAGCGGCAGCGGAAAGTCGACGATTGCCAAGTGCTTGGTGAATTTGGTCCAGCCTGACGGCGGCGAAATTCGCTACCGCGGCCAGCGCATTGACGGGTTGGATCGGGCTGGTCGTCAAGCTATGGCGCGCGAGATTCAGTACATCTTTCAGGATCCCTTTTCCAGCCTATCGCCCCGAATGCCCATCGGCGAAGCCATCCGCGAACCCATGGCCGTCCACGGCCTCTTCGGCAGCCCCAGCGAACAACGCCAAAAAGTCGAAGAACTCCTCCTCGCCGTCGGCCTCCCCGCCGAAGCCTACGACCGCTACCCCCACGCCTTCAGCGGCGGCCAACGCCAACGCATCGGCATCGCCCGCACGCTCGCCCTGCAACCTAAAATCGTCATCTGCGACGAGTCCGTAGCTGCTCTCGACGTCAGCGTTCAGGCCCAAGTCCTAAACCTCCTCAACGACCTCAAGGACCGCTTCCAATTCAGTTACCTATTCATCTCCCACGACGAGCGCGTCGTGAGGTACATGAGTGATCGGACGGTGGTGCTGGGCTAGAGGGCTAGAGGGCTAGAGGGCTGGCAAAACAACGAAAAGTCCCGGCGCGCGGTGAAGGTCCACCACAAAGTTTAAGGGTAAAAGAGATTAAGCGTTTAAGCGAAAAGCTACAGCGCGAAGCGCGTGCTCTCTAGCCACCTAGCTCTCAAGCCC
>JAYQOY010000033.1:0-18901 GCA_038145075.1 Schleiferiaceae bacterium | reverse complement strand
TTTTTCAATTTACGAGTGCGCACATGCCGCGCTTCAACAGCATTTCCATCTCGGGCTACCACATGCAGGAAGCGGGCGCCACGGCTGCCATTGAATTGGCCTACACCTTGGCCGACGGCTGGGAATACCTCCGCACCGGAGTGGCCAATGGCTTGGACATTGACGATTTTGCGCCACGATTGAGTTTTTTCTGGGGCATCGGCATGGATTTCTTCACAGAAATTGCCAAAATGCGCGCCGCTCGAGTGCTATGGGACCGCATCGTAAGCACCTTTAACCCCCAGAATCCCAAGAGCCGCGCCCTGCGGACACATTGCCAGACCAGCGGCTGGTCTTTGACCGAACAGAAACCCTTCAACAATGTGACCCGCACGGCCGTGGAGGCCATGGCGGCGGTACTGGGGGGCACACAGTCTTTGCATACAAATGCCCTGGACGAGGCCATTGCTTTGCCGACAGAGTATTCGGCCCGAATCGCCCGCGAGACCCAGCTCTACCTCCAGCAAAAAAGTGGCATTACGCGCTTTGTCGATCCTTTTGGGGGCAGCCAGGAAGTGGAGAAGCGAACCGCGGCCCTACTCGAAGAGGCCTGGACGCTCATTCAAGAAATTGAAGAACTCGGCGGCATGGCGAAGGCGCTAGAAAAAGGCATTCCCAAACTTCGCATCGAGGAAGCCGCCGCTCAGAAGCAAGCTCGACTCGACCGCGGCAAGGATGTGCTCGTCGGGGTCAATGCCTTCCAATCGGCGGACGACGATGCGGCCATTGACGTTCGAGAAGTGGACAACCAAGCGGTGCGCGATGCCCAACTCCAACGCTTGGCCGAGCTCCGCGCACAACGCGACGAAGCGGCGGTGCAGCAGGCCCTTGCCGCTTTGAAGCAGGCCGCCCTTGGGTCGGGCAATTTGCTCCAGGCCGCCTTGGAAGCCGCGCGAACGCGAGCGACCCTTGGCGAAATCAGTTTTACCTTGGAGGAGGTTTTTGGGCGCTACCAAGCGTCCACCCAACTCGTGAGTGGCGTGTACAAACGTGAAAATGCATCTGACCCTGATTTTGCCAAGGCCCGCGCCTTGGCCAATGACTTTGCGGCCAAAGAAGGGCGCCGCCCGCGCATTCTCGTGGCCAAAATGGGCCAAGACGGACATGACCGCGGCGCCAAGGTGGTCGCTAGCAGCTTTGCAGACCTGGGCTTCGACGTCGACTTGGGACCGCTCTTTCAGACGCCGGAAGAGACCGCACGCCAAGCCGTAGAAAACGACGTGCATTGGGTGGGCGTTAGTTCGCTGGCCGCGGGACACAAAACCCTGGTTCCACAACTGATGCACTCCTTGAAGGAACTTGGTCGCCCGGACATCCTCGTGGTGGTGGGCGGTGTGATCCCCAAAAACGATTATGCGGCTCTTTTTGAGATGGGGGTGGCAGGAATTTTTGGGCCTGGGACTCCGATTGCACATTCGGCCACGCAGTTGCTGGAAACTATACTAGATCAACGCTTCTAGCATGGCGATCAATCCCGCCTTTCACGCCGCTGCACGCCCGGAATGGGATGTGCCCGCGCTGCTAGACGGACTGAAACACGGCGACCGTCAGACCCTAGCGCGCGCTATCACCTTGGTCGAGAGCCGTCGGGCCCAGGACCAAGCTTTCGCCCAAGAACTTTTAGATCAGCTGCAGCCAAAGACCCCTTCGGAGACCTTTCGACTGGGCATCACGGGAAATCCGGGGGCTGGAAAAAGTACCCTCATTGAAACCCTAGGGCAGCACTGGATTGCGCAGGGCCACCGCGTGGCCGTTTTGGCCATTGACCCCAGTAGTCCGCAGAACCATGGAAGCCTCTTGGGCGACAAGACCCGAATGGAGGCCTTGAGCCGCGCCAAGGAAGCCTTTATTCGCCCAAGCCCCTCAGCGGGGGCCCTAGGGGGACTGCATACCGCCATGCCTGAAGTCATTGCCCTCTGCGAAGCCGCAGGCTATGACCGCATCCTCGTTGAAACGGTCGGTGTAGGCCAAAACGAAACTGCTGTGACGGACGTCGTCGATTTTACCCTGCTCCTTGCCTTGCCGGGTGCGGGGGACGAAGTTCAGGGATTGAAGCGCGGGGTTATGGAGGCAGCGGATGCCGTCTTTGTCAACAAAGCCGATGGAGAGCGTCTCGCTATGGCGCGCGACGCCCAGCGCCAGCTGCGTCAGGCTCTACAGCTCTTTCACCGCGAAGACGGCTGGGAGGTTCCTGTGACTATGGGTAGCGCTCTGGAACCCACAAGCCTCACGGACCTTTTTAAACTCTTGGAACGCGGTATGCGCTGGTTCGTCAGCACGGGGTTGAGCGAAAAACGCCGGACGGCGCAACAGGGGGTGCACTTTGAGCAGCACCTTCAAGCGGGCCTGGTCCAGTGGGTACAAGCACAGCATCCCGCGGAGTGGGAAGCTTTGCAAAAAGAGGTGAGAGAGGGACGAAGAAGTCCTGCGGCGGCAGCCTTAGAATTCTTGAGCGATCTCGCGGCGAAGAACCGCTAGAGCCGTTCGTGTGGGCAATGTGCCCATCTCCATGGTTTTGTTGAGGATGGCTTTAGAGAGCTCGGCGCCCGTGGCGTCTTCGGGCAATTCAGCCGCTACCGTATTGATGAGCGAAACCATGGCGCTCTTGGCGGTAGAAACCATTTCCCAAACGTGCTCGCTTACGTAGACCTGCTGGGAGAGGTTGTGCTCAAATTCGGCCCGAATGGACTGCTGGAGCAAAAGGAGGTATTCCGACTTGTTCAAGGATGAGGCTTTCACACGCAAGAGCAAGGACGATGGACTGATGCGCTCCAAGAGGAGGGCGAGGCGCTCATAGGCTTGCATGCGGATCGGTAACGCTTGCTTCTGGGAAGCGGCTAAGCGTTCACTGCGGCGGCGCTTGTCTTCGTTGTCCAAGAAGCCCGACATCATCAAATAAACGACGATAAGGATTAGGATCGATGGGAAAATCGTGCGAAGCGTATCGTAGAAAACATCCATGCTGCGAATATCGGGTATTTCTTAGGAAATGGTACTTTTGGGCATGCTTTTTATCTCCGAGCGCGTGCAGACCTTGGCGCTGCCCATGACCATCGAAATGTCCAAGAAAAGCCGCGCCCTTCAAGAGGCCGGCCACGATATTATCTCTTTGAGTTTGGGCGAGCCCGACTTTGACACGCCGGACTTTGCGAAAGCGGCGGGCATCGAAGGCATCGAGCAGAATTTTTCGCACTACATGCCGGTCCCTGGCTATGCCGATTTGCGCAAGGCTATTTGCACAAAGTTTCAGCGCGACAACGGCTTGACCTACAGCCCAAACGAAATCATCGTAAGCACAGGAGCCAAGCAGACCATTGCCAACCTCATGATGGCTTTGGTCAACCCCGGGGATGAGGTCATCATTCCGGCGCCCTACTGGGTGAGCTATGCGGATTTGGCCGAATTTGTAGGCGGTACGGTGGTGAGTCCCAAGGCAGGATTGGAGCAGCAGTTCAAAATCACCCCTGCCCAGTTAGAGGCAGCCATCAGCCCCAAGACCAAGGTGTTGATTTTCTCCAGCCCTAACAACCCCAGCGGGGCCATGTATTCGGGCGAAGAGCTGGAAGGCTTGGCGGCTGTGCTCCGGAAGTACCCACAGATTTGGGTCATCAGCGACGAGATTTACGAATACATCCACTACGACATCCAGCACGTCAGCATGGCGAGCTTGCCCGGCATGTGGGAACGCACCGCGACCGTCAACGGATTGTCCAAAGGCTTTGCGATGACCGGCTGGCGTTTGGGCTACATGGGCGCACCTGCCGTCCTGGCCGATGCCTGTGAAAAAATTCAGTCGCAAATCACGAGCGGAACGTCGAGCATTGCACAGCGCGCTGCCATCGCTGCAGTTCTTGCCGGACCTGAACCAGTCGAATACATGCGTGCAGCCTTCACCCAACGCCGGAGCATCTTGATGGACGGCCTGAAAGGAGCGGAGAAGCTGGGCGTCCAAGCCCCTGAAGGTGCCTTTTACCTCTTCGTGGATGCATCTGCCTACCTCTCCGAAAGCCATCCCACGGCCTTGGATCTGTGCATGGCCCTGCTCGAAGGCGGTGTAGCAGCCGTTCCCGGCGAAGCCTTTGGCCTGGACGGGTACATTCGCTTTAGCTATGCAGCTGCAGAAGAGGATCTTCGCAAGGCTGCCGAGCGAATTGTCCGTACCTTCAAGGGACTCAATACGGCTTCATGAACTCATCTCGGCGCCAAACTGTCAACAAAATCCGCGAGTGGATCAACTTGAGGATATACGACAGTAAGTCGTCGGTCATCCGCCTACTTCGCTACATCAGCGTTCCCCTTTCGATTGCAGCCGTTATTTCCCTGTTGATTCGGCACGGTTTTGCCCTTAGTGAAGAACATTTGGGCTGGGTCGACGGCTTGCTAAAAGGAACCATTGGCTTCTATATTTTCAAATACGTTGTAGAATTTTTCTACTCCTTTTCCCCCCTTCAGTATCTCAAGGATTCCAAGTGGGAAGGCCTTTTGATGCTCTACATGAGCGTCAATATCCTGTCCATCAATGTCTTTGGCATTGAAATCATGTCCACCTTAGGCAGCTATTGGGGACTGGGGCAGCTAGACGCCTTCTTTATGGTCTTTGTCCAGGGCTATTTCTTGCTCTTTGTAGCTCTTGAAATAGGCAAAGCCAGCCGCTTGCTTCCACATATTAAAATGAGCCCACCGGCTTTGCTGGTGACCAGTTTTGTTCTGCTCATGGTCATTGGCGCAGGCCTGCTTTGGATGCCCGAAATGACCCGAAGCGGCAACGGCCTGAGTTTCAAAGAAGCCCTCTTCACCTCGGTGTCCGCCGTGAGCGTCACCGGTCTCAACATCATCGACGTCGCCTCCATCCTCAGCTTCAAAGGAAAACTGGTGCTCATGGTGCTCATTCAGTTGGGGGGCCTAAACTTCATCGCCTTTGCGAGCATCTTCGCGATGCTGGCCAACCCTGCTCTAGGTACGCGGTACAAGAGCTTGCTTCAGGCCAACTACAGCTCCGACTCCCTAGAGGGGTCGGTCGACCTGATCCGTGAAATTTTCCGCTTTTCGTTCTTTTTTGAACTCGCTGCAGCCATACTGCTCTTCTTCTCGTGGGGCTCCTTCCCCTTCCAGACGATGGGAGACCGAATTTTCTACAGCATCTTCCACGCCATCAGTGCATTTAACAATGCGGGCTTTAGCCTCTTCTCCGAAGGACTCGCCCATCCTGCTTTGGCCACCAATGTGCCTCTTGTGCTCATTATTGGAGTCACCATTATTCTCGGAGGCTTGGGCTTTGCCACGATCCACGACCTCTTTTCCACCCAGGCCCTGGTAGCGCGCCGCCGCAACCCCTGGATTCATTTGCACGTGAACACCAAGATTGCCGTCTATGCCGCCATGATTTTGATTCCGGCTGGCGCGCTGCTCTACGGCATTTTGGAATTGAACAGCACCCTTGTGGATTTAACAACAGGCGAGCGTGTCCTAGCAGCCTTTTTCCAATCCGTCACTACCCGAACGGCCGGCTTCAACACCGTCGATTTTGGCGCCGTAGCCCTTCCCACCCTGCTCATCCTCATCGTCTTCATGTTCATTGGCGGGTCTTCAGGTTCCACGGCCGGTGGCATTAAGACCTCCACATTTGCCTTGGTTTTTGTCAATGCTTTGGCCACCATTCGAGGTCGAAAGCGCGTCGAAATGTTCCGCTACACCATCCCCGTGGAACTCTTGAATTTGGCGATGAGCGCGTTCTTGTTTTCGGCCAGTTCTATTCTACTCGGCGTCTTTTTGCTCACCATTACCGACGGGCATTTAGGACTGGCACGCCTGGCCTTTGAGGAAGTGAGCGCCTTCTGTACGGTCGGTCTTTCGACTGGGATTACCGCCGAATTGAGCACCCCCGGCCAAACCATTCTCATGCTTTCCATGTTAGTAGGGCGCGTAGGCACTGTAACTTTGGCCTTCGCTTTAACGAGCCGAAAGAAAGAATCCCACGACTACACCTACCCCAAGGCCAACGTCCAGGTAGGTTAAGACCCCACGCATGCAGCCCGTCAAACCGTACAGCGCCGAAGGCTCCAAAAAGGAGCAAGTTGCCCACATGTTCAACGCGATTTCCAAGCGCTACGACGTCTTGAACCGCACCCTTTCTATGGGCATTGATGTGCTGTGGCGAAAGAAAACGGTGCGCTCTGTACGCCAAACCGGTGCCGTCGACATCCTCGACGTGGCCACAGGAACCGCTGACTTGGCCATTGCTCTGCACCGCGGCATTGCAGGCAGCCGTGTTCAAGGCGTGGACATTTCTGCCGGCATGCTCGAGGTAGGCCGCGAAAAAATCACGCGCCGGGGTTTGGACCCCCATATTCCGCTCCACTTGGGCGACGGCGAGTCCCTTCCCTTTGAGGCTGCAAGCTTTGACGCAGTGACGGTAGCCTTTGGCGTGCGCAACTTTGAACACCTCGAAAAAGGCCTGGTCGACATGGGCCGCGTGCTCCGCCCCGGCGGATGCTTGGCCGTCCTGGAATTCTCCCAGCCCGAATCCTTCCCCTTCCGCCAGATCTACTTCTTCTACTTCAAGTACATCCTGCCCACCATCGGCCGTTGGGTGTCCAAGGACAGTTCCGCCTATACCTACCTCCCCGCCAGCGTAGAGGCCTTCCCCTACGGCCAGGCCTTTGCCGCCAAACTGCAGGAGGCCGGCTTTGAGCGCATCCGCATCCAACCCCTCACCTTTGGCATTGCCAGTTTGTACGTGGCGCATACGCCTTCCAAATCTTAAGCGTTAAGTACGCATGCGCTACCGTTGGAGCCTCCTCGCTTTTCTCTTGCCCGTCCTGCTTTGGGGACAGGGGCAGAGCTTGAATTTGCCCCGTTACGACCAAAAGCCCGTGCACTTTGGCTTCATTTTGGGCACGAGCCAAATGGACTTTTCCTACCGCCCCAACACCGAATGGCCCGCCAACGTCTTTGGCGTGGAAACCGGTCCCCAGCTGGGGTACACCGTGGGCATTGTGAGCAACCTACGCTTGGGCGAGAATTTGGACCTGCGCTTCATTCCGACCTACTCGGCAGGCGAGCGCAAACTCTTCTTTGACGCCATCGATCCCAGCGATCTGCAGCGAAAAATCATCGAACGCCGCATCGAATCTTCCCTCATCATCTTCCCCTTGGAGGTCAAGTGGAAGACCGACCGAATTGACAACCACCGCTGGTACGTGCTGGGCGGCGCCTACGGCCAGCTGGACCTGGCCTCCAAAGCCAAGGTGGTGGACGACCGCATCTTTAAACTTCAGGGTGGGGATTTTGGCCTGGAAGCCGGCGTGGGCATCGACATCTACTTTGAGTACTTCAAGCTCTCACCGCAGCTTCGCGCCACCTTTGGTCAAGGCAACCTCCGCGTGGACGACGGCACCTCCTTCGCCAACGCCCTACCCGTAGTGCGCACCCGCACCCTCTCCTGGATTTTTACCTTCGAATAAGGCGTCAAAGTCGTCCGCTTTCGGAAGCGGGCGGGCTCAGCGGCTAAAGCAGGCGTAGAGGGCAATCGCCCCTGCCGTTGCTACATTAAGGCTTTCTGTTTTTCGGCCCGCTTGACGGGGGATGGTCAAAATGTGGTCGCTGGCTTCTGTCCAAATCGCGTCCGGCCCCTGACCTTCGTTGCCCAGCACGAGTGCAGCGGGACCGCTGAGGGGAATATCTCCAGGGGCTTTGCCACCGAGGTCCGCCGCATACAGGGTTCGACCTTCTTGCTGGAGGCGCGCTAGAACCTCCAAGGGGCTGCCGTGGACGAGTGGCATTCGGGCCAATGCCCCCATGCTCGCCTGAACCACCTTGGGATTAAAGACCTCGGCGGTCCCACTGGGCAACGCCACATAGTCCACGCCAAACCAATCCGCCAAGCGAAGCAAGGTGCCGACATTGCCGGGATCCTGCACCCGATCGAGGACCAAGGCCCAACCCCCTTGTGCTGGCGTCAGCGATTTCTTTGCAAACACGCCCAAAACCCCTTGAGGATGCTCGAGCGTGGACAGTTCTGCAAAATCGCGCGGAGGGACGACGAGGGCGCCCGGGTGGCCCACCCAATCGGAATCATTGCGCACCACCAAGCGTTCGAGCGACCAGCCTTCGTCCAAAAACTCGCTCACCGCCTTGGGTCCTTCCACAATGAATTGCTGCGCCTGCTCCCGGCCCTTTTTGCGGTGGAGTGAAAGGATGGAACTGCGCTGTGCTTTGGAAAGTCCGGGAATGGGGGTTTGCATGGCGGCAAGTTCGGGCAATTGGGCCTAATTTTGGCAAAACTTCCGACCCATGATTGCTCCCTCTGTCCTCTCCGCCGATTTTGCCAACCTCCAACGCGATGTGGAGATGATCAATGCCAGCGAGGCAGCTTGGTTCCACGTAGACATTATGGACGGCGTTTTTGTGCCCAACCTCTCCTTTGGCTTGCCGGTAGTGGAAGCCATCCACCGCCACGCTAAAAAGCCCCTGGACGTGCATTTGATGATTGTTCAGCCCGAACGCTACATCAAAGAATTCAAAGCGGCTGGCGCACACGTCCTGACCGTGCACATGGAGGCTTCGACACATTTGCACCGCACCTTGCAGGCCATCCGCGCCGAGGGCATGCTCGCAGGCGTTGCCCTCAATCCACACACGCCCGTTTCTGCCGTATCCGAGGTACTTCACGACGCCGACCTCTTCTGCATCATGAGTGTAAATCCCGGGTTTGGCGGTCAGTCCTTTATCCCACAGACCTACGAGAAAGTTCGCCAACTGCGCCACATGCTCGACGAGGCAGGGAGTTCCGCTAAGATTGAAATCGACGGCGGCGTGAATGCCCAAAATGCCGCCGACCTCAAAGCGGCCGGTGCCGATGTCCTGGTGGCCGGCAATGCGGTCTTCAAGGCCCCCGACCCCATTGGCATGATTGCTCAGCTGCATGGCGCCTAAACAGGCCCTGCTCGCGGGCAGCCTTTTGGCCCTTTTGCTTGGATCTTGCCAGCTGCAGCAGCAGTTGGAAGAGCCGTGGATCCGAGAGGTTCACCTGACTTTAGACGATAAACGTACCGAGGACGAAGCCTTTACCGAGGTTTTGCAACTCCGTCCAAACACCAATGTGTTTGGCACATTTCCCTACGCATGGCTCTACATGCAAGCCAAACCTGGACAGACCTCCGGCTATGCCAACTGGTTGCGGCGCATTGGAGAGCGTCCTGCTGTTTGGGACTCCAACCTTGCGGCCCAAGATGTAGCGCAGCTGAC
This sequence comes from Schleiferiaceae bacterium, assembly GCA_038145075.1. Classification (GTDB taxonomy): domain Bacteria; phylum Bacteroidota; class Bacteroidia; order Flavobacteriales; family Schleiferiaceae; genus TMED14. The sequence continues at coordinate 9,616 of JAYQOY010000033.1, read as the reverse complement.
CCTGCGCTTGAAGCAGGACGGCTACTTCTATGCAAACGTTTCCTATGACTTGAAAGAAACGCGCCGAGGGGCGACCTTGACCTATACGATTGACCGTGGTACACCGACTCGTTTGGGTCAACTGTACTATGTGAGCATGGGCCCAGGTGTAGATGCTTTCCTAGAAGAAGTTCGAGCGAGTTCAAGCTTAGCCAATGGCAAGTATCTACTTCGCATGGAGCAGCTCGACGAAGAGCGTCGCCGCATTGCGAGCTACCTGCAAGAAAAGGGCTTCTACACCTTTGGACCAGAGGCGGTTCACTTTGACGTAGACACCTTGGGGCATCCCTATTCGGCCATCGTGACGGTCCGCCTGGACAACTGGATCCGAAACAGCGAATACGGCACCGTAGAGGAGCCGCACCGCGTTTGGGTCATCCGCGAAGCGCGCGGCCAATGGCCCGAATCCTTTTCCCTCTCGCCCACCGGCATCGAACGGCTCCCCTGGATTCCAGCCGGGCAACCTTTCCAAGCCTCCGCTGTGACGAAGAGCACGCAGCGCCTTCGCGCCATACCGGCGGTTCAATCGGGTCGCTGGCAGTTCGCCATGGTGCAAGACTCCCTAAATGCAACGCTGCAGCTCGTACCGGCCCAACGCGTAGGCCTCACGTGGAAAGGGGAAAGCACCGCGCTCTCTGGCATTTACGGCGTGCAGTCCAGTCTAGAACTCTTTGACCACAACCCTTTTGGCGGTTTGGAGCATGTCAACGTCACCTTGTCCGGCGGGGTAGGTGCCCAACTCGCGGATACCTCCAACTTGTTCAATACCTATTTTCTCGATTTAGAAACTGGGGTTCAATGGCCCGGACTCTGGGGGTGGAAGGAGGCACCTGTTTCAGCAGCAAGTACTCGCTTGAGCGCCTCCGTAGGCCGGCAGTACCGCGCCGAATTTGACCGCCTCGCTCTGGGCAGCGCCTTGCAGTACCAATTCACCACTGCCAAAGGCTACCAATGGGACATCAGCCCCATCGATCTCACCTACATTGACCTCCGCCAAGTCGACAGCAGCTTTTACCAAGCACTTTCCATCAAGTCGGGCTTCCAAGACGTCTTCCTGATTGGACCGCGGGTTCGATTGGTACAGCCCTTTAAGCGTTCGGGCCGATGGGAGCGCCGGGCCGAATGGGGCTTTGAAACCTCCGGCATCCTCACCGATGTTCTCGCCCGTAGCCTCTATCCCGCGGGCGCAGACGTCCGAACCTTAGCCGGCGTCCCCTATGCCCACTACCTACGGGCGAAGGTGGACTTGCGCTGGCTCCGACGCGGCACCAAAAACCGCGATTGGGCCTTCCGAGCCATGGCCGGCGAACTCTTCACGCTCAAAAACACCCCCGGCCTCCCGCCTTTTGAACGCGCCTTCTTTGCGGGCGGCAGCAACGACCTCCGCGGTTGGCTAAACTTTCGCCTAGGCCCCGGCGCCTTGCCCTTGGCCGTCTTTGACAGCACAGGCTACCTGGGTTCCGGAACGCGCAAACTCCTCTTTCAGTCCGAATACCGCTTTCCCGTATCAGGCGCCCTATCTGCCGCCCTATTCACGGACCTTGGCAACACCTGGCTGCTGGCCCGTAACCTTCAAGACCCCGCTAACACGCTGCTCCAAAATCCCGCCATTCAAGAGCGCATTCAATTCCGGCCCAGCACATTTCTAGCGCAATCTGCCTGGGACGCCGGCCTGGGCATTCGCTACGACCTGGACTTCTTTGTCATTCGCGTAGACTGGGGACTCCAGGTTTACGATCCACGTCGTATGGGAGAACAGCCTTGGTGGGTAGCACGCGAATGGGCCCAGCGTAGCACCTTGAACTTTGGCCTCGGCATGCCCTTTTGAGGACCTTTTTGGGGGAATTTTTGGACGGTTAAGTGAAAGAAAAGGAGTAGGTTTGCACTTCGTCTGTTTTAAATAGTTAGACCATGGCCTCAGAGCACGTGATTTCCCTTCTTGGCGATCAAGCCGAGTACCTCCTCAACCACAAAGCAACCGCAATCCCAAAAGAAAGTCTCCACTTGCCTTCCGGCAACTTTGTGGACGAGCAATTCAAAGACAGCAACCGGAACATTCCTACGTTGCGCAGCTTACAGCAGTTGTACGGAACAGGTCGCTTGGCCAACACAGGATACATGAGCATCCTGCCCATTGACCAGGGAATTGAGCACAGCGCTGGCGCTAGCTTCGCTCCTAACCCATTGTACTTCGACCCCGAGAACATCGTGAAGCTCGCCATTGAGGCAGAATGCAACGCGGTAGCTTCTACGTTTGGCGTTTTAGCCTCTGTGAGCCGTAAATACGCCCACAAGATTCCTTTCGTAGTGAAAATCAACCACAACGAATTCCTGTCCTACCCCAACCAGTACGATCAGACGATGTACGGTTCTGTAGAAGACGCGTGGAATATGGGCGCAGCGGCTATCGGTGCGACCGTATACTTCGGTGCCGAAGAATCCCGCCGCCAGTTGTTGGAAGTAGCTGAGGCCTTTGAGCGTGCGCGTGAATTAGGCATGGCCACCATCCTGTGGTGCTACACCCGCAACAACGGCTTCAAGCAAGACGGCGTGGACTACCACACCTCTGCAGACTTGACTGGCCAAGCGAACCACCTGGGCGTTACCATTCAATCCGACATCATCAAGCAGAAGTTGCCCACCAACAACGGAGGCTACTTGGCTACCAAGCACGGCAAGACGCACCCCAACGTGTACGAGAAGATGACCACCGACCACCCCATTGACTTGACCCGTTACCAAGTGGCCAACTGCTACATGGGTAAGATTGGTTTGATCAACTCAGGTGGCGAGTCCAAGGGTGCCAGCGATTTGGCAGAATCTGTAGCAACCGCCGTCATCAACAAACGCGCCGGTGGCCAGGGCTTGATCTTGGGCCGCAAAGCCTTCCAGCGCGATTGGAAAGAGGGTGTCGCCTTGTTGAATGCCGTTCAAGACGTATACTTGGACAACAGCATTACCATCGCCTAAACCCCAAAGACTATGTCCACGGATTGGTTCCAAAGACAAGAAGCAGGGATTACCACCCCTACGCAAGAGAAGAAAGAGACGCCCGATGGCTTGTGGCACGGCTGCCCCAAGTGCAAGGTGATTGTCTCCGCAGACGACCATGCTCAGAATTTTTGGGTATGCGGGAACTGCGGCTTTCACAACGGCATCGATGCCAAGGAATACTTCTCCTTTCTTTTTGACAATGGGGAGTTCCAGGAACTGGACGCCACGATGGTGTCCAAGGATCCTTTGAACTTTGAAGACAGCAAAAAGTACACGGACCGCCTCAAAGCCACACGCGCCAAGACGGGCCTCAACGATGCGCTGACCTCAGGCGTGGGTAAAATCGACGGCATGGAAGTAGCCATTGCGGCGATGAACTTCAAGTTTATCGGCGGTTCCATGGGTTCCGTGGTAGGTGAGAAGATTGCCCGCACCATTGACTACAGCCTAAAGCACAAAGTTCCCTTCATCATGATCAGCAAGTCCGGCGGCGCGCGCATGATGGAAGCAGCGTTCTCCCTCATGCAAATGGCCAAAACTTCGGCCAAGCTTGCTCTCTTGGATGAAGCGCACATTCCCTTCATTAGCCTCTTGACGGACCCCACGACGGGCGGTGTCACCGCCTCCTATGCGATGCTGGGTGACATCAATATTGCGGAACCCGGTGCTTTGATCGGCTTTGCTGGACCACGTGTCGTAAAAGAAACGATTGGCAAGGACCTTCCGGAAGGATTCCAAACCAGCGAGTTCGTCAAAGAGCACGGTTTCTTAGACTTCATTGTGGAGCGCAAGCACCTCAAAGCGAAAATGAGCCAATGGCTGCACTTGGTCGGGAATGTTCCCGCTAACGTGTAAGTAGTCTGAATTTTTTGTACTTTTGCCCTCCCGAAAGTCGGGTATACAGCACAACCATCTAAGTGATCTAGGCATGTATCTAAACACTGAAAAGAAGCGTGAAATTTTCGCGCAACACGGCAAAGGCCCCGAAGATACGGGTTCAGCCGAAGGGCAAATCGCCCTCTTCACCTACCGCATCAGCCATTTGACTGAGCACCTCAAGAAGAACCGTAAAGACCACAACACGGAGCGTTCACTCATCCGTTTGGTTGGTAAGCGTCGTAGTCTTCTTGACCACTTGCACACCACCGAGATCGAGCGTTACCGTGCGATCATCGAAAAATTAGGACTCCGCAAATAAGCGTGAGCTCCCTCTAGCGGAATCATTCAGAAAAGGCAATTCTCACCGAATTGCCTTTTCGCGTTGGAAGAAGCGGCCTGGAGAAATCATCATCGAAAACAAAAAACATGAATGCACCTACCCCCATTACCACAAGCGTAACGTTGCCTGATGGCCGCGTTATCACCCTAGAAACGGGCCGTATGGCACGCCAAGCAGACGGAGCTGTATTGCTCACCTGCGGCGGCACTGCCCTACTCGCCACCGTCGTAGCCGCCAAAGACGCGCGCCCCGGTGTCGACTTCCTTCCACTTTCCGTTGAGTACAAAGAAAAATTTGCAGGCGCTGGCCGCGTTCCTGGTGGCTTCTTGAAGCGCGAGGGCCGTCCTAGCGACCGCGAAATCTTGGTTTGCCGTTTGGTGGACCGCGTTTTGCGCCCCTTGTTCCCTGAAGACTTCCACGCAGAAATCCAGGTGATCATCACCATGCTCTCCTACGACCCAGCCTCTGCGCCTGAGTCTTTGGCGGGAATGGCCGCTTCTGCAGCCATCGCCATTAGCGACATCCCCTTCAACGGTCCTATGTCAGAAGTGAACGTGGCCCGTGTGAACGGCGAATTCATCATCAACCCTTCGTACGTACAATTGGAAGAGGCGGATATGGAAATCATGGTGGGCGCCAGCGCGGACAGCATCGTGATGGTTGAAGGCGAGATGAAAGAAGTTTCCGAAGATGAAATGTTGGAGGCTATTTCCTTGGGCCACGAGGCCATCAAAGCCCAAATCGACGCCCAATTGGCCTTGGCCGCTTTGGTTCCAACCTCTAGCCCCAAGCGCGAATACAGTCACGAAACCCACGACGAAGAGCTCCGTGCGCGCGTCGAAAAAGCGACCTACGAAGGCGCCTACAAGGTGGCCGGTATGGGCTTGACCAACAAGGCCGAGCGTTCTGCACAGTTCAAGGCTGTATTCGAAGCCTTTGCCGCCACCCTGAGCGACGAAGAAAAAGAAACCTCATTGGATTTGGCCAAAGTCTACTACCACGACGTGGAATACAAGGCCATGCGCAACCAAATTTTGGACAACGGCACGCGTTTGGACGGTCGTAAAACCAACGAAATCCGCCCCATTTGGGTGGAAACCGATGTGGTTCCCGGCCCTCACGGCTGTGCTCTCTTCACCCGCGGCGAAACCCAATCCTTCACCACGGTGACCTTGGGTACGGCCTTGGATTCTAACCGCATCGACGCGGCTACCATGACGGGCGACGAGAAATTCTACCTGCACTACAACTTCCCTCCCTTCTCTACGGGCGAGGCGCGCATGATGCGGGGCACTAGCCGTCGCGAAGTCGGTCACGGCAACTTGGCCCAGCGTGCGTTGAAGAACATGATTCCCGCAGAAAGTGGTTTTACCATCCGCGTGGTATCTGACATCTTGGAATCCAACGGCTCTAGCTCTATGGCTACCGTATGTGCGGGTACGCTCGCCTTGATGGATGCCGGTGTCCAAATCACCAACCCGGTAAGCGGTATCGCAATGGGCTTGATCACCGACGCCGAAACGGGCAAATACGCCGTTTTGAGCGACATCTTGGGCGACGAAGACCACCTCGGCGATATGGACTTTAAAGTCACCGGTACCGAAAAAGGCATCACCGCTTGCCAGATGGACATCAAGATCAAGGGCTTGAGCTTCGAGATCTTGAAGAACGCTTTGAACCAAGCCAAAGACGGCCGCGCCCACATTTTGGGTGTGATGACCGATGCTATGCCTGCTCCACGTGCTGACCTGAAGCCCCACGCTCCTCGCATGGTGGTCATGGAAGTGCCCAAGAGCTTCATCGGCGGCATCATCGGACCTGGTGGTAAAATCATTCAGGGCATGCAAGCTGAAACCGGTACCACGATTACCATCGAAGAGATCGGCAACATCGGTCGCGTGGAAATCAGCGGCACCAACGCCGAAGGCATCGCCTTGGCTCAGCAGCGCATCAATGAAATCTGCTTTGTTCCCGTTGTGGACACCATTTACGACGGCGTCGTAAAAGGCGTGCAGACCTTCGGCGTATTTGTCGAAATCGGTCGCGGCACGGAAGGCCTCTTGCACGTATCCGAAATGGATTGGAAGCGTGTGGAAGACCCTGCTGCCCTCTACAAAGAAGGCGACAAAGTGCAAGTGAAATTGCTCAGCATTGACGACAAAGGCAAGCTTCGTTTGTCTCGCAAGGTGTTGATCGAGAAGCCTGAAGGCTACGTAGAGCGCCCCGCTCGCGAGGACCGTGGTCCCCGCCCTGAGCGCGGCGACCGTGGACCCCGTGGCGATCGTGGACCTCGTCGTGACCGCGGCGATCGTCCCAACCGCGAGGATCGTGCACCCCGTCAAGAGGATTGACAAAATCCCTTAAATTGAACGATTGTTACTTCGAACGAAATAAAGCCTCATGCGTCAGTTAAAGATCACAAAACAGGTCACCAACCGTGAAACCGCCTCCTTGGACAAATACCTCCAGGAGATCGGCAAGGTGGAATTGATTACCGCGGAGGAGGAAGTGGAGCTCGCCCAGCGCATTAAAGCGGGCGACCAACGCGCCTTGGAAAAACTTACCAAAGCCAACTTGCGCTTTGTGGTCTCTGTGGCTAAGCAGTACCAGAACCAAGGATTGACCCTCCCCGACTTGATCAACGAAGGCAACTTAGGTTTGATTAAGGCTGCGCAGCGTTTTGACGAAACGCGTGGTTTTAAATTCATTTCCTACGCGGTGTGGTGGATTCGCCAGAGCATTCTGCAGGCCTTGGCCGAGCAGTCTCGTATTGTTCGCCTTCCCTTGAACAAGATTGGCAGCATCAACAAGATCAACAAGGCCTATGCCTCTCTGGAACAAGCGCACGAGCGCCCACCCAGTGCAGAGGAAATTGCAACCAAGCTAGAAATGAGCGAAATGGACGTTAAAGAGTCCATGCGCAACAGCGGCCGCCACGTGTCTATGGACGCGCCTTTGGTGGAAGGTGAGGATAGCAATTTGTACGACGTCTTGAATTCGGACGATTCGCCCAATCCGGACGACGATTTAATGGTGGATTCACTCCGCACAGAAATCGAGCGTTCTTTGGCGACCCTGACCCCGCGCGAAGGCGATGTCATCCGCCTCTACTTTGGCCTCAACGGTCAGCACCCGCTGACCCTGGAGGAAATTGGAGAGAAGTTTGACCTCACCCGCGAGCGCGTTCGCCAAATCAAGGAAAAGGCGATTCGCCGCTTGAAGCACACCTCACGCAGCAAGATCCTCAAAACCTACTTGGGTTGATGTATTTTTGAGCCTATGGCTCGAACTTCTTTGACAACCGTTCTAGCCACCCTGCTAATCGCAGCGGTGGCTTTTTCTTGCTCCCCCACCAACCAATCGCTGAAGCGCAGTAAAAAATTGGCCGCGGCGGGGCTAACCTATGAAGCCACCGTTATGTCCTTGGAAGCCCTGGAGCGCAAGCCGGGCAACCAAAAGGCCATGATTCAGGTCAAGACCTACGGCGAAAAGGAAATTAAAGCGCAGCTTCGTGAATTCGAAAAGCTTGCTGAAGCTGGCCAAACGGTGAGTGCTTTGGATGCCTTTGTTCGTGCACGCGACTTGGAAGATCGGGCTAATGCAGCAGGGGTTTTGCTTTCGGGCACCTCAGCGCATATTTCTGAATATAATGGCCTCAAAAAGAACTACGTGAAGGACCTTGTGCAGCAAGGGCAGCAATCGCTCGAGCAAGAGGACTTTACCGGCGCCGAGCGAACGCTCGCTCGCGCCCTTAAATACAGTCCAGAAGACATTGCCATTCAGGAGTTGTGGCGTTCGGCCGTAGCGGAACCTATGCACCGAGAGGCGCACCGCATGTATGCCAACCAGAAATACCGTGCGGCCTACTACACGTGGGCGGACATGGAAAGTCAGACCGGCGAACCCTATAAAAACAGCCGTCAGTACCAAGACTCCGCGGTGTTCCACGGAATGGTGACGGTGGGCGTTCGGGACATTTTGGCGCCTACCCGCCAAGAGTTGAATTTGAGCCAGAGCATGCGCGCGGACTTGATTAATAATTTGGTTCGGACCGACGACCCCTTCATCGATTGGATCGATTGGAACGACCAAACGCGCTACCAATCCAACGAACAGCCGGACTACCTCTTGGAAATGGAAATGACGGATTGGACCGAAGTACCCGGCACCATGTCACGCTACGAACGCCAAGGCTACCGCAAAGAGGTGGTGGACAAAAAGAATCCAGACACCGGTGTCGTCACTAAAGAAACCGTGTACCACAAAGTCGTTTACTACGATGTGGACTACCGCGTTTTCATCCATGGCGCTTTAAAATTCACCCTCGTCGACCCTGTGAAGCGAAGCATCGTGACTTCGCGCGAGGTGGAAGAACAAAGCGAGCGCATCATTGCTTCTGCCGAGTACAGCGGAGATCCCGCAAACCTCTACCCTGGGCAGTGGACGAGTATTTCGGAAGCGAAGACTACAGACCAAGTGCAGTACGGCCAGAAGGGCAAGCTGGACAGTCGTTTTCGGACCAGTTACAACCCTCGCGTCGTGGAGGACATGCGTGAAACGGTCAAGAACAGCCTGGTGAAGAAGGCCAGCGTGACGCTGATTGAGACGCTGAATTCACCCCTTTTTCTGCAGTAAATCACACCGCACGGGCTCGTGGGCTTGCCGGCCCAAATGCCTACCTTTGCCCCTGCAAGCATCTGCATGGGGCTGACCGGTATTGACAGCAAGATGAAGGGGTTTGTAAGCATGTCGAGCTATTCGATTGACGCTCGTTAATTCAACATCGGAATCTATAACTGGCGAGTACAACTACGCTCTTGCCGCCTAATCATCCGATAGGAGATTAAGCTAATTCCGCACAAGGTGCGGAAGCGGGACATCCCTCAGAATCCCCGTCCTACGGAGTCTGATCCAGGGGTGCTGGAAAGGTGGGAATAGGAGGCCCTGAGCTGCGGGGGGCCTTTGAAGCTTTAGCAGATAGGCTTGCGGTGGGGTGTTTGTTCTCAGCCGCAGGATGAAAACCAAAGACAAACTAAGCATGTAGAAAGCATATCGTTTCCTTGTCTGGACGCGGGTTCGATTCCCGCCAGCTCCACAAAACAAAAACCCTATCTTATTGTATTGCAATTTGATAGGGTTTTGTTTTTGCGAATTGTTAAAGATTTTGTTAAAACAATTTCTTTAAACTACTTTGGTCGTGAGTTTACAAGTTGTCCTATCCGTACCTAATCGGTTATAAACGACTAAAAATGTTTAATCACACCTCAGTAGAACACCATTTGTTAAATTTGTGAATAATTGACAAAAGAAGAATTAATATAAATGAATAAAATAAGAGTATTTGAGGCGTTTGCAGGGTATGGT
>JAYQOY010000032.1:0-19138 GCA_038145075.1 Schleiferiaceae bacterium | reverse complement strand
CCGTTTGTTGGGCTTGGCGGATGGAGGCAATAGGCTTGAAGGCCACGCTAAATTCCAGAGGCATACCGTTGGAGATCCCTCCCTGTATACCGCCCGAATGATTCGTCGCCGTCTGCCCCACGCCCGTGAAGGGGTCATTTTGCTGGCTTCCCGTGGAGTCCGAGCCCGCAAAACCGCTGCCAAACTCCACGCCTTTGGCCGCGTTGATGCCCAGCATGGCATAGCCCAAGCGCGCATGGAGCTTGTCAAAAACGGGTTCGCCCCAGCCCGCAGGCACGCCCGTCACGTGGCAGCGAATCACCCCGCCTGCGGTATCGCCCGCGTCCTTCAGCGCCAACAAAGCGGCTTCCATTTTTTCCGCTGTTTCTGGATGCGGACAGCCGGTTGGATGTAGAAAGGCCTCGGCCACGTCAAAATGCGCCCCCTCGGGGATGCCCACCCCTGCCATGCGCTGCACAAAGGCATGAATGTGCAGGTCAGCCGGCAGAAGGGCTTGGGCCAAGGCTCCGCCAACCACTCGGCAAACCGTTTCACGGGCGGAAGATCGGCCGCCACCCCGGTGGTCGCGCAAGCCGTACTTCACTTCGTAGGTATAGTCGGCATGCGAGGGCCGGTAGGTTTTCTCCAGGGCATCGTAGTCCTTGGAATGTGCATCCGTGTTCCGAACGATAAATCCAATGGGGGTACCCAGGGTTTGAAGGCGTCCTTGTGCATCCGCTTGTGGGTGAAAGCCACTCAGGAATTCCACGGTATCGCTTTCTTTGCGCGCCGTGGTCAGGGCACCTTGGCCTGGTTTGCGTCGATCCAACGCCTCTTGAACCCGAGCGGTATCGACCCAAACGCCCGCCGGCATTCCGTCCACCACCCCACCCATGGCGCTTCCATGGGATTCGCCAAACGTGGTCAACCGAAAAATCTCGCCAAAGGTGTTGCCTGCCATATCCTCAAAAATACGCGATACCCTACCTTCGTTCCATGCGCACCCGACTGGAAAACCTCGCTGGCATCGCCCTAGTGGATTTGGAAGGCACTTTTCCTCCCTATTTGGCAGGACCTTCTATGGATCAGGCGACCTGCTTGAACCACGCTTTCTTGGACATGGAGGGCGGACAGATCGTGGCGTTCGGCACCATGGAGGAACTGCGTTCCGGGGCCTACCCCGAACAGGTGCGCAGCATAGACGGCACCGGCCGCTGGGCCTTCCCAGCCCTAGTGGACTCCCATACCCATATGGTGTTTGCGAAGGAACGCTCAGAGGAGTTTGAGATGCGGATGCGCGGCGCGAGCTACGCAGAAATTGCGGCAGCAGGAGGCGGCATATTGAATTCCGCCGCTGCTTTGGAGGCGCGTTCGGAAGAAGCTCTTTTGGACGATTTGCTCCAGAGACTCAGCCAAGCGCGAAGCACCGGTACCGCCGTGGTGGAAATTAAAAGCGGCTACGGCCTCTCCCTGGAGACGGAACTGAAGATGCTCCGCGTGGTGCAAAAGGCCAAAAGCCTCACCCGCATGCCGCTCTTCGCCACCTTTCTAGGCGCCCATGCCGTCCCCAAACGCTTTAACGGCCAACGCGAGGCCTACTTCCACGAAGTGCTCCACGAGATGCTTCCGGCCGTGGCGCACGAAGGCCTGGCTGACTTTGTGGACATTTTTTGCGAGGACCAGTACTTCACGCCCGAAGAACTGGCCCGCCTTGCGGACGCTGCTCAAGGCCTGGGCTTGCCCCTTAAGGCGCACGTCAATCAGTTCACTACTTCGGGCGGCTTGCAAGCGAGTATCGCTGCGCAGGCCTTGAGTGTTGACCACCTCGAAGTGCTCAGCGATCAGGATCTGCTGGACCTTCAAACTGCCTGGTCGAACCGCCAAGGCCCTATTCCAGTGGCTCTGCCCGGATGCTCGCTCTTTTTGAACATTCCCTACACGCCCGGCCGGAAAATCATCGACGCTGGATTGCCTTTGGCGATTGCGTCGGACTTCAACCCAGGGTCAGCCCCGAGCAGCAACTTGATGCTGGCCTGGAGTTTGGCCTGTCACCAAATGAAACTGACGCCCATGGAGGGCTTGGTCGGCTTAACCCTCAATGCCGCTGCCGCGTTGAACGCCCAGAAGCGCTTTGGCTCCATTGCCGTAGGGAAAGAAGCGCACGTATGCCTGACGAAGCCAGTACAAAGCCTCGCCAGCCTCCCCTACCGATTTGGGGAAAATCTTGTGGAACACACCTTTGTCTTTGGTCTATGAACCCTTTTGAAGCCTTTGTCCCCCGCGCTGGCGAAAAACGCCTAGGCGATGTGCTCCGGGCCCAAGCTCCTGGCCAAGGCCAGTATGTCTTTGTGGGCGTTCCTGAAGACATTGGGGTCCGTGCCAATTTGGGCCGTCCCGGTGCTGCCGCAACTCCGGCGGCCGTCTTTACAGCGCTTGCCAACATGCCCATCAATGATTGGTTTGCGGCCGAACAAGTAGGTTGGGCATGGGCCGACGTAGAAGATCTTCAGGCTAAAGCGAGCCAAACGACCGACCTCGCGGAATTGCGCGCACTCACAGCCGAAGTAGACCAGCGTGTGCAGGCTGAATTAGACCCCCTATTTGCCGCAGGTAAAGTGCCTGTTCTCATCGGCGGCGGGCACAACAACGCCTATCCCCTGCTGGTATCTGCTTCCAAAACGCATGGGGTGGTAAATGCCTTGAATTTGGACCCCCATCCGGACGTTCGGGCGCTTGAAGGCCGTCACAGCGGGAATGGCTTCAGCTATGCGCATGAAGCAAAGACCTTGGACCGTTACGCCGTCTTAGGATTGAGCGAGCACGGTGTGAATGCGGCGAGCCTGGACTACATGAACCGCCAGGAAGGCTGCACCTACGAAACCTTTGAATCCTGGGCGATTCGGGGCGAGCAGTCCATGGATCAGGCCCGCGAACGCCTGCTGTCCTTCGTGCAGAACCGTCCTTTTGGGCTGGAAGTCTGTGCGGATGGCATTGCCTCCTGCCCCAGTAGCGCCATGAGCCACATCGGATGGACCTGGCTGGACGTGGCTGAAACCGCCTACCGGGCCGGCCAGACGGGTCAATGCGCCTACCTGCACCTCGCTGAAGCCTCTGTGGGCTTGGCCGAAGCCCAGGCCCAATCCGCTTTGGCAAAATCCGTCGCGTACAGCGCACTTCAATTCATTCGGGGCTGCCAAAACCTTCCCTGGTAATGGCGCTGGAATGTGTCGTTAACATTTCGGAGGGTCGGCGTGCCGAACTCTTAGATAGCCTAGCCGATCGTCTTCGCCGCCATCCCGACGTCTACCTCCTGCACCAAGACCGAGGCTGGGACGCTAACCGCACCGTTTTCACTTTAGCAGGTACCTCTGAGGGCCTCGTACAGGCATTGACCACCTTGGCCAGTGATTGCTTGGAACACCTCGACATGCGCACGCAGAGCGGCATACATCCGCGCATTGGCGCCTTGGACGTCTGCCCCATCGTCCCCTTGGATCCAGCATCCGAAGGCGAGGCGCATCGCACCGTCGCCGCTCTCGCAAAGGCTTTTTCCCAGCTTGGTATTGGCGGATGGTTCTATGCGCAAAGTGCCGTTCAGCCCGGCTTTGATCTTTTGGCCAATGTCCGAAAAGGCGACTACGAAGGCGTCGCCGCCCGAGTTAGCACCTTCGATTTTGGGCAGTACCAAGCCCGCTTTGGTGCCATGGCCTTAGGGGTTCGTCCCTTCCTGCTTGCCTACAACATCAATGTGACGGGCCTCGACCTTGGACAGGTCAAACGGGTAGCCAAAAACGTGAGAGAGAGCAGCCCTGGCGGTCTTCCAGGCCTCCGAGCCATTGGCTGGGACAGCCCTGAATTTGGGTGCATGCAAGTGAGTTGCAACATCGTTGACTTAAACCGATGCACTCCAAAGCAACTTTTCGAGCGTGTTGCCTCGGAGGTCGCGCTTTTGGGCGGTCAGACGATGGGCTCTGAATTGATTGGACTTTCTCCAGCTTTTGCATTTTCGGATTACCCCACCATGAACGCGGCCATTGCGCATTTGGGTTTGGACGCCCTAGAGCCCTTTGACCCTCAAGTCCGAATCCTTGAGAATCTGCTCCCTGCAACCTTGCGCTAAACTTTCCTCCTAACGATTTGGAATGAGCGGATCCACCACCTTGTAAAACAAGGGTGGAACCAAGGACAAAAGCATCATCGCAGGATAGCCCGCAGGCATTTGAGGCGCCTCGTCGTGGTGTTGAAGGGACGGGTATTCCTTGTGCGGGGACGCGTGGTGGTCGCTGTGGCGTGTGAGTTCAAAGAGCAAAAAGCGCCCCATGGGATGGTTGGAGTTCCAGGAATGCACCGGGGTCGCAGTTTCGTAGCGCAGGTCGCTGAGTTTTTTTCGGGTCAAGCCGTAGTGCTCAATGTAGTTGACCGTTTCCAAAAGCAAAAAGCCTACGACAGAAGCTGCGATAAAGGGAAGCAAAGCCGCGAGCTCCACCCAGGCTATGCTCAGAAGCAAAACGACTTCCCATACCAGCAAACGCGCCATGCGCGGGGCGTCTAGGGCCCAAGCGGAGCGCCATACCCCTAACACACTGCGCACCCAAAACGCATAGACCGATTCACCGCGACGCGCCGAAGACGGATCCTCCGGCGTTGCCACATGCTTGTGGTGGCCCCAATTGTGATCGATGTAAAACTGCCCGTATAAACTGGTGACGAGCAGGCCCTGCGCCAAGGTTTGAAAGTGTTTTTCGCGGCGGTGCCCCAGTTCATGGGCCGTGTTAATGGCCAAAGAACCTGCAGATACCCCGTAGGCCGTGATATGGCCCACCAAGCTCAAGGTATCGCCCGCGGCGATATCCCCAGGAACCGTGGTCACAAAGAGCCAGAGCATCCAGAGGTGCGCAGGAACTACCAAAACCAGTACGGCGTCAAACCACATGGACCGCTCCCAGCGCGCGAGGGTCTCCTCGGAGGCGTTTTGCGTTTTAGGCGGGAGGATGACTTCCAGAAAGGGCACAAATCCAAAGGCATAGGCGAGCGCCGAAAAGCTCCACCAGCCGCTGTGATTCAAGGCCCACCAGACGGAAAGCGTGAGCGTAAAGGCCAGTAAATAACGCAAGTAACTCATGGCAATCAAGTCTATTGGGGAAATTTAGGAAGTTCGCCAAACATGGACAAAACCTCCATGCGGAGAAACATCTCCTCGCTGTACCAGCCGTGTTTTCGGGTCTTTTGCACCATGGGGCGATGCTGCCGGCTCTGGTAGGCGAAGGCGTCGAGTTCTTCCGCCGAATTCCACACACTCAGCGTGGCTTGCTCGATGAGGGGGTATTCCCCCACGCCTTTGGCAAAGCGCAAGCCGGGGTGCTGCTCCACATTGCGCGAGGCCGATGGAACATTCCACCAAAAGCGCCAAGCCTGACTGCGTTTGATGCTCGCGCGGGTGAGGACGGCTAGGCGGGCGCCCGGTGCGGGTTGCGAACCTGCGTTTAGCAAAAAGGGCTGCACGCCGTTCCACGTGCCATGGGCACGAATAGGCTGCGCCGTAAAGCCCCATTCGCTCGACGCATAGCCGCGCAAATCGGTCAGCATAGCATCCGTGGCAAAGAAGGCCTCGGCATCTTCTGCGCGTTCCCAAACGGTGAACCAGGCATAGGTGCCCCAATCCGGCCAAATGGAAAAGCCATTGCCCGCGCCGCTGCCCAGCATTTTGCCGAAGCAGAGACCCGGCGCCTGCAGTCCATGACGGAGGGAGAGCCCCATGCCTCCAAAGGCGCGCCAACGGGCCTTGAAACCTGAAAATGTCATAAATCGTACGGCGATGTGGCGGCCTTGGGGGTGCATTCGGTCAATTTGTCAGTTCTACAACGTCTAAACAGCCGTGGCATGAGGCTTGTTTCAAGACGTTCCATAAAACTAAACCAAAGCACTATGGCGACTGGAAAAATCAATGTTTCGGCGGATAACATTTTCCCCATCATCAAAAAATTCCTGTATAGCGATCACGAAATTTTCTTGCGTGAGCTCATTTCAAACGCGGTGGACGCGAGTACCAAGTTGAAGACCCTGGCCAATTTGGGCGAATTCAAGGGCGAAACGGGTGATCTGACCATTCAGGTACACATCGACAAGAAGAAAAAGCAGCTTCGCATTGTGGACCGAGGCATCGGCATGACCCAG
This sequence comes from Schleiferiaceae bacterium, assembly GCA_038145075.1. Taxonomy (GTDB): domain Bacteria; phylum Bacteroidota; class Bacteroidia; order Flavobacteriales; family Schleiferiaceae; genus TMED14. The sequence continues at coordinate 12,985 of JAYQOY010000032.1, read as the reverse complement.
GACGAGGTGCAGAAGTACATCAACGACGTGGCCTTTTCGGGCGCGGAAGAATTTGTGAAGCAGTACGAAGGCAAGGTCGAGAAAGGCGCCATGATTGGCCATTTTGGACTGGGCTTCTACTCCAGCTTTATGGTATCCAGCAAGGTGGAAATCAAGTCCTTGTCCTGGAAGACCGAAAATGAAAAGGAAGGCGCACATTGGTCTTGTGACGGTTCGCCCGAATTTGAATTAAAAGCCTGTACCAAAAAGGACCGCGGCACCGAAATCATCCTGCACATCGACGGCGAGAGCGAAGCGTTCTTGGAGGAGCACAAAATCAAGGAGCTGCTCAAGAAGTACGCGCGCTTCATGAGCATTCCCATCCAGTGTGGCGAAAAAGAGGAGCGCGTGAACGTAGCCGCTGAAGGCGAAGAGGCGAAGTACGAATCCGTCAAGAAGCCCGACATTATCAATGAAACGGAGCCCGCTTGGACCAAGAAGCCCAGCGACTTGAGCGAGGAGGACTACAAGAAGTTTTACAAGGCCCTCTACCCTTACTCCTTTGAAGACCCCCTCTTCCACATTCACATCAATGTGGACTATCCCTTTGACCTCACCGGCATTTTGTTCTTCCCTAAGATCAAGCCCAACATGGAGCTGCAGAAGAACAAAATCCAGCTCTACCAGAGCCAAGTGTTCATCACGGACAATGTAGAAGGCATCGTTCCGGACTTCTTGACCCTGCTGCACGGAGTGATTGACTCCAAGGACATTCCTTTGAATGTATCGCGCTCCTACTTGCAGGCCGATGGAAACGTGAAGAAAATCAGCGGACACATCACTAAGAAAGTGGCGGACAAATTGGAAGAGATGTTCAAGGCGGACCGCGCCGATTTTGAAGCCAAGTGGAAAGACATTTCGGTCATTATCGAATACGGCATGGTGACCGAAGAGAAATTCTACGAGCGCGCCCAGAAGTTCAACCTCTTCAAATCTGTGGTGGACGAGAAGTACTACACGATGGAGGAGTACTTGGAGAAGATTTCGGCCCTGCAGACCGATAAAGAAGGTCAGCGCGTGGTGCTCTACGCCTCCAATGCGGATGCCCAGCACAGTTACATCCAAAAGGCAAAGGCGGAAGGCTACGATGTGATCTTGCTCGAGTCGCCTATTGCCGGCCACAGCATTCAGAAGTTCGAAGGCAGCCAGGAAAAACTTCGCTTTGCCCGCGTGGACAGCGACTTGCTGGACAAGCTCATCCCCAAGGGCGACGAGCGTACGTCCATCCTGACAGACAAAGAAATCGAATCCCTCAAAGGCCATATCGAAGGTGCCTTAAACAGCAAGACGTATACGGTTCGGACGGAAGCCTTGGGGAGCGACGATGCGCCTATGCTGATTACCATTCCCGAATTCATGCGCCGCATGAAGGAGATGTCTGCCACAGGCGGCGGTGGCTTTATGGGCATGGGCGACTTCCCTGAATCCTACGATTTGGTGGTCAACACCAACCACGCTTTGGCGGGCAAGATCTTGAAGGCAGAGGGCGAAGAGCGCGATGGCTTGATTGCTCACGCCAAAGATTTGGCGCTGTTGCAGCAGAACTTGTTGCAAGGTGAGGCGTTAACAGCATTTGTGAACCGCGCGATGGAGCGTTTGGTATAACTTAGATCCACTATGAAGAAGATTTTAACCTCCTTGGCCATCTTGGCCGTTTTCGCTGCCGTCGCTCAAGAGCTTCCGCAGCCCTCCCCTTCTACGCACTTAGAACAGCGTGTAGGTTTAACGGATATCACTCTGGACTATTCCCGTCCCAGCATGAACGGCCGTGTCATCTTTGGCGATTTGGTTCCCTTTGGAAGCCACTGGCGTGCCGGTGCCAACCAAAACACCAAAGTCACCTTCTCTAAGCCTGTTACGATTGCGGGTACCCAAGTGGCAGCAGGCACGTACAGCCTTTCCATGATTCCCAACAAAGGCGCATGGACGGTCATCCTGAATACCAAAACAGACATGTGGGGCGTCGATGGCTACAGCCAGGAAGAAGACGTGCTGCGCACCGAGGTGACGCCTCAAGCGATTCCCTCTGTGGAAACCATGCGTTTGAGCCTAGAAAACATTTCAGTGTCCAAGGCAGAGATAGTGATGGACTGGTCGGATGTTCGCATCGCTTTGCCCGTTGAGTTGAACACGATGGAGTTGGCCATGGCCAATATTGATGCTGCCATTGCCGCAGAGCCTGAAAACTGGCGCGTGTACCGCAATGCGGCCAACTTCTACAACCAGAACAACATTGAACTTGCGAAGGCTTTGACCTACATGGAGAAGGTCATTGAGCTCAATCCGGACAACTGGTACAACTACTACTTGTATGCGCAAGTCCTCGCAAAGAATGACCGAAAGAAGGAAGCCAAAAAGGCCGCCAACAAAGCCCTGGAAATGGGCCGCGCGGACGCAGCCAAGAACAATGCTCCCTTCAATTATGCGGACACGATCAAGCGCTTTGTATCTGACCTTTAAGGAGTTATCAATTAAGATATTGAAACCCGGCCCTGCGCCGGGTTTTTTGTTGAACCTTTATGCCCTAAAAGCGTTAAAAGCCCAGAAAACATTAAACAAAATGCGCAAGCTTTACCTCTTTCTCCTTTTAACCGTATCGTGGGTTGCCCAGGCGCAAGTCATTCGTGGCACCGTCGTAGACGACGCCAGCAACGACCCCATTCCGGGGGCTATTGTAAGCATTCAAGGCAGCCCTATTCAGGCTCCCACGGATTTTGATGGAAACTTTGAATTGCGCGGCATGGTGCCGGGCTTGTACAACGTTTCCGTCAGCTTTATCGGCTATGAAGGCAAGACGCAGTTTGAAGTCCAAGTCACGCAGGCCAAAGCCGCGGTTGTGAACTTTCGCTTGCGCGAAGCCTTGCAAGTTTTGGACGAAGTGGTCATCAGTACCCAACAGCAGTTCAAACAGGAAGCGCAGTCCCCTGTGAGTGTGCAGAGCATTGGCATCAATGAAATTCAGCGCAACCCCGGTGGCAACCAGGACATTTCCAAGGTCATTCAATCACTACCCGGTGTGGCTTCCGGCGTAGCCTTCCGAAATGACCTCATCATTCGCGGTGGCGGCCCCAATGAGAACCGCTTCTTCCTGGATGGGATCGAGATCCCCGCCATCAACCACTTTGCGACGCAAGGTGCTTCGGGCGGTCCCGTGGGCATGATCAACGTGAACTTTATTCGCGACGTAGACTTCTACACCTCGGCCTTTGCGGCACAGCGCGGTAACAGTTTGAGCTCCATTATGGAAATCAACTTGAAAGATGGGCGCACGGACAAGACGGGCGGCATTTTTCAGATTGGAGCTTCGGAAGTGGGCCTGACCTTGGACGGTCCATTGAGCAAGAAGACCACCTATTTGGCCTCCATTCGTCGCAGTTATTTGCAGTTCCTCTTTAAGGCTATTGGACTACCCTTCTTGCCGACTTACAACGACTACCAGTTTAAAGTCAAGCACAACTTCAACCGAAACAACCAGTTGACCATTTTGAGCCTGGGCGCCTACGACGTGAGCGTCTTGAATACGGACCAAAATGAAACGCCCGAGCAGCGCTACATCCTAAACTACTTGCCCGAATACGACCAATGGAACTACAGCATTGGGGCCAAGTACACGCACTTTGGCCCGGGCGGAATCACCAACATCGTCTTGAGCCGCTTCATGCTCAACAATGAGTCCTACAAGTATGAAAACAACAACCGCGATCTGGACCAGCTGTTGAACTACGCCTCGCAGGAAATCGAAAACAAGTTTCGCCTCGAGCACCAAATCAAGAAAAGCCGCTGGGAGTCCATGGTGGGCTTTGGATTGGAGCAGGCGAAGTACAACACGCAAACCTTTGACAAGCGCTTGCCCGGTGGCTTCATTTTGGACTACGAAACGGATGCTATCTACTACAAGGCCAACGCCTTTGCCAACTGGGTAGGTCGCTTTGCAGAAGATCGTTTGAAGGTTTCCTTGGGCCTACGCACGGACATTGTGGATTTCAATGAAAGCACCCGCAACCCCTTGAACCAATTGTCACCCCGTGTGGCCCTTTCGTACAATCTAACGGAAAATTGGACCCTGGACGGCAACTACGGTCGCTACTACCAGCTCCCTCCCTACACCGCTTTGGGCTACGTGGGTACGGATGGGGACAATTCGGCTCTGACTTTTATTCAAGCGGAACACTTTGTAGCCGGTACCACCCAGTACTGGCCCTGGAACGCAAAGACGTCCATCGAAGGCTTCTACAAGCGCTACAGCAACTACCCCTTCTTGCTGCGCGATTCTATTTCCTTGGCGACGGTGGGCGGTGACTTTGGCGTCATTGGCAACCAGCTGGCGACGGCAACGTCGGATGGCCGCGCCTATGGTTTAGAGCTGACCTACCAGCAAAAGCTCTATAAGGGCCTCTTTGGCATCGCAGCCATTACCCTGGTGCGTTCTGAGTTCCAGGATATTCAAGGCGACTACGTACCCTCTTCCTGGGACAACGGTCTGATTGCCACGTTCACCTTCGGCAAGCGCTTTGGCAAGAACTACGAGATTGGCGTACAGTACCAGCACCTGGGCGGCGCACCTTACACTCCCTTTGACCTCGAAAAGACCGCCACGATTTACAACTGGGACGTTCTCGGTCGTGGAATTCCCAATTACAGCCTGCTTAACACGGAGCGCTTGGGCGAGTTTGACCGCCTCAATGTCCGAATTGACAAAAAGTGGTTCCTCAAAAAGGTCAACATCGACCTCTACTTTGATTTGCAGAACGCCCTGGCCTATAAAGTGGCTGGACCCGATTTCATCGACGTCGTGCGCGATGCAGACGGAAATCCGGTGATCAATCCAGATAAGCCTTGGCAGTACCAAACCACCACCTTGCCCAACGTCAATGGCGGCACCGTCTTGCCCAGTGTGGGCTTCATCTTCGAGTTTTAATGCACTGTTTTTTGGTTCGTAAAAAGGCGCCTACTGGGCGCCTTTTTTCGTGGTTTTCTTTGCTTTTTTGGTGGGAGCTGCGCTGGGCGGTGCCGGGGCTGGCACAGGAAGCGGCTTGGCGCTGTACAGCAGGTATCTGCTGCGAATCTGCCTAAAGGCCTCTAGGTCCGGCTGCCAAGATTCTTGGATTTCTTGGGCGGTTTGGCCCGCCACCAAGGCATCTTCCAGCGAGGTTCCTCCAGCCAGTTTGTCCATGAAGGAGGTAAAGAAGGACGGTAGACTATCCAATCCACGGTTAACATAGGCATGATAGACCTCGTGGAGGTAGTTCAGCTGCAGCCCCTGTTCCGGGTGTATGGGCGCTGTACGCAAATCCCAGCCGTGGCAGGTATCGCCTTGAAATTTTGGGGAACTGGCGCCCGCATTGGGTATGGGAACAAAGGAGAAGCCCGTTGAATCCAGCCAAGGAGCCCCTAGCCACTCAAAAGGTGCCTCTGTTCCACGCCCTACACTCACCGGAGTTGCTTCAAAAAAGCAAAGCGACGGGTACAAGGCGATGGCATGCGCATTGGGCAAATTGGGCGAGGGCGGCGCTTCATCGGGGAAGGAAACGGGCTCCCGGTGGTAGTCTACGCAAGGAATCACGCGCAGCTCCAAGGAGTCGGCTTTTCTAATCCACCCTTCGCCTTTGACCATTTGGGCATATTCGCCCATGGTCATGCCATAGAGCACAGGCACGGGATGCAGGCCTACAAAGCTGGTGTAGGCGGTGTCTAACACGGGGCCGTCCACCACATTGGCAAAGGGATTGGGGCGGTCCAGAACGATGAGTGGTTTTTGGTATTCCGCACAGGCCTCCATAACGTAAGTGAGCGTGCTGATATAGGTATAGAAACGAACCCCCACATCTTGCAGGTCAAATAGCACGACGTCCACATCCGCTAAATCCTCAGCGGTAGGCTTTTTGTGCGCGCCGTAGAGCGAGACCATAGGGATCTTTACGCCATCTACGTCTTCATCTTCGACGTGCTCGCCGGCCGAATAACTTCCCGTGAATCCGTGCTCTGGGGAGAAAATCTTCACCACGTTGAGGTGGAGCTTCCGAGCACGTTCAACCGTATTGTATAGGCGCTTGCGCTTGCTATCGTAGTTCAAACTCGCCGCATGAGCCACCAAGGCGTAGCGCAAGGTATCCGGGGCTTCCTTGAGAACTTCTAGCTGCAAAGCCCCCGTATGTTCGGCTCCTTTCAAGTAAGGGGTGTAGCCTTGTGCCTGAACGTGCAAAGTGGAGAAAAAGAAGAGGACGATGCCTACGGCTCCGGCGAGCCAAGTATCTTTACGCTGCATGGCACCAAGTTGGCGAAATTTCTCGATATGGTTGGGGTGGCAGTGGGGAAAAAGAAGCCCTAAACTCCACCGGGCAAATGGCCTGGCCACCGCCGTCATTGCCGCAGGCGTCTTTACGGTCGTCGTGGGTATTGCCACGGGCGACGGCTTGCAGCAGGCCATTGACCAGAAAGTCGATGAATTCCATGGCAGCCTTCAAATCCGAGGCTACCAACAGCAGCCCACATCCGATGCCCTCGAATTCACTTGGGACGAAGCTCAAGCTGCGCAGGTTTCTTCAAGCCTTTCGGATCAAGCCACCGAGGTGCTCAGTGCTTCCTTCAAAGGTGGAATGGCCAGTCATGGCACCCAAATGATCGGGGCACAGCTCATGGGCGTCAGTGCGCTTCCTAAGGGTATCGCCACCCAAAAGATCCATGGCAGTCTTCCTGAATGGCCCAGTAATGAGGTCTGGATTTCCGCCACCCTCGCCCAACAGCTCAATGTGGCCGTGGATAGCAGCTTTGAAATGTATTTCTCCCGCGATGCCCAAAGCTTGCCCACCTTGCGCTACTTTACGGTCGCAGGCATTTACGAGACGGGATTGGTGGAATGGGATGCCCAAACCATTTTCTGCCACGAGCGCCAAGTCCAAAAGCTCAACCGATGGGAGCCGAATCAACACCAGGCCCTCCTTCTGTTCCGTTCCAGTCCGTTCTCAGAGGCGCAACGTGAAGCCCTCCTTCTCACCCTTCCCGTCGAACTTGGCGTCTACAGCGCGCGCGACGACTATCCTCAACTCTACCAATGGCTGGACCTCTTTGACACCAACACCTGGCTATTGGGGGTGATTTTGACCCTGGTTGCAGCCTTCAATGCGGCGGTAGTCATTTTCATCCGAATCATCGAACGGCGCAAAAGCGTGGCCATTCTGCGCACCATGGGCCTCTCGAGCGGGCGCCTAATGATCAGCATCCTCACCCTCTTTAGCCGAAGCATTCTCTGGGGACTCTTGTATGGAAACCTATTAGCTTTCAGTCTTTTATGGGCTCAAGACCGCTTTAAATTCCTTCCACTGGACCCTCAAACCTACTACGTCGATGCCGTTCCCGTCGCCTGGAATTGGGTCGGATTTTTACTGGCTAACCTGTTAATTTTCATAGCGGTGCTGCTCACCTCCTTGGTCCCAGCGAAAATTTTATCCAAAATCCTTCCCTCACAGGTTTTGCGAATGCAATAAGCGGTATATATTTGCACCCTCTTCAAAGAGAACCAATACTGGTGCGGTAGTTCAGTTGGTTAGAATATCGGCCTGTCACGCCGAGGGTCGCGGGTTCGAGTCCCGTCCGCACCGCTGAGAGCCCTGAAAGGCTCCTGCAAAACGCCGAAAGTTGAGTAAACTTCGGCGTTTTTTCGTTTATCAATATTCGGCTGCGCGAAAGAGATGTCAATCTGAAGTCCCCAATAAGTACCCCAACCTAAAAGTGGGGTACTTGAAACGCAGATTTTGCAATTCTATGGCTTCGCCTATATGTGTCCAAGTCGCTTCATAGGACACAACCTTTGAAAAAGAAATGGATGAGATTACTTCCTATATTTGAGAAATTTGCAACCAATAATTGTCAAGAATTTGATGTGGCGTTTGACTCTGGTTTTGGGCACTCACCTTATGCCCAACCTCAAATATTCACCTTTTTGTTCATGCCTTCTACTGAGCTTTATCGCAATTTCCTGCGGTAAGAATATTACATTAGATGGGACCTACAATGGAACCCTAACATGCTACAAACATTTTCGAACCGGATACGGTACTGACACGAACTACTCCTACACCAAGACTTTTAAAGTACAGGTTACAGAACTCAATGGTCAAATTTACATGGAGCCAATCAACACGGTTCCTTGTGACTTATGTGGTCCTCAGTATTTTATCGGGAATAAAATGATCATCCATTGTGAATACTATTGTTACGATGGTGACCAACACAATATTTCCATCGATGCGGTGTATTCGATAAAAAAGGGGATTCTAACGGTAGTAGATACGACGTTCCACTATACAAGTTCACTAGGCCCCACAAATTGGGATTCTGAAGAAGTAATCACTTTAGGCGAACTAATTAAAATGAAGTAAAGCGTAGGAAAAGACAGGACCGTTGGATGTTGGATTTAAGCTTTCATCCGTGGAAAGTCTCGATATTAATGATCGGTCCTACTGTCACATATGGCATGACATATTCAATCAGTTGGGAATTCAACATTGCCAATCGTCACCTAAAATGGAAGCGTAGTTCACTACTGAAAATCGTTTCGTGTTATCAACCATCGTTCTGCTTCGAGCCCTGGAGGACTTTTATACATAGTACGCCCGCTCCCGAACAGGCTTTTTTGTTTCCACCCCTTTCTTCTGCCTATCTTCTACCCATGAAAAGCAAACTCGGCCCCAGCCTCCTTGTGATAGGCTACCTCTTGATCCTGACATCCGATATTTTCTTCATGAACCACCTCATGGGCGCACGAAACGTGTATTGGACCGGATTCACGCTGTCTGTTTTGGGAGGCGCCCTGACCTTGTTTCAGTGGATTAGAGGCGCAAAAGCCTAAATCAGCCTCCGCACTCCCCGGGCGTCCAAGATTCGACCCCTGCACAACCCGCCTCGCAGTCATTGCCGTAGGTTTTGCCATCGCAGCCGCAGACCGGTTCGTATACTGCTGGGCAAAGGCAGTCTGGATTGGGCTCACCCGGGGGGCACGCGGGTTTGTCACAGCCGCCTGTTAGAAGGCATCCAAGCGCTAACGCCCAAAAGGAGTATTTTTTCACCGCAAAGTGGGGTTTTTGTGACATGAGTTGCATGGCCAATTTACGGAAGGCAGTTACATTTGCTATTCACATTTTTCTCAACGATCGAAATAGTTAGCATGGCACTCGAGATTACCGAAAGCAACTTCCAGGAAGTAGTCCTGAATTCTGATAAGCCCGTATTGGTTGACTTTTGGGCAGCATGGTGCGGCCCCTGCCGCATGGTAGGCCCCATCGTCGACGAATTGTCCAACGATTTTGAAGGCCGTGCCGTAGTAGGCAAGGTAGACGTGGACAAGGAAGGCGAAATCGCCATGCAGTTTGGCATCCGCAACATCCCTACCCTCCTCGTTTTCAAAAACGGCGAAGTGGTAGACAAGCAAGTCGGTGTAGCGCCTAAGAACGTTTTGGCCGGCAAACTGGAAGCCCAGCTCTAATCCATGGTGAAAACCGCAGTGGTTTTGGCCGGTGGGAAGGGCACGCGCCTTGCAGCTGCTTTCCCTCGTACCGCAAAACCCATGGTTCCCATTGCTGGGAAACCCGTTTTACAGCATTTGATTGAAACCTACAGCGCTCAAGGAATTGAGCGCTTTTTCATTACCATAGGCCACCTCGGCGAGCAAATTCAAGCGCACTTTGGGGACGGATCCGCCTATGGGGTGACGATCGACTACCTTCTTGAAGAAGAACCTTTGGGCACGGCCGGCGCATTGCCCTTACTCAAGCAGCAGTTGACCGATAGCTTTTGGGTCTTTTATGGCGATACGCTGAGCGACGTGGATTTGAGCCGCATGGAGGCCTTTCACATCAGCAAGCGTGCGCAGGCTACCCTTTTTGTGCATCCCAACGACCATCCCTACGATTCCGACTTAGTCGATTTGGATGCTTCGGGCCGAATTCGCGCCGTCTTTGGCAAACCCCACCCCAATGGCGTGGACCGCGCCAACTGCGTAAATGCTGCCCTCTACCTCTTTGAGCCCGAACTCCTTGAGGCTATACCCTCAGGTGTCGCATCGGACTTTGGGCGGGATCTCTTCCCAGCTTGGGCAGGCAGCCATCGCTTGTTCGGCTATTCCAGCCCCGAATACATCAAGGACATGGGCAAACCTGAGCGTCATGCGCAGGTAGAAGCGGCCCTCGTAAGCGGTAAAATCGCTGCTCGAAATTTGGACCATCCCCAGCGTGCCATCTTTTTGGACCGCGATGGCGTGATCAACATCGACACCGACCTCATCAAGGATCCAGACGAATTCACCCTCTACCCTTTTGCGGGCCCAGCCATCCGCCGCATCAACCAAAGCCCCTACCTCTCGGTAGTGGTCACCAACCAAAGCGTCGTAGCCCGCGGCCTCACCGATGAAGCAGGCGTGGACCGCATCCACGCGCGCATGGACCGCCTGTTGGCGGAAGACGGCGCTTTTGTCGACGCGCTCTACTACTGCCCCCACCACCCGCATGGCGGCTTCCCGGAGGAGCGCCCCGAGTACAAAATCGCGTGCACCTGCCGCAAGCCCTCCCCCGGCATGCTGCTCGCTGCCGCCGAGCGTTTCAACATTGACCTGGAGGAGAGCTGGTTGATTGGCGATAGTCCCCGCGACATTGAAGCCGGCAAGGCGGCCGGTGTAAAAACGATACGTGTGAAGACGGGGCATGGAGATGTGCCTGGACCGGAGCCTGACTTTTGGGCCGAGAATTTGGAATCCGCCGTAGCCCGTATCTTCACGACCACAAGCCAGACCTCGTGATTATAACGCGTACCCCTTTCCGGATTTCGTTTGTAGGTGGCGGGAGTGACCTCCCGAGCTTCTACCGCCAGCACGGTGGGGCGGTCCTGTCTACGACCATTGACAAGTACATGTACATTTCGTCGCACGACTACTTTGAGCCGGGCGAAATTCGCACCAAGTACTCCAAAACAGAAACCGTGGGCGCGGTAGCCGACCTCCAGCACCCTATTCTGCGCACCATCATGCAGAAATTGGGCGTTGGCGAAGGTTTGGAGGTCAGTTCCATCGCTGATGTGCCCGCAGGTACGGGCATGGGCTCGTCTTCGAGCTTTACGGTGGGCACCTTGCACAACCTCATGGCGCGCCAAGGGCGTTTGGCCGAAGTCGACAAAGCCTGGCTGGGCCACACCGCCTGCCAAGTGGAATTGGAAGATTTGGGCGAACCTATCGGAAAGCAAGACCAGTATGCGGCCGCCTACGGAGGACTCAACATCATTCGCTTTCTCCCCAATGGTATGGTAGAGGTACAAGCGCTCGATCTTTCGCAACACCTTCAAAGCGAATTCTGCCAGCACCTCAAGCTCTATTACCTGGGCAACCAGCGCAGTGCCAGCGCCATTTTGGCGGAACAGAGCCAAAAAAGCAGCGAGGCCGACAAAGTAGCGGCCCTGAAAACCATGGTGAGCTTCGTCGATCCCTTTGCAACGGACTTAATGGCCGGCCACTGGGCAGGCCTAGGTGCCCACCTCCACGAGAACTGGAAACTCAAGCAATCTCTGGCTTCGGGCATAAGCAATCCGCGCATTCAAGAGGCCTACGAGGCTGGCCTGGGGGCTGGTGCTTGGGGCGGCAAGCTCTTGGGGGCCGGCGGTGGTGGATTTATGCTTTTCGTAGCCCCGCCTTCGGCCCATTCTGCGCTCGACGCCGCCATGAACGATTGCCGACCCTTCCCCTTCCAACTGGATAGTGAAGGATCCAAAGTCATCTTTAACGGTTGATAAAAGACCCTACCTTTAGCCCATGACTGCATCTGAATACCGCCAACTGCTTACGGATACGCTTGACAAGCTGGACATGACCGCCGTGGACGCCATGGTAGACTGCTTTGCGGACGCCCATGCGCGTGGGGCCAATATCTTCACCATGGGCAATGGAGGTTCTGGGGCCTCCGCCAGCCATGCAGCTGGAGACTTCTTGAAAGGAGCCTCTTACGGTTTAGACCAGCGGTTCAAAATGATCTGCCTTAACGACAACCTTCCTTCCATGATGGCCATTGCGAACGACATCGGCTGGGAGGACATCTTTGTCGAGCCCCTCAAGAACTTCTTGCAACCTGGCGATGTCGTGATTGGCATCAGTGGCTCCGGGAATTCGAAAAACGTGCTCAAGGCAGCGGACTACGCCAAGGCTAAAGGCGCCACGGTCATTGGCATGACCGGCTTCAAAGGCGGAAAATTGCGCGAAGTGGCGGACATCTCCATCCATTCGGACGCCATGGACATGGAAGTTGCCGAGGATGTGCACATGGCCGTCTTCAACATGGTCAAGAAGGTCATGATGGCGCGCCTTATGGGCGATGCTCCCAGCATGGGAAGCACCTACGACGCGCGCGTAAACCCTTAAAATTTAGGAGCTTTACCCCTGTCACTTTACGTACTTGGTCAAGATGACCATGCGCTGACCATCGACTTGGCCTTCTAGGTGTTCGGGCACATCCGGAACGCATCGAATGTTCTTGACGACCGTCCCTTTCTTCGCTGTCTAGGTAGAACCTTTCACATCTAGGCTTGGAATAAGGACGACGCTGTCCTCGCTTTGAAGTTCATCTACAGGTAATCAATAGCTTTAAAGCCGCTTCATGAATGCTCTGAGTGAGCGTGAACGCCGAAGGCAGGTCGGCGATGCGCCCGGCTACTTGACCAATTTCAAGCTCGCCTGCTTCTAAATCCCCTTCAAACATGCCTTTTTTCGCCCGTCCACGTCCTAAAAGCTCGGCCAGTTCTTCCGGCACGGCTCCACGGGCATAGGCGTTTTGCACGTCACGGTAGAAGGCATTGTGCAGCAAGCGTACGGGCGTAAGTTCCTTAAGGGTGAGCGTCGTATCCCCTTCTTGAGCGGCTAGGACCGCCGATTTAAAGGCTTCGTGGGCCGAGGACTCTTGGGTGGCCACGTAGC
>JAYQOY010000031.1:7567-19639 GCA_038145075.1 Schleiferiaceae bacterium | reverse complement strand
TATGTTTATTTGGCTCTAGGGCTAGAGGGCTAGAGGGCTAGAGGGCTAGAGCTTGGCAAAATAACGGAAAGTCCCGGCGCGCAGCGAAGGTCTACAACCTGATTAAAGGGTAAAAGAGATTAAGCGTTTAAGGAAAATGGCTACAGTGCGCAGCACGTGCTCTCTAGCTTTCTAGCCCTAGCCACAGCGCGAAGCGCGTGCTCTCTAGCTACCTAGCTTCCCACTAATCGCATCCCAAAGTTTCAGGCGCGCTTCAAGGGCTTCGACGCAAGCTTCTTCGGCTTCCAACCATTTTTGGTCGTCTTCCTTGCAGAGGTGGTGCATCATTTGGATGGCCATGGGGCCGTGCTCGTCGCCGTCGAGTTCAATGTGGCGGTCGAGGTAGTAGACAAAGGCGCTCAGCTCTTCGGGGTTGTCCTTGTAGAGCTTTTTGATGAGGGCCGTAAACATGTCGGGAATGAGGTCCTCGCGGCCAAAGGTGAAGGCGGCCGCGATTTCGTGGAGCTTGCCGCGCTTGATGATGGCGTGGGTGGCTTTGAGGAATTCGAGGCAGTCTTCGTCGACTTCGGCGATGTTGAAGCGGAGGATTTCCTTGGGTTTGTAGCCGCGTTGAAGCGTTTGAACGAACCGAATGATCGGCCGCGTTTCAGCCCCCACCTGACGCATGGCGTCCAGGTAGAGTTCGTAGTGGCTGGCGGGCTCGCCGTTGAGGTCGACGTCGCTTTCTTCCGCGACGACGATTTCGTTGATGAGCTTTCGGCTCGCGCGGTCCTCCGTGGGAACCCATGCCGTATCGACGGACGTCAGCTCGCGCTGAAGGGTCTTGAGCAGGCTCATAAAGTCCCAAACGGCGTAGATGTGGTGCTCCATAAAGATGCGCACCTCCTTGAGCGACTGCATCTTGGGGTAGAGCGCGTGGTTGAGGATGGCGTCGCGCTGCGCTTCGATGCGGCGGTGCAGGCTGAGAATTCTGAAATCGGTCTTCTTCGTGGGAGCTTCCATGGGGCAAATTTAACCTCGGTAAATGGGGACGTTGCTGCAGGCTTCGCCGTACATGAGTTTTTGGGCACTCAAGCGGAGGTGCATGGCGGCCTGGACATAGGCAGACGGGGGCACGGGGTACTGGCCGCAGCCCTTTAAGAGCACTTTTTTGTGTGCGTAGGCGGACCAGTCGAGGCGGCTCAAGCGTTGGGCGTAGTACTGACTGAGGACGTCCGCTTCGCTGCCGGCGCCGATGTACAGGGCATCTTCGGCCAGTTGGGCGGCGGCCATGGGCCAAATCCACTGTGGGATGATGGTGTCCGCATCGAGCTGCACAGCTACGACGGCGTCCGCAAAATCGTCGGGATTCAAGCGGCTGATGAAGTCGCGCGCTTCGGACTCGCGGATGATACCGTTGGCGGCGAGGGGCGCGAGGTCGAGGGTTTTGACGCCGACGGGCGGAAAGTAGTCCTCCAAGTCAAAGACGACGAGGCTTTCATTTTCGGCAACGCGGTTTCTGATCTCTCCTTCCATGGGGGAAAGTTACGCGATGTCGTAGGAGCGGTAACCGAGCTGAACGCCTTCGGTGCCAATGGAGGCCAGTCCCACGCCGCTGGGGGTGGAGACCGGGGCGGTCAGGGCGCGCTGGTGCAACTTTTCGTAGGTCGCGAAGTCGATCTGCGTTCGGCTTTCCAAGTGGTCAAAGGGCCGAACGCCTTCCAAGTGCTCCAAGTAATTCGGCTGAACGATCCCGGAGAATACTTTGGATTTGGATCCGGACCCGTAGGACAAGAAGCCAATGCGGCGACCCGAAATGTCAATGCCCTGGATGCGTGAATCCACCAAGGTGCTCAAAAGGGCCATAAAGATGGACGCCGTGTACATGTTGCCGATGTACTGTGAAGCGCGCTCGCCAGGCGTGATGTAGGACTTGACGTAGGCTTTGTAGTGGGGGGTCTTGGACCACAGTTTGGCCAGGTAGGAGGCGCCACCGACTTCGTCTTCCGTTTGGCCGACAGCGGCTTCAATTTCGTGGAGGCGTTCGGCGCGGCGAACGAGTTCCAACGCAATTTCCGCCCACATGCGACGCCCTTGGAAGGCATAGGGCAAGTGGAAGACCATGGCGTCCCAATCGCGCAAAACGAGCTTTCCGGACTGCTCTTGGTAGGCGTCTAGGGCCTCGCGAACCCGAGCTACATAGCAGTCGTTGGAGTAGGGACCGTCAAAAATGGGGTGCTCCAAAAATTGATCGATGTGCTGCTCGGGGGTGCCCCAAAAGCCTTCGGTAGCAGAGGCGCAGAGCGTAGCCGCATCGGCATCGCTGAGGGTCTGCCCCAAAAGGGCAGCGGCTTGCTGAAGAAGTTCGGTTTTGACAAAGCTGCGGCGCGGCTTGAAGAAGTCGCTTACGCTTTCGACCGCGACCCCAAATTCAGGCTCAAACGCCAGAATGCGAGGATTTTCCGTGACGAGCATCGCTACAGCGCCGGCGCCTTGCGTGTATTCGCCTGGGCTGCCAGGGGCATACTTGGCGACGTCAGCGGCGATGACAAGGGCCTTTCGGTCCTGACCCGCACCCACCCAATCCAAGGAGTTGTGCAGGGCATCCACGCCGCCTACACATGCAAAGGTCATGTCCAAGGCATCGCAGTGGCGAAGGGCGCGCGGACCGTATTGGGCCTCTAAACGCTTCTCCAAAATCCCCATCACGTAGGTGGCAGAAGGCTTCGCAGCATCCACGGCCGACTCGGTACCCAAGTACAAACGACCCAGCTCGGCGGGTTGGAGGCCCTCACGCTGGATCAAGTTCCACGCAGCTTCAGCGGCCAGGGTCACCACATCTTCGTCGGTATCGCAAACCGCCATGCATTCCAGGCCAAGGCCAAAGCGCAATTTTTCCGGTTCGATACCCCGCGCAACCGCCAGATCCTCAATGGGGAGGGTCAGGCGCGGGAGGGCAAAATGAAGGGCGTCAATGCCCTTTTGGGGGGTGCTCATAGCATGCCTAATTCCAGTCTGGCCGCCTCGCTCATCATGTCTTTGGTCCAAGGCGGGTCAAACGTGATTTCTACTTCCACTTCTTTGGCGTCCGGAAGGCTCCGAACTTTCTCTTTCACTTCCACGGGCAGGGTTTCCGCCACGGGGCAGTTGGGAGAGGTTAGGGTCATGAGAATATGGATGTCGCCGTCTTCGCTGACCTGTACGTCATAGATGAGGCCCAACTCGTAAATGTCCACAGGGATTTCCGGGTCAAAAATGGTGTGAAGCACATCGACCGCTTGTTCCCCAAGCGCTTGCATTTGTTCGTCGTTCATCCTCTTTTCGCTTGAAAAGCAACGCCGTACAGGCGAATTTGTTTTACCATGCTGAGCAATCCATTGGCGCGCGAAGGCGACAGGTGGGCGGTGAGCCCAATTTTTTCCAAAAAGCCAAAGTCGTATTGCGCAATTTCGGCGGGCGTTTGGCCCTGCACAATGCGAAGCAGCAGCGCGACCATGCCGCGGGTGATGATGGCGTCCGAATCCGCCTCAAAGGCAATTCCGTCACCACTTTCCTGGGCATGCACCCAGACTTGGCTCTGGCAGCCTTTGATCTTGTTGTCGTCCACCTTGTGGGCATCCGACATGGGCGCGAGCTCTTTGCCGAGGGCAATGATGTGCTCGTACTTTTCCATCCAGTCTTCAAAAAAGCTGAACTCTTCAATGATATCGGCTTCCCGCGCTGCGATGCTTTCCATGGGTTATGCGAGTAAGGCAATGGCGCGTTCCAATGCACGTGCCAAATGGTCTAAATCTTCTTTGCTCGTGTAGGCGGCGAGGCTAGCCCGAATGGTACCTGGCACCCCGAAGCAGTCCATGATGGGCTGGGTGCAGTGTTGACCTGTTCGGACCGCTATGCCCATTTGGTCCAAAAGCGTGCCCACGTCGTAGGGATGCACACCGGCCACATTGAAGCTCAAGACCGCGGCCTTCTGCTGGGCTTTGCCGTAGATCTTCACGCCCGGAATGGCCTCCAAGAGGGCCGTACCGTAGGCGAGCAGTTCGTTTTCGTGCGCCTGGATGTTCGCCACGCCCACCTGCTGCATCCAGGTCAACGCCGCGCCCCAGGCGATGACCGCTTCAATGTTGGGGGTGCCCGCCTCAAACTTGTGGGGCAAGCCCGCGTAGGTGCTCGAGGTCATTTCGACGTCCTGAATCATCTCGCCGCCGCCTTGGTAGGGGGGCAATTTTTCCAGCCATTCGGTCTTTCCGTACAAGAGGCCAATGCCCGTGGGGCCGTACATCTTGTGGGCCGAACCGCTGTAAAAATCCACATCCAAATCCTGCACATCCACCGCGGCGTGGGGCAAGGCCTGTGCCCCGTCCACGACCACCGCCGCGCCCACGGCATGGGCCTTGGCCGCCATTTCCTTCACGGGGTTGATGGTGCCCAATGCGTTGGAGATGTGGTTGAAGGCCACCACTTTGGTGCGGGCGTTGAGAAGGCTTTCATAGACGCTCTGATCCAGTTCGCCTTGGCCGTTCATGGGGATGTAGCGCAGGAGGGCCCCCGTGCGTTCCGCCAGCATGTGCCAGGGCACGAGGTTGCTGTGGTGCTCCAACTGCGAAACGATAATTTCGTCCCCGGGTTTGAGTAGGCTCCGAAAGCCGTGGGCCACCAAATTCAAACTGTCCGTGCTGCCCTTGGTGAAAATCACTTCGTGGGCATGCGCCGCGTTCAAGTGGCCCTGCAGCTGGGTCCGAACCGCCTCAAACGCATCCGTCGCCTCCTGACTGAGCTGGTGCACCCCGCGGTGCACATTGCTATTGTAGTGGCTGTAGTAGTGCACAATAGCGTCAATTACGGCCTGCGGCTTTTGCGTTGTAGCCGCGTTGTCCAAATACACCAACGGCTTTCCATGCACCTGGCGGGTGAGGATGGGGAAGTCGGCGCGAATCTGGTCTGAGAGCATGCGTGGCGTGTTGGGAACTGCAAAAGTCCGAAATTTAAACGGATACAGGCGTTTGATTTCGGATAGGCCTGAACCGATTGGGGCACTTTCGCCCCATGCACATACAACCTTTTCCCTTCGTAAAAGTTTGGCGGCTCTGGTGGAGCTGTTGGACTTCGCTCGCGTTTGGCCCCCTCTGGGCCCAGACCGTCCCCTATTTTTTTCAATGCCAAGAGCAGCATTGGACGGTTTGCCGATTGCCCGAACTCAGCGACACCGCCGGGCTCAGCGCCTGGGAATCCGAAGCTCTTTTGCCGCGCTTCCAGTCCGTCCTGCGCCAATGGCACGACCAAGGGGCGCAGCCCACCCTGGAATGGCATTTTCAGGAATCCATCGACCCTCACGACGCCTGGCGCCAGCCCCTGCAGCGCCTGCGCTGGAGCCCCAGCGGGATCTCCTGGATGCAGCGGGGCGAATGGGTCGCGCTCTCGCCCGAGGAAGCGCCCGAATCCCTAGACTTCCCCGAATCCCTCTTGTTGCCCCGAGTGTCCCAGATTCTCCCGAGCACCGAAGAGCTGGCCGCGTTGGGGGCTCTTCAGGTGGGGGACGGCCGGTGGTCCTGGGAGGCCGGGGAAGGTTGGACGATGACCGCGCAAGCCAATCCCCCGGAGTGGACATGGGCGCATGGGGATGGCCGCTTGGAGCGCTGGGAATTTGCGCCCCTCGGGGCTGGCTGGTACATCCACGTGGAAGAGCGCGTCCAGCCCCGAATACTCAGCTCGGGTGCCTGCGCTCAGGATTGGACCTGGGTGCTGCGCTCCCCTCTGGACGGTTTTGAGGGGGAGGTGTCTTCCGAAGCCGAAGTCCAGCTCTCCCCCAACCCCCACGACCTCGGGGAGGTCTGGATCGCCTTGAGCGATGGGCGCACCCTCCAGCCTTCGTCCTTGGAATTCCGGGATGTACAAGGCCGAGTGGCCTGGGCCGTGGAGGAGACCGGACCCCTGCCCCTGTACGTACAGCCCACCCTGGCTCCTGGCCGCTACACGGCCGTCCTCCACTTTGGGCCCTTTTCCCTCCAAGCACCGTTTGTTCAACTCTAACCTACTCAACGATGGCAAAACCCACTACGCACCAGGCCTCTATGGTGGCCACGCTGGCCTTAATCGCCCTGCTCATTGGCCTCTTGACCACCGGCGTCTATGCACAGCCTTGCACCGTCTTCAGCCTGCCCGACTCGGCGTTCGCTGTGGAGGTTCCCGATTTTTTACCCCCGAACGGCTCCCTTCACTTTGCCGCAAAAACAGCCACGTCCGGGCAGCGCATTCTCTTCTACCTCCACGGTCTGGGGGGCTCTCCGGAAAACTGGAATCTCGTGGCCAGCCGAACCGCCCTAGGAGGAGCGCCCCTGTATCCCGCGCGGGACGTTGTCTACGATAGCCCGCCCACCTATTCCCAAAACGGCAGCTTGATAGACGGGGCTCTGGACATCGATCAGCACCTGCAGGCCAAGGCCTGGCTGGCCCAGCAAATGCAGCAAACTGACCCCGATAACCACATCCTCATCGCCCATTCTTTAGGGGGCTTGGAGGCGCTGGTCTTGGACAGCTTGTATGCGGATTCCTCCCTCTTTGACCGGCCTGTAGGCGGCATGGTCCTGATTGGTTCCGCCGTGGAAGGATCGCAAGCCCCTTTTGTATTGAGTCCATGGGGCCAAAACGGAGCGGCCACCTTTATCTCCGATGCCTGCAGCGTTTTGAGCCACCCTGTGCTCTGGATGCCGGCGTATCTGCCGCCCTTGCGCTGGTTTGAAAACTTGGACCCCCTGCTTCAGCAAACTCTGAATACCCAGTGTGCGGCTGCCAGCAACCTTGTGGTCCCCTTTGCTTTGGGCAAGTTTAATCGGCCCATCACGGCCGAACTCCACCCCCAAAATCTCCTCATCCAAAAGGTCAGCCAACGCAGCCCTTCCGTGCCCGTCATTCAAGTCTACGGGGTGGAAGACGAACCCGTCTTTTGGCGGACGGCCTATTCGATGACGGTGACCGATTCGGTTGGAATGGCCCTCGCTCAAGACCCCTTTGCCTTTGACGGGGACCAGCCCCTTGTGGACTGGGCCAATACCCAGCAGGCCCGCTACCAAGCGCAATCCTTTGTGGCGGCGGCCTCTGCCCAGCACCACGCCCTCGCCCTCCAAGCGTCTTGGTGGAACCCGGTGGCGGGGCTCTACCACGCCTGGCAGCGGCAGCGCGCCTTGGAGCAAGCGGAGGCCGCGTCGGACGCCGAACAGTGGTACCGAAACGCCAACAACGTGTACGAATCCCTCATTGGGGCTCGAACCGTCCACCACCAGCTCGACGGCTATTGGTGCCGATGCCGCGGGGAAAACGATGCAGGCGAATGGTCTGTGGTCGCCCATCCCTCCGACTGTGAAAGCAGCAACCCAGACGCCACCTGCCTGGCGTGGCCGCGCTGGGTCAGCGAGGTGACCGTCCATCCGAACGACGGGGTGGTGCTCGCAAGTTCGGCGGGAAGCCTCCCTGGCGCCGTCGCTCATATTGCCTTGCCGCATACCAATCACCAGCAAATGCGCAATGCCTCCTACACCCGTGAATTCTTCAAACGCCTCTACAACGGGACCATCCCCGGTGCGGCCTTCTTTTTAACCCCTGTCCGATGAAACAGCCCCGCTTTTTTGCCCTTCTCGGCCTGCTCAGCCTTTGGAGCTGCCAAAACCAAGTCTACCCCCTGCGCGACAGCCCTCCCCACGCCTGGGAAATGCCCTTGCGCAGTGACTCCGCCGCGTGCGTAGGCTTTGGGCCCTATGCCTGGGGGAAGCATGTTTGGGTTCAAGTGGACAGCCAAGCCGTGGGCCTGCGGCACGGATTTACCGGGCAGTTGCTGTGGTCGGTCTCCCTGCCCAACCACTGGCTGAATGATGCCTGGGTCCTCGAGGAAGTGGCCATTCAAGAGGATGCCTTGTGGATGTTTGAAGACTCCTTGGCCTTGCGCATTGATCCGTATTCGGGCCAAACGTCCTCCTTTCCCTATCCCTTGGTTCCCGGCACCTGGACGACCCGAATGGCCCATCCCCTCGACAGCACCTTCTTGCTGCCCATCTATGACGCCCAGGGCATCAGCGTTTGGTCCTGTGACGCCACCGGGAATTGGACCCAACTTGCCCGGCATACCCTGGCGAGCCAGCAGTACGCCGTCCTCGACGGGTGGACCCACTGGGCGGGAGGTTGGGCCGCCACTTTGCGCACCTGGGACGCCGCCAGTCAAAGTGGGCAGGTCGTGCTGTGGGTCTACCACCCAGATTCCTTGCGCAGCTATCCCATCGCGGAGGATCCAGGCAATGGCCTTCCTATCCTGTATGCGGAGGACATGCTGTACGTCGGCACTGCCGAGAAAGTGCTCGCTTGGTCCCTCCCTAACCAGGCCCTCAAATGGGCGTATACCTTGCCTTTCGCGTGGAACATACCCGGCTTCACCTGGGATGCGGGGCAGCTTTTGGTCGTGAATCACATGGGAGAAGTCCTCTACTTGGACAGTGCCACAGGCGCATTGGTCCAGCAGTTTCAATTGCCCGGTATGTCTTGGATGGACCGAATTCGGCCCGGCGCCCTAGGCACCTACGTGCAGTGGGACCGCGGGATCCTGCACCTTCAAGCACAAGGTTGGCGAAAGTCGTATAGCCAATCGACCCAAACGCACCACGTCCTGGCCGTTCTCTCGCATGCCGTGGTTGCGCGTGACGACCGCTTCGTCTTTTCGGTAAGTCCGTGATGGCCCGGCGCTTATTTCACGGGGCGCGCCAACAAAAAAGGGCCCCCGTTTCCGGGGGCCCTTGCGCACACAAGACAAAACTCACACGTTATTTTACTTCTTGTCGCCGATGGCAAGTGCGTAGATGACCAAGCCGAAGCCAATCTTGTTGACGGCGTCACCAATGTTGTACACGAGGTCCATATCCAGGCCTTCCAACACAGGCATGCCGAACAAACCACCTTCGGTACCTGCGATGTAACCAATAGGATAGATAGCCCAGCCGATGACGACAAACTTCATCAAGGCTTCAACCGCCTTTTGAACGTTGCCGCCTGCGCTAGCTGCAAGCGTAGCTACTTCGCCCTTCCAAACCATCCATACGATGTAGAAGTACGCAGCGCCGGACAACGCACCCCATACCCATGATTGGGTTTGGTCCGCGTAGAACGCTTCGCCGATGTAGCCCAGCACCAACATCGCTACAGAAGCCAAGATCAGCTTCCACAACAATGCAGACGTGCCGCCTGCTTTTTTCGTGATGAGATAAAATTCCACGCACATCAAGGGAACCGTCAAGGTCCAGTCGATGTAACGCAAAGCAACAGGGGTTTCGTGAGTAGCCTGATAGTAGTCACGCATGTAGTAGTAGTGAACTGCAGCGATACCAGTAATCAAACCAGAAACCAATAAACTCGACTTCCATTCGTCGGCCACACGACCGCGCTCAAAGAAGAAGAACACGGACGCGGCAAACATGGCCATGTAACCCGTGAAGAACGTGAAGCTGACGGGGTCAGCGGGATCAATGGAGAGAACTTCTAAGAATTCCATAATACGTTTAGGTTTTAAAAGTGAGTTTTGTTTGTCTTTATAACATTTATTCGTCAATAAGGTTTAATCACGTTTAACTTTTATATAAAATAATTAAACAAATAGGATTGTAATTATTTGTTTTCCAAAGCCTTAGTCAAGAAAAAAAATGTGGTTTTTTGCCCTTTTGACAGATTTTTTACAATTGTCCCTATAACATTTAAAAAAGTTTTCAACTAATGTCAATTATCCTCAAACCTTTACTGGTACTGGGTTAGAGCTTATTTGGAACGAGCAAAATGAACATTCTATGCGTCTTTTTTATCAGATTGATTTCGTGTTGATTAAGTCTTTAACTAATTTTCATATAAACCAAAACGCACACAACAATGAACGAAATCATTCAAAAAGTCCTTGACCTACCCGGTCAAATCGCTGGAAGAGTTCTCGGAAGCCGTGTTTCTGACACGCTAGACAACTTTGACAGCAGCAACGGCGTCCGGAGTTATTTCCAGACCATCTACTCATGGCTAGCCCTTGGCATGTGCATCTTGATGGTATGGGGATTGATTGACGGAGCAGGCGACTATTTCGGATCCGCAGATTCGATGGGCATGATTGCCAGCATCGTAACTACGTTGATCTGCTTGGTAGCTGCCTTTGCCATCCCTAATGTGGTTCGCATGCGCGGCGATTCCTTTGCAGGTAATCACGGCAGCATGACCCACTTCTTGGCACACGATGTAGTTAAGACCAACATCCGCCTCTTGGGAGAACTGGGTGCTTTGGTTGTGCTAACTCAAGCTTTGTGCATGGCAGTTGCCACTTTGTTCAACACCAGCGTATACGCTCCATTGGGCGGAGGTGAATCCATTGCCGATATGTTCTGGGCAGCTCCTGCTTGGTACTGGGGCGAGGCTTCTGCTTTGATTCCTTTTGGTGTATTAGACACGTTGGGCAATTCCTTCAGCATGGCTGATTGGAACGCAAGCATCTCTGGCTCATGGTCTTGGGATAGCATTATGGGAACTTTAGGCATGCTAGTGAATGCCGTAATCCTACTTGCTGTATTCCACATTGCTGCTGCACTCTACGGCGTGCTGTACAATGCCGCTGCATGGATCGTAGGCTGGGTACAGAACCCACACATCCCCATCAAAAACAGCTAAACCTAAACGCAGGAAATAGCTAGAAGGGCTGCCCGCTGGGCAGCCCTTCCCTTTTTTGGGCTACTTAAAAATCGCGTAGGTCCTCCAGACCGCGTGTGGAATCGCAAAGAGCGAAAGCGCCACAAAGGCCGTCCGAATCATCTGGCCATCCACCTCTAGCTGGGTGGGCACATAGAAATGGTAGAGAGCAGCCGCTCCAAAAGTGGCCAGCGTCAGGGCCACGACGGGGAGCGCATGGGCGCGCAGGACGTGGCGCAGCTTGTGGGCCGTTCGGAGCGAATGGCCGGCCACAAAGTAGACCACAAAAGCCTCCAGCGGGTGTAAGATTCGGAACACGACAACGAGCAAGCCCAGCTCCATGAAGGTTTGAAGCACCCGCTCCCAAGAAGACCACTGCGTGGCAGCGTGGCCAAAGAGCGTGAAGAGGCCAATGAACCAAATGTTGAGGCCCATTTTCACCACCTCGGGCGCCAAGATCCCGGACCAATCCGCTCCGGAGACCAGGTAAAAGAGCTCGATGACTTCCTCGCGGTAAAAGAGCGAAGGCAATAAGACGACCAGGCTGCCCCGAACCACGGACTCATGCGCATGCAGCCAGGACCATTGGGAAGAAAGAGCATCCTCAGTCCCAAAATGCACAATGCTGACCACTAAAAACAGCCCAAGGGTAAAGCCCGGCCAGAAGGTCCAGCTCAGGTAGAGCAATGCGATGCTCAGCCCATAAAAGAGGGCGGCGCGGGTATTCCAAGGTGAGGATTCCCCCAGCAAATCGGTGGCGCCATGGGGCATTCCCGCGGCTATGCCAATGAATAAAATCCAGGGATTGTTGGCAGAGCCCGTCCACCACGAGTACGCAAAGAGGGCGCCTACGGACGCCAGCATGGGGAGGAAATTGCTTTCGCGAATCAGCTGGCGCAGATCCATTTACTTGCGGAGTTCGATGTCCATACGCGTTGGAAGCGTGATGTTCATGGCCGGATAGTCAATGATGACGTTCGAATGCCAAAGCTGTAACGTGTCGGCGTCATAGTCGACCACAAACTCCAGGGTATCCGGAAAAGCATAAAACCACAAAGTCTTGATCGAACTATCGTAGCTCCAAATACCATCACCCTCCTTATTGTAATGCAAGGGGACCATGCCAGCGAGCAAATCCGCCATAAAGTCAATGCGATAGTGGACCAGGGCAGAATCGTTGCGATCTGTGAACGTGAATTCACCGCCTACGTCGTAGGCCTCGCCTTTGAACTGAGCCGTCGTGGTGCTGTCAAACGGGTTGGGCATGGTGCCTTCGTAGGAGACCGCATGCACGCGCCAGCCTTCCTTCAATCGGGGCTCAAAGGGCCCAGTCGCCAAAGGGGGCAGCGGATCCGGCTTGGGTTCCTTGACACAAGCGGCCAAGGCCACAAGACTGAA
>JAYQOY010000031.1:0-7049 GCA_038145075.1 Schleiferiaceae bacterium | reverse complement strand
GCGCGCAAATCCGTGCTGTCCAGCTGAACGGCATAGGCCACGTGCTCTTTGATGTCTTCTACTTTGTCCTCGTCAATGTCAATTGCGATGACCTCTGCGCCCTTTTCGGAGAGCTTCTTACAAATGGCCGAGCCAAACTGACCCAAACCAATGACTGCGAATTTGTCCGCCATAACAGTTATAAAAGTACGGAAAGTGCGGTATCCAAATCCGCTTTAAGATCGCGAACGTCCTCAATGCCAACACTCAAGCGAATTAGGCCGTCCGTCACCCCGCTCTCTTCGCGTTGGGCCTTGGGAATAGAGGCGTGCGTCATAGAGGCAGGATGGCCCGCTAAAGACTCCACACCGCCCAAGGATTCCGCCAAGGTGAAGACTTTCATAGCACTGCAGACTTTGCTCGCATCTTCAAAGGAATCGCTCTTGACCGCGAAGCTGATCATGCCGCCAAACCCACGCATCTGCTTCTTCGCCACGGCATGGCCGGGATGGTCCTCAAAACCGGGGAAAACCACGCGGCTCACAGCGGGATGTTGGCGCAGGTAGGCTGCCAATTCCAGGGCGTTTTCCTGGTGGCGGTCCATGCGCACATGCAGCGTTTTAATACCGCGCAAAACCAGGAAGCTGTCCATGGGGCCGCACACCGCACCCGTCGCATTTTGCAGGAAGTACAGTTTTTCCGCCAGCTCTTTGTCTTTGACCACCAACGCACCTAGGACCACGTCGCTGTGGCCGCCCAGGTACTTCGTCGCCGAATGCAAGGCAATGTCTGCCCCCAAGGCCAATGGCTGTTGCAAATAGGGCGTCGCAAAGGTGTTGTCCACCACCAACAGCGCTCCAGCCTTCTTAGCCACTTCTGCTACGGCTTCGATGTCAATGACGTTGAGCATGGGATTGGTGGGGGTCTCGACCCAAATCATTTTGGTATTCGCATTCACAAGCGCCGCCACATCCGCCGCATTCCCCATCGGCGTGAAATGAAACTTCAAGCCATACTTCTCGTAGACTTTCACGAACTGTCGGTAAGTGCCACCGTAGAGGTCGTTAGTCGAAACCACCTCGTCGCCTGGAGAAAGCAACTTCATACAGGCATCCACCGCCGCCAATCCGCTGCCAAACGCCAAGCCGTGCGTGCCGCCTTCAATCGAGGCCAAAGCGCGCTCCAAGGCATGGCGCGTAGGGTTTTGGGTGCGACTGTATTCGTAGCCCTGGTGCACACCGGGCGCAGACTGCGCGTAAGTGGAGGTTTGGTAGATGGGAGGCATGACGGCGCCCGTCGAGGGATCCGGATGCTGGCCGCCGTGGATGGCGCGTGTGCCGAAGTGTTCTGAGTCCATGGACACGAAGGTAGCGCCCAAGCGGTTGTACTTTCATGCCATGGTTGGTCGTTTTGCTCCTTCCCCTTCCGGCTTCATGCACCTTGGGCATGCCTCCACGTATTTGCTCGCTTGGCTCCAGACCCGAACGCAAAACGGAACCCTCCTTCTGCGCATGGAGGACGTAGACCGCCAGCGCTGCAAACCCGAATTTGCCGATGCCTGGCGCCGCGACCTCACCTGGCTCGGCCTCCACTGGGACCGCGAAGTCCCCGCCCAGTCCGAGCGCTCTTCCACCTACGCCGCCGCCCTAGAAACTCTGGCCTCGCAGGATCTCGTCTTTGCCTGCTCCTGCACCCGAAAAGACATGGAAGAAGCGGTCCGCGCCCCCCACGAGGCCTGGGGCGCTTACCCCGGAACCTGCGTGGATGCGGAACTTCCATTGGACGGCCCCTTTGCCAAACGCTTGAAGTACCCCGACGACGCCTTTGTCTTGCAGCGGGCCGATGGGGCCTGGGGCTACCAGCTGGCCGTGGTCGTTGACGATGGCGCCCAGGGGGTGACGCATGTGCTACGCGGTATGGATTTGGCCGATTCCGAGGCTCCGCAGCGCTTCCTGCATCAGGCGCTGGGACAGCCCGCACCGAAGGTCCAGCATGCCCCCCTTTGGTACGGTCCGGATGGCCACCGTTTAAGCAAGCGCCACGGCTCGGTAGGCATTCAAGACTACCGTGAAAAAGGCTGGACGCCAGAAAAACTTTGGGGGCAGGTCGGGCAAGTCCTTGGCCTTCAAGAGGATGCGCGTGACGCACAGCCCCATGATTTTTTGGAGGTCTTTCAAGGCCATCCGTTGCGAACAGCACCTATCCGTCCCACAGAGGGGCTACCTTTGTGGGCATGATGCGCTCCATGACAGGATTCGGAAAAGGCAGTGCCGAATGCGCGACTGCCCGAATCACCATTGAAATTCGGTCCCTCAATAGCAAAGGCTTGGACCTCAACCTTCGCTACCCCTCCCTCTACCGCGAACGCGAAATGGACTGGCGCAAGCAGGTCAGCGAAGTTGTTACCCGCGGCAAGGTCGATGTCAACATCCACCGCGAGGCCATCGGCCAAGAAGCAGTCGGCCTGCAAAAGGACTGGCTGGAGCAAGCCATGCAAAGCCTACAGGATATCGCTGGAGAGCCCATCTCCAAAGCCCAGTTGCTGAACATGGCCCTGCGACTGCCCACCCCCCATGTGTCGGAAGAAGTTCAAGACGCCGAATGGGCCGCAGTCGAGGGCGCCATGAAGGAGGCCATGGCGGATTTTCAAGCCTTCCGCGAGCGCGAGGGCGCGGCGCTAGCCCAGGACCTCTGGGCGAGTTTGGCCAGCATTCAGGCAGGTTTGAAGGAAGTTCCCGCGCTGGAAGAAGAACGTGTCGAGGCCCTGAAAGCACGCTTACACCGCGGCCTGGAAGGAATAGATTATGACGCCAATCGCTTTGAGCAGGAGCTGATTTACTACCTCGAGAAATTAGACGTCAACGAAGAAAAGGTGCGCCTTCAGGCCCATTTGGACCATTTCCACGAAGCCATGCAGGAGGGCCAAGGCCGAAAACTGGGCTTCATCAGCCAAGAAATGGGCCGTGAAATCAATACCCTCGGCAGCAAATCCAACCACGCCGGCATGCAGCGCATCGTCGTGCAAATGAAGGAGGAGCTGGAGAAAATCAAAGAGCAAAGCCTGAACGTCCTATGAAGCTTTTGGTCCTGTCTGCGCCGTCGGGCTCCGGCAAAACCACGCTGGTGCGCCGCTTGATGGCGGACTTTCCGCAACTGGCGTTTTCCGTTTCTGCTACGAGCCGTGCCCCGCGCGGCCAAGAGGTTCACGGTCAGGACTACTACTTCCTCAGCGCCGAAGAATTTGACGCCCGGCGCGAGGCCAAAGCCTTCCTCGAGTGGGAAGAGGTCTACGCTGGAACCTACTACGGGTCGTTGAAGTCGGAGGTCGAACGCCTGGATGCGGCAGGTAAAACCGTGGTCTTTGACATCGACGTCGCCGGCGGATTGCGCCTCAAAAAAAACTATCCGGATCAAACCTTAGCCGTCTTCATTCAAGCGCCCAATTTGGAAATTTTGGAGCAGCGCCTGCGCGGTCGCGGCACGGACGCCGAAGACAAAATTCGCATGCGCCTCGCCAAGGCCGAGCAGGAAATGGCAACCGCCGAGCGCTTTGATGTGATCGTCGTCAACGACGATTTGGAACAGGCCTATGCCGAATTACAGGCCGCCGTTCTCCCATTTTTAAACGCATGAAAACGGGGCTCTTTTTTGGCACCTTCAACCCGGTCCACAAGAGCCACCTCATCGTAGCCGAATACCTCGCGCAGTGGCAAAATCTGGACGAGGTTTGGCTGGTGGTGACCCCGCACAATCCGCACAAGGACAAGGCAGACCTGCTGGACGACACGGAGCGCTTGCACATGGTGGAGCTCGCCACGGAGAACATCCCGCATTTTAAGGTTTCCACCATTGAATTTGAGCTTCCGCAGCCCAATTACACCGTGGACACCTTGGCGGCTTTGCAGGCTGCCCATCCGGACCGAACCTTCTTCCTCCTCATGGGCGCCGACAACTTTCTCTCCTTCCCGCGCTGGAAGGACCCCGAGGGCATTTTGCGCGCGGCCCAGCTCCTGGTGTACCCGCGTCCCGGGGCTGAAATTCCCAGCGACCACCCCCTGCTAGGGCATGCGCGCGTGGCGATCGCAGACGGACCCTTGATGGAGCGGAGTGCGACGGCCATTCGGGCCAAATTGGGCTTAAAAGGAAGCGCAAACGATGAGCTTCCACGTTCGGTAGCGGCGTATATTGAAGCACGCCAACACTATCGTTCGTAGAATCTGCATGGAAGCATTTTTGGACCGGGTTGCCCGGGAAATCATCGCCGAAAGTACCCAGTTGCACCGCTCAGGCATCATCCTGCCCTCGCGCCGTGCCCAGCGTGCGCTGCGCCAAGCCTTCCAAAAGCACCTGCAGCAGCCGGCACTGTCTCCCGCCATTTGGCCCGTAGAATCCGTCATGCAAGAGCTCGCCCAGCGCGAGCCCGCCCGCCCCATGGACCAGCTCATGGTGCTCTTTGCCGCCCACGAAGAGGTCTTTCAGTCGCGCAGCCAGCCGCTGGAGGAATTTCTGCGCTGGGCGCCCACCGTCTTACGTGACTTTGGCGAGATGGACCGCCACGGCGTCAATGCCAGCGAGGTCTACACCGAAATGCGGGAAATCGAAGCGCTCAGCCTCTGGGGCCTTGACGAACCCACCGAACTCATGACCCGCCGCCTGGACCTCTGGAAGCAGTTGCCCGGGCTCTACACGCGCTACCACGAAATGCTCGAAGCCAAAGGCTGGAGCACCCCCGGCGGCGTCTTCCAAAAAGCGAGCCCTGCCCCCGATGGCCCTGCGGAATCCGCCCTGGTCGCCTGGATGCAGAAAAGCGAAGTCGATCGGCTCTACTTTGTGGGGTTCAACGCCCTAACGCCCTCCGAAAAGGCCCTGCTCATCAGCGCCCACCGCCACGTGGGAGCCCGTGCATTTTGGGATGCCGATGCCCACTACATGCAGGCCGAGGCGCACGAAGCCGGATGGGCGCTTCGCCAACATGTGCAGGACTTGCCGGACGGTTTAACCGTGGACCTTCGGGAGCCTCCCGCCTGGTACGCCACCTCCGAAACCACCTTCACCGTGCTGCGCGCCAACCGCGCCGTGGGCGTCACCAAAGCCCTGGGGTCGGTCCTACAAGAGCTCAGCCAAAGCAATCCTACCCTGCACCGAACGGCCGTCGTTCTCGCGGACGAAGTCCTGTTGATTCCCACCCTGCAAGCCCTGCCCACCGACCTGGAAGAGGCCAACGTCACCATGGGTATGCCGCTTACCAGCACGGCGGCCTTTGCGGGCCTTGATGCCTTCTTCCAGCTGCACGAAGCCCGCGAACTCAGCGGGGGCACCTACCCCTACCGCCTCCTGCAGGCCAGCTGTATTCACCCCGTGTGCCAAGCCCTGTACGACGGCCCCCATGCGCTGCCTCGAGCGGCCGAAAAACTGCGCCGCGGCAAACGCGCCCACTGGTCCGTGGACAGCGCCTGCGATCTCTTGGGCGAGGGCGCCCACCTGTGGCAGGCCTACCCGGATGCCAAGCCCTTCTTGGCGGATTTGTCGGTGGCCTTGGGGCGCTATGTGGAGAGCTTGCGTTCGGCCTGGGAAGCAGAGCCCGCGCGCCTCTGTCTCAATGCGCTGGAGTCCTTGCGCACCTGGATGCCGGACCAAGCGCTGAGCTTCGGCAGTTTGCGCCGCCTCTTCAAGCAGTTTGCCCAGGAGAGCCCGGTGAATTTTTACGGCGAACCCTTCCAAGGGCTGCAGGTTTTGGGCTTGCTGGAGACCCGAAATTTGGATTTTGACACCCTCATCCTAGCGCCGGTCAACGAGGGCGTCCTCCCCAAAGGACGCAACGACGCCTCCTTCCTCCCCTTTGATGTCCGCCGCGCCTACGGCATGCCGCTCCCCCAAGAGCGCGAAGCCATCATGGCCTACCATTTTTACCGCCTCTGCCAGCGGGCCAAACGCGTCTTCTTCCTCGTCAACGGCGAGTCCGACGGCATGGGCAAGGGCGAACCCAGCCGATTCTTGGCCCAAATGGCCATCGAACTGCAGCGCTACCCTGGCATTCGCTGGGAAGACCGAAGCGTTCAATCCGAAGTCGATTCCTCCCGCCTGGCGCAGCCTTGGAAAATGGAGAAATCCCCTGAGGTTTTGGCGCAGCTCGTGCATCAGCTCGTGGAACGTGGACTAAGTCCGTCCGCGCTGAACACGTATTTGAAGGACCCGGCGGAGTTTTACGTTCGGTTTGTGTTGGGCATTCGGGAAGAGGAAGCCGTCGAAGAGCGCATGGCCGCCAACATTCGGGGGAACGTGCTTCATGACGTGCACGAAATGCTCTTCAAACAGCTCAAAGAGGACCAAACCTGGGGGCTGGATCGGGTCTACGATGCGGTGGAGGCGGGCATCCAAAAGCACTTCCCCGGACCGCGTACCACCGGACCCTTTGTCATCGAACGCAACGTCTTACACAAAATGGCCCGCGATTGGGCGGTTGCCGAAGGGGAACGCATTGCCAATGGCGACGACCGCGACAGCCCTTGGAGCGTCCACCTCGTCGAAGAAACGCTGGAAACCTTTTTGCATGTCGCCGGCCAGCGCGTCAAAGTCAAGGGCCGCGCAGACCGCATTGAGGCTTGGCAAAACGGCTGGGCCGTCGTCGACCTCAAATCCGGGGGCTTCCAAAAAGGCGAACTCAGCGTGTCCACCCTAGAGGACTTGCGCAAAACCACCAAAGGGAAGGCGCTTCAGCTCTTCACCTACGCCTGGCTCCTTTCCAAACACCAAGCCGGCGGGCCCTTCCGCGCGGGCATCCACGCCATGCGCAAACCGCAAGACCCGGTGGCCTGGCTCAGTTTTCAACGTTCCGAATGGATTTCACGCGAAACGCTCGACGCCTTTGAGCAGGTGGTCCTCCTTCCCTTAATTTCCGAAATACTGGATGCCTCCATCGCGTTTAAGGCGGCGGATTTTGAGGAGGATGAGGGATAAGCTCAGGCTAACGCCTTCGCGCTAGGGGGCTAGAGGGCTAGAGGGCTAGAGCTTGGCAAAACAACGAAAGTCCCTGCGCGCGGCGAAGGTCCCCCAGACAGTTTAAGGGTAAA
>JAYQOY010000030.1:0-19760 GCA_038145075.1 Schleiferiaceae bacterium | reverse complement strand
GTCTCCGCCCATGTAGTCCGCCAAGGGAAGCACATCGGGTCGGTTAAGCGGCGCGTCGTTGCTGCTGTCGCCATTGGCAAAACGGTCCACCATCATGAAGTAGAGGGTAGCATTTTCCCAGTCGCTGCGCGTGAGCTGGCCCGTGTGGGAAATCAGGTGGTCTTCGTCAAAGGGAATCAGGACATCGTTGCTGATTTGGGCGCCGTTGTGGGAGTAGAGGTGCAGGTGGTTGCGTTCGGACCAATCCGAATCTTTGGGCAAATAAACCCACACCGTGCCGTCCGCCTGACGCTCCACCGCCGAGGCAGGCAGCGCATAGGTGTTCCAGAACGCCAAGACCTCTTGATCCTCGGGAAGGGTATCCAGAACCACGAAGGAAACGTCTTCGCCCGTTCCGCCATCGCCCACGTTCAGCGCGCGCAGGGGCTGGCAAGACTGACCCGGCAAAGCAACCGTCAAACTGTGGTTAAAGCTGCCAAAGCCATTGGGAACCAAGGTGCTGTCGTCGCCGGGCTGCAAGCGTTCTTCGCCATTTACGAAGTATTTGTACGCGTAGTTTCCGGCCGGCAAATTCAGCGTAGCCTGGTAGCTTCCACCGGTAGAATCGCCCACGTAGCGCATGGGGGTAGCGCTGCGGTTCCAGTTGTTGAACGAGCCAAAAAGCGTCACCCGCAAGCTGTCCGACGCCGGCCCATAGCGGAAGGTCACAGGCTGGGCCATGCTCTGCTTGAGGAGGAGGCTGTATTCGCCATCCGCGGCGTGGAACGTAACGGTGCCCAGGGGAGCCTCCATGCGCCCCGTAATCCGGTAGATGGCCGAATCCTTCTGATAGCTCACCTTCAATCCCTTGGGCCAATCCACCGACTCCACCTCCGAAAGCACATAGTCCTCCACGTAGAGCTTCGTTTCTCCTTCCACCAGTTGCAAGGGGCGGTAGCCGAGGCCGGCATCTTCATCGCCGATGGGCAAAGAAGGCCCTCCGCAGCTCGCGAGGAGAGCGATGAGGGTTAAAGGGTAGAAGGGTTTAAGGGTCAAAGGGCTAGGGGGCTTGGGAATTTAGAAGACTTGAAGGTAAAAACTTGACTACAAACACACTAACAAACCAGCAAACCAAAGATTAGCTGTTAAACGTTTCGCAGCACTTCAACGTGTGGGCCGTTCCGCCTACGTGGAAGGTGACGTCGGGTCCGTCTTTGTGGGTCACGGTGAGACCGGATTCGGCCACTTGAACGTGCAAGAGGGCGCCGCGCCAACGCAGGTGGAAGGAGAGGCCGGTCCACTGTTCGGGCAAGAAGGGCTGGAAGTGCAGGTCCTCGCCGACGATTTTCATGCCGCCAAATCCGTAGACGACGGACATCCAGGTGCCGCCCATGGCAGTGACGTGGAGGCCTTGGTAGACTTCGTGGTTGTAATCGTCCAGGTCCAAACGGGCCGTGCGCAAGTAGAGCTCGTAGGCCTTCTTTTTGTAGCCGAGGCGGCTGGCCAAAACCGTGTGCACACAGGGGCTCAGGGAGCTTTCGTGAACGGTTAAAGGCTCGTAGAAATCGAAGTGGCGCTTGAGTACGTCCAGGTCGGTGCGGTCTTCAAAGAAAAACATGCCCTGGAGGGTGTCGGCCTGCTTGATGTAGCAGGAACGCAGGATGCGGTCCCAGCTCCATTTCTGGTTGATAGGGCGCTGTGCGGGGTCGAGTTCGTTGACGGGGATGAGCTCCTTGTCGAGGAATCCGTCCTGCTGGAGGTAGACTTGGTGCTCCTCGCTGTAGGGGTAGTAGAGGTTTTCCCGAATGGCCTCCCACTGCTCGATTTCGTCGCTGTCCAATTGGAGTTTGGCGAGGAGTTCCGCGTAGTCGGCGGGCTGTTCGGTCGCCAACCACTGGGCACATTCGGCCGCGTATTCCAAGCACCACGCCGCCATGAAGTTGGTGTAGTAGTTGTTGTTGACGTTGTTCTCGTATTCGTTGGGTCCCGTCACACCAAGGATGACAAACTTCTCCTGGGCATCGCTCCAGTTGACGCGCTGCGCCCAGAAGCGGGCAATGGCCACGAGCACCTCCAAGCCGCCTTCGGCGAGGTAGCTGCGGTCTTGGGTGTGGCGAATGTAGTTGTAGATGCCGTAGGCGATGGCGCCGTTGCGGTGGATCTCCTCAAAGGTGATTTCCCATTCGTTGTGGCATTCCTCGCCGTTCATGGTCACCATGGGGTAGAGGGCTGCGCCGTCGGTGAAGCCGAGCTTTTCCGCGTTTTCAATGGCTTTGCCGAGCTGCTTGTAGCGGTAGACCAAGAGGTTCTTCGCGACGCTCTGGTCGGTGGAGGCCATGTAGAAGGGCAGGCAGTAGGCTTCGGTGTCCCAGTAGGTGGAACCGCCGTATTTCTCGCCGGTGAAGCCTTTGGGGCCGATGTTCAAGCGGGCATCCACCCCTGTAAACGTTTGCAACAGGTGGAAGATGTTGAAGCGAATGCCTTGCTGAGCCGAATCGTCGCCGTCAATGCGAATGTCCGCCAACTCCCACTTGGCCATCCAGGCGTTGGCATGGGCGCTGCGCAGGGCGTCGTAGCCTTTCGCTGCAGCGTGCTGGGCCTGTTCTTCGGCGCGTGCGACGACCTCCTCGGGGGCCGCATTGAGGCTGTTCACCACGCCGACGTACTTGAGCACGTGAACGGATTGACCGGCCTGCAGGTCTGCGCGGTATTGGCTTTCCGAATAGCCTTCGCGGCCGGTAGCAGTGGCCTCCAAGGCTTGGCCTTCGGCGCTCACCGCACAGTGCATGGCGGCGGCGACGTGGAAGTCTAGCTTTTTGGTTTTAGCGTGTACGTGGCCTTGGCCAGCGCTAGCGGCATGGCCTTGCTGGGCCCAGAAGGTCTCTTCCCAGTTGGCGTCCGAATTCACGACGTTGAAGTCCAAGTAAGGCGCTACCTCCAAGGTAGCAGCCTCGTTGGCGGTGATTTTATAGGAAATCGCAGCCACCTCATCGTCCACGATGCTGAGGAAGCGCTCGGCTTCGACGCGCACGCTCAGGCCGTTGGCCAGGGTGGCGGTGAAGGTTCGGCGCAAAAGGCCTTGGTGCATATCGAGCTCGCGGTGAAAGCTGCTCACCTGCGCAGCGGTGGCCAAATCCAAGATCTCGCCGTTGACGCGGACGTGAATGCCGATAAAGTTGACCGCATTGAGCACTTTGGCGAAGTACTCGGGGTAGCCGTTCTTCCACCAACCCACTTTGGTCTTGTCGGGGTAGTACACACCAGCGATGTAGGTGCCTTGCAAGTGCTTGCCGGAGAAACCTTCTTCGTTGTTGGCGCGTTGGCCCATGCGGCCGTTGCCCAGGGCAAAGAGGGATTCGGAGAGGATTTGGTGCTCAGGATTCCAGGTGGATTCCGTCAGCTTCCAGGGGTGGGGGTCAATGTTGGGTTTCATGCGAAGGAGAGCACAAAAAAATTCAAGGGTTAGAGGGCGGTGACGGCCTCTGTGGGATTTGGAATTTGGTCAAAGCTTTGGATGACGCGGTGTGCGCGGCCCAGTACGTCGGGCTGGCCCACAGCGATACACCGCATGCCACCGGCCAAGGCGGCTTCCACGCCGGCTTCGGCGTCTTCAAATACGCAGCATTCCTCGGGGCGGAGACCCAGGCGGCGAGCGCCCTCCAAAAAGACTTCGGGGTTGGGCTTGGAGGCGCTTACGACCGTGCCATCTACAATGGCGTCAAAGGCATCTAGTAAGCCAATGTGCTCTAGAATGGGCACGGCGTTTTTGGAGGCGGAACCGAGGGCAATGGAAAGGCCTTGTGCGCGCGCTTCGGCTAGGAAATGGGCGACCCCGGGAAGGATTTCTTCGGGGCCCATTTGGGCGATACATTCCAGATACCAGGTGTTTTTTTGGTCCATCCAGTGCTGCTTTTCCTCCTGCGCAAGCGTCAAGCCGCCCCAGGCGAGGATGCGCTCCAAGGACTCCACGCGGGAGATGCCTTTGAGCTGCTCGTTCTCTTCGTGGCCAAAGTGGATGTTGAGGGCGGCGGCCATGCGCTGCCAAGCGACAAAATGGTATTTGGCGGTGTCTACAATGACGCCGTCCAAATCAAAGAGCAATCCGCGGATCATGCGGTTGCGGCCTTGTCCAGGACGCGAAGCACGTTGAGGTGGTAGTCGACCAAGCGGTTCACCGGCTTGGCCTGTGTGCGTCCGTAGGTGATGCCTTTGCGCTGGCAGCAATCGATGAGGATACTCTCAAAGGCTTTGGCTACCGAGCCGACAAAGTTGGCAGGAGCGCCGTTACGGGCCTCCTCAAAACAAAGGACGTGGATGTCCAAAAACTTCTCAAATCCGTCGCGCACCACCGCCTGAACGTAAGGGCTGTCCGCGTGCTCGCCCGCGAAGCGCGAGAACGAGGCCAAGTACACGTTGGCATTGGGCTTGTTGTACACGCGGTCAAAGATCTCCTCCTTGCTGGTCTTGTACTGTTCGGTAAAGGCAGCTTGCAGGTCTGCAGGGAGGCTCTTGTAGATGAAATCAGCTACAAGGCGCTTGCCAATAAAGCTGGCCGAACCTTCATCGCCCAAGACATAGGCCAGGGCGGGAACCTCTTCGCGGATGTCTTCGCCGTCAAAGAAGCAGGAATTGGAGCCAGTGCCCAAGATGCAGGCCACGTGGGGCACTCCGTCAAAGGTCGCGTAGGCTGCCGCTTTAAGGTCGTGGTCGACGTTTACGCAGGCATTCGGGAAAACGCGGGTCAATCCCGCTTTGATGATGGCGTTGAGCGCATCAGAGGAGCATCCCGCCCCGTAAAACCATACTTGAGACACATTGGCCGCATAGCTGGAAATTTCGGGGTGGGCGCTCAGTTCCTGCGCTATGGTTTCGGCAGAATGGAAATAGGGGTTGAAGCCCATAATGGACCAACGGTTGACCTCCTGGCCTTGCGCATCCAATAAAATCCAATCGGCTTTCGTAGAGCCGCTCTCAACAATGAAGATCATAGGGTAGTAGGGTAGTGGGTATGATCAAAGGTTTACAAAGCGCTCAGTCATGTCTGCCATGCGTGCAGAGTAGCCGGCTTCGTTGTCGTACCAGCCCATGATCTTGACCAAGTTGCCATTCGCAGAGGTGATACCAGCGTCAAAAATACAGGAGTGAGGGTTTCCAACAATGTCGGCAGAAACGATGGGGTCCTCGGTGTACTCCAAAATGCCCTTCAAGTAGGTCTCAGAAGCCTCCTTCATGGCGGCGTTGATCTCTTCTTTGGTTACGGCGCGGTTGAGCGTCAAGGTCACGTCGGTAGCCGAACCCGTCAACGTAGGCACGCGCATGGCGTAGCCGTCCAACTTGCCTTTCAATTCGGGCAGCACCAAACCTACAGCCTTAGCAGCACCGGTGGTGGTAGGAATCATAGAAACGGCAGCGGCACGAGCACGGCGCAAATCCTTGTGAGGCGCGTCTTGAATGCTCTGGTCGTTGGTGTAGGCGTGCACCGTCAACATGTAGCCCTTCTCCACGCCAAATTTGTCGTTGAGCACCTTCATCATGGGCGCCAAACAGTTGGTCGTGCAAGAAGCATTGCTGAAGGTCAGATCGTCCGCGCCCAACAATTCGTCGTTCACGCCCAATACGATGGTCTTCACATCGTCCTTCGCAGGAGCAGACAAGCCTACTTTCTTGGCGCCAGCCGTGAGGTGCATCTTCAGTTGCTCTTGCGAGGTGAAAATACCGGTAGACTCGATGACCATGTCAATGCCCATTTCGCCCCAAGGCAATTCCGCTGGGTTGCGAACCGCCGTGATTACGATCTCCTTGCCGTTGACGATCAAGCTGTTAGGTGTGTGGCTAACGGTGCCGTTAAAGCGGCCGTGGGCCGAATCGTACTTCAGCAAATGCGCCAGCGTAGCAGTATCGGTCAAATCGTTGATAGCGACCACTTCCAAACCAGACTTGTTCAGCAAGTTGCGGAAGGTGAGGCGGCCAATGCGGCCAAATCCATTGATGGCGATCTTTTTCATGTTTCGCAGGAGGTTTTTAGATAGATAAAATCTTCGAAATCCGGTGGAGTTCCATGTCCAGCGGAGCTTTGTTGTAAATGGCTTGTTGCAGGAAGGTCTGGGTCAGCTGACCGTTGACCAAACCCACCATAATGGCAGATTTTCCATTGAGCAGGGACTCCACGGCCGCCACACCTAACTGGCTGGCGTTGACGCGGTCCAAGGCGCTGGGGGAACCCCCGCGCTGGATGTGGCCCAGGATGGTCACTTTGATGTCGAGTTCAGGGTAGCGCTCGCCCAAGGTCTTCGCCAGGTCAAAGGGCTTGCCCAGACGGTTGCCCTCGGCGACCACGATGATGTTGCTGGTCTTTTTGTTTTCGGCGCCGCGGTCAATGGAGCCGTAGAGGTCCTCCAAGGAGGTGTTCTTTTCGGGCAGAATGATGTCCAAAGCGCCCGTGGCCACGCCCGCACTCAAGGCGATAAATCCGGCGTCGCGGCCCATGACCTCGACGATGAACATTCGGTTGTGGCTGTTGGCTGTATCGCGAATCTTGTCAATGCACTCCACGACGGTATTGGTCGCGGTGTCGTAGCCAATGGTGTAATCCGTGCCAAAGAGGTCGTTGTCAATCGTGCCGGGAATGCCAACCACGGAAATTCCGTGCTCTTCGCTGAGCAGATGCGCTCCGGTAAAGGTTCCGTCTCCGCCGATGACGACGAGGCCGTCGATGCCGCGGTCTTTCAGCTGCTGGGCAGCTTTGGCACGGCCTTCAGGCGTCCGAAATTCTGCCGAACGCGCCGACTTCAACATCGTACCCCCTTGGGAGAGGATGTTTTTCACGCTTTTGGAGTTGAGGGCCACAAACTCGCCCTCGATCAATCCGTCGTAGCCGCGGTAGACGCCAAACACCTCTTTTTTGTAGAAAATACCTGCCCGGACCACCGCGCGAATGGCGGCGTTCATGCCAGGGGCATCCCCTCCAGAAGTGAGTACAGCTATGCTTTTCACGTGCTTTTGTGGATTGAGTAGCCTTCAAAGATAGTGTATAAGTTACACCAACTCGAAAATTTGGGCAAACTAATGGGTAAAAAAGAAAGTGTAGTATTTACATTTGTCTTTACCCTATGATTAATCCAAACGTATCCGTTGACTGCGTCGTCTTTGGCTTTGACGGCCAAAATCTCAATGTGTTACTCATTGAACAAAAAGACGTAGGCCAATTAAGGCGCTTTGCTCTTCCTGGTGATCACTTGAGTGATAGCGAAAACCTCGATGAAGCCGCGGCTCGTGTTCTTAAAGAGCTAACGAGTTTGAGCGGCCTCTACCTAAAGCAAAGTGGTGCTTTTGGCGACCCTAATCGCGTGAAAAACATCAAGGATTTGCCTTGGCTGAAGAGCAACCGTAGCAATCCTGAGGCGCGTGTTATCACCATCGCTTACTATGCTTTAGTGAAGATGGAGGACTTCAATCCTTCGGCTTCCAGCTTTGCGGAGCGCGTTTTTTGGCACGATGTCAACAGCATTCCAGAACTCGCCTTTGACCACAGTGACATTGTAAGGGCTGCGCTGGCTGTGCTTCGCCACGAATTAGAGGAACTGCGCGTGGGACACGAACTCCTTCCGGAAAAATTCACCTTGAGCCAGATGCAGGCCCTCTATGAAGCTATCTTGAACTCGTCTTTCGACAAGCGAAACTTCCGGAAGAAGGCCATCAACGATAATTGGGTCATTGCGTTGGAAGAGAAACAAACTGGGGTACTGCACAAGCCTGCTCGCTTGTACGCCTGGAACAAGAGCCGCGAAGGAATTTAATTCGTTGTTTGCATGAATACGGCAACCAAGCCCAGATTGAATTTCTGGCAGATCTGGAACATGAGTTTTGGCTTTTTGGGCATTCAGTTTGGCTGGTCCCTGCAGATGGCCAATATGAGTCCCATATACAAATCCCTAGGGGCGGATGCCGACAGCATTCCCATGTTGTGGTTGGCCGCGCCGATGACAGGTTTGTTGGTGCAGCCAGTGATTGGCTACTGGTCGGACCGAACGTGGACCTCCCTGGGCCGCCGCCGCCCCTACTTCCTGGTAGGCGCCCTCTTAGCCTCCATGGCCCTCTTCTTCATGCCCCAAAGCTCCACCTTGTGGATGGCGGCGGGCCTGCTGTGGATTTTAGATGCCTCCATTAACATTTCCATGGAGCCCTTCCGCGCCTTTGTGGTGGACATGCTCCCCGAAGAGCAACATAGCCGCGGCTTTACCTTCCAAAGCTTCATGATTGGTGTGGGATCCGTGGTGGCCTCAGCACTGCCTTGGATGATGAGCAACTGGTTCAGTGTAAGCGACCCCGCCGGTTATACGGGTATCCCCACGTCGGTGGTTTACAGTTTCTACGCGGGCGCGGTAGTCTTGCTTTTGGCCGTGCTCTACACCGTCTTCACGACCAAGCCCTACCCCCCTGCGGACATGGCCGCCTTCAAGGAGCTTCAGGCGAAGGCCTCTATCTCCGATATGTTCCAGGAGATCTTTGGCTCCATCCGCCACATGCCCAAAGTGATGCGCCAAGTGGCCCTGGTGCAGTTCTTTACCTGGCCCGGCCTCTTTTTGATGTGGTTCTACTACAGCCCGGCTGTTGCCGAAAACATCTTCCACGCGGCCCCCAACACCCCCGAATACGCCCAAGGCGTAGAATTCGCCGGCCTCACCCTGTCCTACTACAACCTCATCACCTTCCTCTTTGCCTTTGGCATCGGCAGCTTGGCGGTGAAATTGGGCAACCAGCTCACGCACTTCCTTTGTTTGGCGGCGGGCGCCATCGGCCTCTTCAGCTTGAGTTGGATTGAGGACCCCAATATGCTCTTTCTGTCGATGACGGGTGTTGGCATTGCCTGGGCGTCCATCCTCTCCATGCCCTACGCGATGTTTGCGAGTTCTTTGCCCAAAGACAAGATTGGCATGTACATGGGCATCTTCAACTTCTTTATTGTCCTGCCCGAAATTATCGCCGCACTCGGCTTTGGCTGGATCATGAAGAACGTACTGGGCAATGACCAAATCCTCGCTGTCGCCCTAGGCGGTGGCTTGATGCTCTTTGCCGGCCTTCTTTCCCTCCGCGTTGGGAAGAACGCCTAAGGGGTAGCGCGCAGCGCATTTCTCCTGGTGCTAAACGTTTAAAAGCAAAAGGGCGGCCCTTGCGGGGCCGCCCTTTTCTATGTTGGAAATCGAGTAGTTATACTTTGCGTACGTTGGCAGCTTGCATACCGCGCTTGCCTTCTTTCAATTCAAATTCCACCTCGTCGCCATCAGCGATGGGCTCGAGGGTGCCAGTGATGTGCACGAAGAAGTCGCCTTCGCCTGCGTGATCTTTGATGAAGCCAAATCCCTTGGTGGCATCAAAGAACTTAACGGTTCCGTTTTTCATGTTTTGGAGATAAATTCTAAGCGACAAAGGAAGGCTAATTCCGCCAATATTTGCACACTTTGTGCAACTTAATTTTTTGAAAACGAAAAAATTAGGGCTTTTGAGACGGCGTTAGGCCTCCAGACGCTTCACGAGGAGGACAATGCTTTGGCGTGCAACGACCTGTACTTTGTCGCCTTCGGCTAGCTCTTGGTCGCATTCAGCAGCCCAAACATCCCCGTCAATTTTGACCTCAGCGCGCTCGCCGGCGGCTGCGCCGCGGCTCACTTTGGTCGTTCGGCCCACTAAGGCATCCGCATTCGTCGAAGCCCCACTGGCTTCAAAGTAGCGCTTCATGATAGGGCGCAAGGCCACCAATGAAATGGCGCCGCCCGCAATGAATCCTACCAACTGCCACGTGTCGTTCCCGCCTGCCCATGCAATGAGGGCAGCCAAAAAGGTGCCCACCGAAAGGCTGGCCAAGAAGAAGCCGGGGGTAAACATTTCCAGGATGATGAGGATCACCCCAGCGATAAACCAAAGATTTGCAGGTGTCAAGGTGTCTAGCATCCCCTTAAGATACGGAGGAATCCGCAGGCGTGCCCAAGGTGCCCGCTTCGCCTTTGCGCAAAATCAGAGCCAATGCCACCACGATGAGGATGGCACCCGCAATGAATGGCGCGCCGGGGAAGTAGATTCCCGCATCGGCGTGGGTGAAGTAGGCGAAGATGCTGGTCATCATCAAGGGACCGACGATGCCCGTAGCGGACATCATGGAGGTGAGGGCGCCTTGGAGTTCGCCCTGCTCGTTGGCAGGGATTTGGTTGGAGAGGATGCCTTGGAGCGAGGGGCCCGCAATACCACCTAAGGCGTAAGGCACCAAGAAGACAAAGAGCATCCAGCCTTGCGACGCCATGGAAAAGAGGATGAGTCCCACGAGATTTAGAGCGATGCCCGTGATAAGCGCTTTGTAGGAGCCTAGCTTGGGGATGACAATTCGGATCAGCAAGCCTTGTACGAGGGCGCTCAAAACACCCACCACGCCCAAACTGTAGCCCACCATGGCCTCAGACCACTGGAATTTTTCCATGGAGAAATAGGCCCAGGTGCCTTGAACGGCGTGGGAGGCCACGTATATGAAGGTCAGCGAGCCAATCAAGCTAGCGACGGCGGGGTAGCGTTTGAGGGCCAAAAGGGTGCCCATGGGGTTGGCGCGCTTCCATTGGAAAGGGCGGCGGTTTTCGATGGGAAGGGATTCGGGCAAGATGAAGTAGCCATAGAGCCAATTCAACAGGGTCAAACCAGCAGCTGCGTAGAATGGAACGCGGGGGCCAATTTCGCCGAGGAGGCCGCCCGTGACGGGGCCAATGATAAAGCCCAAGCCAAAGGCAGCGCCTAGGAGACCGAAGTTTTGGGCACGCTTTTCAGGCGTAGATACGTCCGCAATGTAGGCGGCACCCGTCGTGAAGGAAGCCCCAAAGAAGCCCGCGATGATGCGCGCCACAAAGAGCCAGCCGATGGTTGGTGCAATGGCCAACACCAAGTAATCCAGTCCAAATCCCAGCAGCGAAAGCAGCAACACGGGGCGTCGCCCGTAGCGATCGCTCAAAGCCCCCACCAAGGGCGCACAGAGAAACTGCACCAAGGCGTACGAGCCAATCAGCCAGCCGCCGTACTGTGCGGCCTGCGACATGTCGCCGCCCGTGAGCTCTTGAATGAGCGAAGGGATGACGGGGATGATAATGCCCAGTCCAATCACATCGAG
The DNA here is from genome assembly GCA_038145075.1 of Schleiferiaceae bacterium. GTDB lineage: Bacteria > Bacteroidota > Bacteroidia > Flavobacteriales > Schleiferiaceae > TMED14. The sequence goes on along the minus strand of JAYQOY010000030.1, from coordinate 8,638 downwards.
GAGCAGGGTAATAAAGATGAAGCCAACGGCTGCTTGACGGTTTTTCACGGCTTTGTAGAGCTAAGAATGCCCGCAAAGGTCGCGAAATACCCGTATACGTTGACGCTTGGGGCCCGTAAAGTTTTGGCCGCGAGGGCCTGGGCCTATTTCTGGCCGCTGAGCAAGTCCTTGATGCCGCCCAAGGAAGACAGGACACCGGTCGCCTCGTAGGGCAGGTAAATGGTTTTATTGTCCTTTCCAGAGGTCATGTCCTGCAGCGTTTCCAAGTATTTCTGGGCGATGAGGTACTGCACGGGGTCGCCGGAGAAGTCTTTGATGGCATCGGACACCTTCTTGATGGCTTCAGCTTCTGCTTCTGCGACCCGAATGCGCGCCTGCGCCAAACCTTCCGCCTCCAAAATGGCGGCCGTCTTCTGACCTTCCGCACGCTGAATCGCCGATTCGCGCTCGCCTTCTGCCGTCAAAATTTGGCTGCGCTTTTCGCCTTCTGCCTCCAAAATCGTCGCACGACGGTCGCGCTCCGCACGCATCTGCTTTTCCATCGCATCGCGAATCTCGCGAGGAGGGTTGATGTCCTGAAGCTCGACGCGGTTCACCTTGACGCCCCACTTGTTGGTCGCGTCATCCAAAATGGCGCGCAGCTTCGAGTTAATCGTATCTCGGCTCGAAAGCGACTCGTCCAAATCCAATTCGCCCACGACGTTACGCAGGGTGGTTTGGGTCAGTTTCTCAATGGCGTTCGGCAAATTTCCAATCTCATACACCGCCTTAATGGGGTCCATAATTTGGAAGTAAATGAGCGCGTTAATCTCCGTCACCACGTTGTCCTTCGTGATCACATTCTGCTTGGGGAAGTCGTACACGTTTTCACGCAAGTCAATGCGGTCCTGCATTCGGAAAACCGGAATCGTCTCCCCATTAAAGCCGGTCTCACTGTAGCGCCACGAAATTTGACGCGGTTGATCAATCACCGGAATGATGATATTAATGCCGGACTCCAGCGTGCGATGGTACTTGCCCAAACGCTCAATAATCATCGCTTCCGACTGCTTAACGATCCGAATTCCTTTCGCCAGCAAAAAGATGACCAAAAGCGCAACAAACGACAGGGTGATGTACGTAGATAACATGGGGGTGTAGTTGAGTTTCTATGAAGGTACGAAAAGAGTGCTAGAGAGCACGCGCTTCGCGCTGTGGCTAGAGAGCTAGAAAGCTCGGGCTGCGCCCTGAAGCTAGAGAGCTCGGACTGCGCCCTGAAGCTAGAAAGCACGCGCTTCGCGCTGTAGCCTTTTCGCTTAAACGCTTAATCTCTTTTACCCTTGAACTGTGGTGTGGACCTTCGCCGCGCGCTGGGACTTTCCGTTGTTTTGCCAAGCTCTAGCCCTCTAGCCCTCTAGCTCACTTCTCCACCACCCGAGGCACGCGGAAGTAGTCCGAGTCCGCATCGGGGGCGTTTTTCATGGCTTGGGCGTGGGTCATAACGGTTTCGGGCTCGTCTTCGCGGAGGACGTTCTCTCGGTCCGTCATGTAGACCAGGGGTTCGACGCCTTCGAGGTCCATGGCTTCGATGGCAGCGACAAAGTCCAAAATTTTGGTCAAGTCCTGCTTCATCGCTTCCGCCTCAGAATCATTGAGTTGGAGTCGGGACAAGTGGGCCAGTTTCTGGACGTCTTCGGTGCTGATCTTCATGGTTTTCGGCCAAATACTTTTAGCTGCTCCAAAAGTACGGCATAGACGCGGTCGCTGAGCGCATCCATATCGGCCAGGGTCATGCCGGTCACGTCGATGGGCTCGTGCACATGGGCTTTCAGGAGGCCGGGGCCGCCCCCCTGGAGGAAGTCCGGGAAGTGCAGTCGGTTGTTGGCGAAGGTGATGGGCAGGATGGGGGTACCGCTTTCGATGGCGAGTTTGAAGGCGCCATTTTTGAAGGGGGCTAGAACGACAGTTGGGTCCTTGGGGATGCCGCCTTCGGGGTAGATGCAGAGGCCCGAACCGCGCTCAAGGCGACGGGCGGCTTTTTCCATGACTTGCTTTTTACTTGATAGGCTGCTTCGGTCGACGGGGATGCTGGATCGGCGGAAGAAGAAGCCAAAGAGGGGGATTTTGGCGAGTTCGGCTTTGCCAATGAAGACGGTGGGCGATTTGACGATGCGGTAGCACATCATGATGTCGATTTCGCTGGAGTGGTTGGCGACCACGATGTAGGGGCGGTCCCATGGAATGCGGGTGGCGTAGGTGACCTTTCGGACCAAGCCCATGCCGTTCAAAATCCAGGCGGCCCACAAGCGTGCAAAGCGGTAAAAACGCGGAAAGGACTCCACCTTGCGCGAACTGCGGAAGAGGGGGACAAAGAGGCCCAAAATGCTGATAAGCATGAGGGCATAGTACCAAATGTGGTAGAAAATCCCGAAGAAAATAGCGGGATAGCGCCAGATGGGAGTGGGGGCTTTGGTGCGGGGCATAGGACTTCAAAATTAAACCTTTACCTTGAGGCAACATCCAAGAACTATGAAAAGGATTTTGACTGTTTTAACTGCTTCTTTCTTTTTGGCGCAGGCGCCTGCGGAAGTGCAAGCGGCCCCGATGCCCCACACTGCGCAGGTTGAGCTCGCTCAAGAGTTGGACAGCCTAAGTCTAGTAGAAAAGAAACTAGAGCGACGTTGGCCGCGGTGGTTGCGACGTTTGCTAAACAGACGAGGCAATGGACAGCGTCCAGGTGGTGGCCGCCGCGGTGGCCGCTAAGTTCAAATAGGCATAAAAAAACCGGCCCCTAGAGGCCGGTTTTCTTTTTTGAAAAACGCAAGGGATTACTTCATTTCGAAGGTCTCCATGAATTTGGTCGTGTAATTGCCCTCCACGTAATCGGGATGGTCCATCAATTGACGGTGGAAGGGAATGGTGGTGTTGATGCCTTCGATGATGAACTCGTCGAGGGCGCGCTTCATACGTTCGATGGCTTGTTGACGCGTTCGGCCCGTGACAATGAGCTTAGCGATCATGCTATCGTAGTTGGAAGGAATCGTGTAGCCCGCGTACACGTGCGTATCGATTCTAACGCCGTGGCCACCCGGAGCGTGAAACGCCGTGATCTTACCGGGGCTCGGGCGGAAGTTGTTGTAGGGGTCTTCCGCGTTGATGCGGCATTCGATGGCGTGCTGCTTGGGCTCGTGATTTCGGCCTGAAATCAGGGTGCCCGAAGCGATTTTAATCTGCTCGCGAATCAAATCGTAGTCCGTCACTTCCTCCGTAATGGGGTGCTCCACCTGAATACGGGTGTTCATCTCCATGAAGTAGAAGTTGCGGTGCTTGTCCACCAGGAATTCCACCGTTCCGGCACCTTCGTAGGCAATGTACTCGGCCGCTTTTACAGCGGCGTCGCCCATCGCTTGGCGAAGTTCAGGGGTCATAAAGGGAGAGGGCGTCTCTTCCGTCAACTTTTGGTGGCGGCGCTGGACCGAGCAATCGCGCTCACTGAGGTGCGCTGCTTTGCCGGATTGGTCACCAATGATTTGAATCTCGATGTGGCGAGGCTCTTCGATAAGCTTCTCCATGTACATGCCGTCATTGCCAAAGGCTGCAGCGGCTTCTTGGCGGGCAGATTCCCAAGCCTTTTCAAGCTCTTCTTCTTTCCAAATGGCGCGCATGCCCTTACCGCCACCTCCGGCCGTAGCCTTCATCATGACGGGGTAGCCAATTTCCTTGGCGATTTTCTTGGCGTGCTCAAAGGATTCCAACAAGCCGTCCGAACCGGGCACACAGGGAACGCCGGCCGCTCTCATGGTCTCCTTGGCCGTAGCCTTGTCGCCCATTTTGTTAATCTGGTCGGGGGTAGCGCCAATGAACTTGATACCGTGCTCAGCACAAATGCGTGAGAACTTGGCATTTTCAGAGAGGAAGCCAAAACCGGGGTGGATGCCGTCGGCATTGGTGATTTCCGCAGCTGAAATAATCGCAGGGATGCTCAGGTAGCTCTCTTTGGACGGAGCGGGACCAATACAAACGGCCTCGTCCGCAAATCGGACATGTAGGCTGTCGCGATCGGCTTCCGAATAAACCGCCACCGTTTTGATGCCCATCTCCCGGCAGGTGCGGATGATGCGCATGGCTATTTCGCCACGGTTGGCAATGAGGATTTTTTTCATCAGGAGGAGCTTAGGATTAAGCTGGCTCGACTAAGAAGAGCGTTTGGCCGTATTCAACGGGGGTCATATCGTCGGCAACGATTTTCACAATCTTACCGGTTACTTCACTTTCAATTTCATTGAAGAGCTTCATGGCTTCAATGATGCAAACGGTTTCGCCGGCTTTCACGGTGTCACCTACGCTCTTGAAGGCGGGCTTGTCGGGGCTGGGCTTTAAGTAGAAGGTGCCGATCATGGGTGACTTGATGGCCACGCAATTGGCGAATTCATCCTCAACAGGGGCAGCTTTAGCGGCAGCCGCAGGCGCAGCGGCAGCAGGTGCGGCAGCAACCGTAGAAGGTGCAGCAGCGGCGACATAGTGAACGGCTTCACCGCCAGCCGTTTTAACGGTTACTTTGTAGGTATCCGTTTCCAGTGACACTTCAGAAGCGCCTGATTTGGTCACGAACTTGATAAAGTTTTGTAGTTCCTTGATATCCATGAGTCAAGTGTTAGGGTAACAAAAGTGCGTCAAAAAAAACAAAAACCCGGGACAAAATGCCTCGGGTTTTAATGTAAAATGCCTTAAAGCGATTAGGCTTCGGCTACTTCGGTTTTGTCGATAACGACCTTGCCTTTGTAGTACATTTTGCCTTCGTGCCAGTAGGCGCGGTGCATCAAGTGAGCTTCACCCGTAGTAGGGCAAACCGCCAACTGGGGTAATACAGCCTTGTCATGCGTGCGGCGCTTGTCGCGGCGGGTGCTGGATTGTCTACGCTTAGGATGTGCCATAATGCAGAGTTTTTCAGTTCAATTCAAATTTCGTCGTCCTCGTCTAGGTCGTCGTCTTCGATCGTTTCTCTCAATTCCGGTTTGACTTTTTGGTAAGGGACGGATAGGGCAACCAGTTCAAAAAGGTACTGGGCCAAATCCACCTCGTACTCGCCGTGAGGGAGCACCAATATGTCCGGGTCGCTGTCGTCAAAGGCATCGCCAAATTTGACCACAACCGTAAAGGCGTTGCGCAGCTCAAGCTCAAAGGGGTCCCCGCTAAAATCGCAGGTCGTGTCCATCAAGCCCTCAAACGAAAAATCCAACTCCATTAAGTTGTTGGCTTTCCGCAGCAGCACCTGCACCGTAGCAGGGCGCACACCTTCCAAATCGGAAAGGGGATACGAAGCAAAGAACGTTTCGTCTAAACGATACTCCAACGTGTGCTCGCCCAAAGCAAGGCCCGAGAATCCAAGGAGGGTTTCGCGTTTCTTCATGGCCGAGTGCGCGTTAGAGCCGGCAAATGTACGCCCAATTCCATGAACAGCAAATATCTAGAGATTGATTTTACACTAAGCGTCGCGGCGGCCTTTTTGCTCAAACTTGGGCAGGACATTAGCGGTTAATTCGGTCTGTTCGCGGTGAAGCCGAACGCGGTCGATAGCCTGGAAAACGGCAGCCTGGAAACTCTGCGCATCCGCCAGGTTCTTACCAGCGATGTCCAAGCCAACGCCATGATCTGGGGAGGTGCGTACAAAAGGCAGCCCGCATGTATTGTTGACGCCGCTCTCAAAGTGTAGAATCTTGAAGGCGATCAAACCCTGATCGTGGTACATGGACAGAGTGCCATCAAAGCCCAAATGCGCGCCTTTGCCAAAGAAACCGTCCGAGGGGAAGGGGCCAGAAACGAGTGCGCCGCGCTCTTTAGCGGACGTTATCCAAGGCTTCAGCACATCGTTTTCTTCGTGGCCCATGGCACCGCCGTCGCCAGCGTGCGGGTTGATGCTGAGTACGGCAATTGTGGGGCGCTGAATGCCAAAGTCCAATTTTAATGCAGCTTCGAAGGCGGCTAATTTCTCGTCCAACAAAGCGGGCGTCACGCGACCGGCGACGCTCTGAAGGGAGATATGTTCCGTGACCAAGGCGACGCGCATTGTTTCAGCGGCCATAACCATCAAGGGCTTGGCGTTGAAGCGCTGGGCGAGGTACCCGGTATGGCCCGTGAAAGGGGCTTCGAGCGAGCTGGGAATGTTGGCTTTGCTCAGGGGGGCGGTCACCAATCCGTCGAGCTGGCCCGCTTCTATAGCGGCGCAGGCAGCACTCAAGCTGTCCAAAGCGGCTTGGCCCCCTTCTTCGTTGAGCTGTCCAAATTCCACTTTTACTTCCCGATTCCAGGGGTCCACGAGGCCGATTTTGCCTTTTGGAACGGTATCGCCCGCAGCGACCGTCACGTAGGGAATCTCGCCCACCTCCGTCGTATTGCGGTGGTAGGCCAGCACTTGGGGCGAGCAGAAGAGGTAGAACTGCGCCATCTCCCGAATTTCCGCCTGCGCCAAGGTCTTGAGCACGACTTCTAGGCCGATGCCGTTGGGATCTCCGCAGGATATGCCCAGGCGCATCATGAGCGCACGTTGGCTAAGAAGTCCGTCAGCAAGCGCACGCCCACCGCAGTGCCGCCCTTGCCGTAATAGCCCCAGGGGCTGTCCAAGAAGGCTGGTCCCGCGATGTCCAAATGCACATAGGGGTAGTCGGTGAAATGCTCCAAGAATTTGCCCGCGGTGATGGCACCGGCTTCTGCACCGCCGATGTTTTTGAGGTCGGCGATTTCACTCTTTAGCAGGTCGTTGTATTCGTCCCAGAAGGGGAATTCAACCAAGCGTTCGTGCGTATTGGCCGCGCTAGTTTGCAGCTGCTCCCAAACGTCACGGCCTGCATTGCCCATGGCCACCGTGGCGTTGGGGCCAATGGCGCGCGCAGCCGCCCCGGTCAACGTGGCGAGGTCAATGACCAACTGCGGCTTGTACTTCTTGGCGTAGTGCAGGGCATCCGCGAGGATCAAACGGCCCTCAGCATCGGTGTTCAGGACCTCCACCGTGCTACCGTCCGAAATCGTAATCACATCCCCCGGGGTAATGGCATTGCCGCCTGGGCGGTTATCCGTGGCAGGAATCAAACCAATCACATGCACGGGCAAACCTTGGCCCGCCACCGCACAAAGGGTTCCAATGACGGCCGCCGCGCCCGACATGTCGCACTTCATCGTATCCATGAAGTTGCTGGGCTTGAGGCTGAGACCGCCCGTGTCGTAGACGACGCCTTTGCCCACTAGCACGTAGGGGGCGCTGTTAACCGCATGCTCGGGTTTGTATTCTAGAATGCTGAAGGTGGCCGGATCGACGGAGCCTTTGTTGACGCCGAGCAGCCCGCCCATCTTGAGCGATTCAATTTTTGCTTGGTTTAAGACGGTCACCTTGAAGCCGTAGGTTTGGCCCAGCTCTTCGGCGCGGGCCGCGAGGTCTTCGGCGGTCAAATCCAACACCGGGGTATTAATGAGGTCGCGCGCTTCTGTCACGGCGGCCATAAGCACTTCTAAACGTTTGGCGTCTGCGGCAGGCAGACCGATCACTTCAACGGTGTTGAGGGTCCAAGCGTCTTTCGCCTTTTTCCCGAGCAGGCGCGTGTAACGGTAGGCAGCCAGCGCGAGGCCTTCCGCCACGTGGAAAGTGGCATCGCCGGCTTCCAGGCTCAGGCTGGAAATCTTGTTTTTCGACAGCAGTCCAGCGAGTTCGGCACCGGCTTTTCGGCCCGAATGCGCCACCTCCGCCGCGGCCCCCTTCGGAGCCAACACGCGCACAAACTGCTCAGCACCAGCCACCTGGTGGAGCCATCCTTTGACACCGCGTTCGGCACGTGCCTCAATCAAGGCAGCCAAATCGGCCGAAAATTCCGACGAAGTAGGTTTGACGACCGCGGTCACCTGACCGGTCGAAGCGGAAGAAGCAAAAGTCCATTTCATAGCTACGAAGGTAGGCATCGTACCTTTGCCCTATGTTCACCGGAATCATCGAAAATATCGGCCAAATTGTGGCCCTTACCCCTGAAGGGAGCAACCTCCATGTGGACGTCGCTTCGAGCCTAGCGCCCGAACTCAAAATTGACCAAAGCGTCGCCCACGACGGCTGCTGCCTGACCGTCATTGCCCTCCACGGCCCGGCGGAACAGCCCACCGGCTACCGCGTGACAGCTATTGCGGAAACCCTCGAAAAAACGACGGTTGGAGCGTGGAAGGTGGGGCATTCGGTGAATTTGGAGCGGTGCATGGTTTCGGGCGGTCGCCTCGATGGCCACATTGTCCAAGGCCATGTGGACACGACAGGTACCGTGGCCTCCATTGAAGACCTCAATGGCAGCTGGAAAGTGACCATTTCCCACGCAGAACATCCCGAACATGTCACAGTTGCCAAAGGCTCTATCTCCCTGAACGGCACAAGTCTGACCGTCGTAGATTCGAGCCCCAGCTCTTTTTCCGTTCACCTCATTCCCTACACCTGGGAGCACACGAACTTCCACACCTTGCGTGTTGGGGATTCCGTGAATCTGGAGTTTGATATTCTGGGGAAGTATGTGGCGAAGCTGCTAGCTAGGTAGCTAGAGGGCACGTGCTTCGCACTGTGGCTAGAGAGCTAGGAAGCTCGGGCTGCGCCCTAAAGCTAGAAAGCACGCGCTTCGCGCTGTAGCCTTTTCGC
>JAYQOY010000029.1:0-19796 GCA_038145075.1 Schleiferiaceae bacterium | reverse complement strand
GTGTATCCCAAAGCAGCGGGCACCCAGATGCTCAGTCCGTATGTAAGCAGGGGGCTTGCAATGGCAGCCGCCGGGATCCACCCTTTGTGAGCGGGGCGCTGCGTGGAGATCAAACCGTAGGCGAAGAGGCCGAGCAGCGGGCCATAGGTGTAGCCCGCGGCGGTGAAAATGTTTTTAATGATGCTGGCGTCCACAAAGGGACGGGCGCAGACAATGAGAGCGGCAACGGCCAGAGTCATTCCGACGTGAACGAGGCGACGCGTTCGGGTCGCTTCCGCATCGGACTTTGCCTCCACCCCGAGGATGTCGACGCAAAAAGAGGTCGTCAAGGCGGTCAGCGCTGAATCCGCGGACGAATACGCGGCTGCAATCAATCCAAGGATAAAGAGCACCCCCACGATGGTAGGTAGGCCGGCAGAAACGGCCACCTCCGGGAAGAGGGCATCGCCGTGAGCATCGATGCCGTGGGCCATGGCGTAGAGGCTGAGGTCGCTTCCAAGGAGCAAAAACGCAAAATTGACGGCGATGAGAACGACGGCAAGGGTCATCATGTTGCGTTGGGACTCTTTGAGGGTTCGGCACGTCAGGTTTTTCTGCATCATATCCTGATCTAAACCGGTCATTGCGAGGGTGATAAAAATGCCGCCAAGGAATTGCTTCCAGAAATTTCGGCCGTCTGTGGCGTCGAAGTGAAAAATTTGGGTATCCACCTTGGAGGACCAGGTAGCGATATCCTCAGGCGTTAAGGCGCTTTGAATGAAGTAGATAGACAGGATGAGTGCGCCGAGCATGGCCACCGTTTGGAGCGTGTCGGTGAAGATGACGGACCGAATGCCCCCCCGGTACGTGTACAACCAGATGAGCGCCAAAGTGAGCAGAACGGTCAACCAGAACGGGAGTCCAAGTGGGTCAAAAACAAGGCGTTGCAGCACCGCGGCGACGAGGTACAAACGAAAGGAGGCACCCACCCAGCGGGACAAAATGAAGAACCAGGCCCCGGTAGCATGCGCAGAACGGCCATAGCGCGACTGCAAAAAGCCATAAATCGTGGTGGTATTTTCTCGGTAGTACAGCGGTAAAAGCACATAGGCAATGAGGGCATAGCCCACGACGTATCCGAGCACCATTTGGAGGTAGGCAAAGCCTTGGCTTTCTACCCAACCCGGCACCGAAATAAACGTCACCCCGCTGAGGGACGCGCCAATCATGCCAAAACTCACCACATACCACGGCGACTGTCGGTTGCCCGTGAAAAAGGTTTTGTTGTCGCTGCTGCCCGTGGACAGACGCGCAACGAGAACGAGCAGCCCAAAGTAGGCCGACATGAGGAGGAGAATGTAGCCGGGTTCCATGGGAGAAAGGTACGCAGCCCCTCTCGATTCAAAGATGGCGTACTTTTACAGAGATGGAACTCCCCTCCAAATCTCTGGAACGCGCCGTTCAAGCGCTCAGCCGATTGCCGGGCATTGGGCGCCGTTCGGCGTTGCGTTTGGCCCTGCACATGCTGCGCCAGGGGAACGACCGCATTTTGGATCTGTCAGAGGCCCTCGAGGAATTGGCCACCAACAGCCAGTTTTGCCAAAAATGCCATGCCATCAGCGACCAAGCGCTTTGCGGCATCTGCCAGGATGAGCGCCGCGACCTGCGGTCGCTCTGTGTGGTGGAAGACATTCGGGACGTCCTTGCCCTCGAAAATACCCACGCGCACCGCGGACGCTACCACGTCCTCGGCGGCCTTATCTCCCCTATGGACGGCATGGGGCCAGGTGATTTAACGGTGGACGATTTGGTGCAACGCGTCAGCGACGAAGGCATTGACGAAGTGATTTTGGCCCTCAGCGCCACCATGGAGGGCGACACCACCGCCTTTTACATCTACCGGAAACTGGGCGACCTGCCCATCCGCCTTACCGCCATTGCCCGCGGCCTTCCGGTTGGCGATGCGCTGGAATTTGCCGACGAAGTCACCTTGAGCCGCTCCTTCCAGCAGCGCGTTCCCTTTGAATCCACCTTGAACCGATAAGCCGTGGATCTTTCCGTACTCATCGTCAACTACAACGTCAAGGCCTACATCGACCAGTGCCTGCGCAGCGTCGAGCGCGCCTCGCAGGGATTGCAGGTGGAAGTCATTGTGGTGGACAATGCTTCGTCGGACGGCAGTGTGGCGCATATCCAAAAGCATTTCCCTTGGGTGACCTGTATTGCGAGCCCGGAGAATTTGGGATTTGGGCGCGCCAACAACCTGGCAGCCGCTCAGGCCAAGGGCGAGTTTGTCTTGTACTTAAATCCCGACACGGTGGTGCCCGAGGACAATTTTCGCCGAGCCCTGGAGGTCATGCGTTCCAAACCGGAAATTGGCTCCATGGGCTGTCGCATGATTGATGGCTCCGGCCACTTCTTACCCGAATCCAAACGCGGGCTCCCCACGCCCGCCGTCGCGCTCTATCGCATTCTAGGCCTGGCCAAACTCTTCCCCAAGCACCCTCGCTTTGGCGCCTACTACGCCGGTCACCTTGCACCCGACGCTTCCGGTTATGTCGACGTGCACTGCGGTGCCTGGATGTTGATGCGAGGTTCCGTCCTTCACCAAATTGGCGGCTTTGACGAAGCCTTCTTCATGTACGGCGAAGACATCGACCTTTCCTACCGCGTCTTGCAAGCCGGTCACAGCAACTACTACCTCGCGGACAGTCCCATCCTGCACTACAAAGGCGAAAGCACCAAGCACCAAAGCTGGCACTACATCAAGACCTTTCACGAGGCCATGGCCATCTTCGCCAATAAGCATTTTCACAGCCAAGCCCTGGCCTACCGCGCCCTCATTTCCTTGGGCATCTATGCCAAGGGCTTCGCTACGCTGACGCGCTCCTGGGGCCGCGCCCTGCTGCCTTTCTTGTTGACGCTTTTGATTGGCTACGTCCTCAGCGACGGCCTGAGCACCTACTGGGAGCGCAACCACCGCTACGTGGAAGGCGGCGCCTATCCCGAACGGTTCCGCCTCGTCTTTTTGCCGCTCTTTGCCGTTTTCTGGACGGTAAGCATGGCTTTCCTCGGTGCCTTTAGCAAGTCCGCCTCGCTTCGCCGCGTGGTCAGTGCCTTTTTGATCACCTCCGGCGTCCTCCTGGCGGGCTATGCGTTTTTACCGATGGACTGGCGGTTCTCGCGAGCTCTGGTCGCATTATTTTCTCTGGGTCACTTGGTCGGCTTTTTTGCGGTCCGAACCTCACTCAGCGCCCGGGGCCGCAGCGGCTTCTTCTACCGCGGCTATGGCCAAGCTGAAGCCCATGTGGGTTCGGAAAAATGGCCCTTGGACCGCATCGCCCTGCGCGTCCTACACCTCCGACCCAAAACCCTCTTCTTCCACCCCGAAGAACACAGCTACCAAGGCATGATCGACGCGATGGTTGCCATTTCCGCTCTGGTACCAGATGGCGTTCGCTTCCGAATGGTCTACCCAGGATGGACCCTGGGCAGCGACACCTATACCTCTGCCTCGGAATCCGGGCAAATCGCCCTCGCGCAATCGAGTGTTCGCCGTCAAAAACGACTCCTCGACCTCTTCATTGCGGCTTTGACCTTAGGTAGTTTTCCCCTCCTGATCTGGACCGCCCGGGGGCGCCGAATGCTCAGCCACCTGTTGTCCGTACTTCAAGGCCAAATGACCTGGGTCGGCTACATCGCCCCGGGGGACCACCTGCCCCCCCTGCAACCGGGCGTTTTCCAGCAAGGACCCGGGGGTTTCACCGCTGACATTGCCTACGAATCGGATCTTCGCTATGCGGAAACCTGGCGACCCGAATTAGACGTTTATGCCCTATTCGGCGGAAGCTTTTGACGTAAATTTGCCGAACAACCCCACAGACTATGTTTGAATTGACCATGCCCAAAATGGGCGAATCGGTAGCCGAAGCCACTATCACCCAATGGCTTAAGAACGAAGGCGACACGATTGCGTTAGACGAATCCGTCCTCACCATCGCCACCGACAAAGTCGATAGCGACATTCCTTCCCCCGTGGCAGGCGTGCTGGTGAAGCGTTTGTTCAGTGAAAACGACGTCATCCAAGTAGGTCAAGTCATCGCCCACATCCAAACGGAAGGCGATGCCCCTGCTGCCGCTCCCGCAAAAACAGAGGCGCCTGCTGCCGCTCCTGCTGCCGAAAAGGTCGTTCCTCAAGCCCCTGCTGATCCCACACCTGCTGCAAGTGCCGCAGCCATTGAAGCATCCACAGAGGCCGTCAAGCACAGCACCGGCGCCATCCCTCGCGAAAGCAACGGTCGCTTCTACTCGCCTTTGGTGCGCAGCATTGCTGAAGCCGAAGGGGTATCGGAGGCCGAACTCAACAGCATCGAAGGTTCCGGCAACGAAGGCCGCGTCACCAAAAGCGATGTCCTTGCCTACCTGAAAAAGCGCGCTGCCGCACCAGCGGCCCCAGCTCCTGCCGCAGCAGCACCTACCGCTGCCGCATCCCATGCTTCTGGCGCCTCTGCGCCTGCAGGTTCGGGCCATGGCTTTAAAGCACCTGCCCCTACCATCTTCCCTGGAGACGAATTGGTCGAAATGGACCGCATGCGCACCCTCATCGCGGACCACATGGTCATGAGCAAGCATGTCTCGCCCCACGTTACCTCTTTCGTGGAAGCCGATGTGACCAACATCGTCCTGTGGCGCAACAAGGTGAAAGGCAGCTACGAAAAGCGTGAAAACGACAAGCTCACATTTACCCCCATCTTCATGGAGGCTGTGGTGAAAGCCATCAAGGACTTCCCCAACATCAATGTGAGCATTGACGGTAAGACGATTGTCAAGCACAAGCCCATCAACTTAGGTATGGCGACCGCCCTGCCCACCGGCAACCTCATTGTTCCTGTCATCAAGAATGCGGATCGCTACAGTTTGAGCGGTCTGGCCAAGGCGGTGAATGAATTGGCGGATAAGGCCCGAAACAACCAACTCGCCCCGGACGACATCCAAGGCGGCACCTACACGGTGACCAACGTAGGCACCTTTGGCAATGTCATGGGTACCCCTATCATCAATCAACCCCAAGTCGCTATTCTCGCTTTGGGCGCCATTCGCAAGATGCCTGCCGTCGTGGAAACGCCTTCCGGTGACATGATTGCCATTCGCCACAAGATGTTCTTGTCGCACTCCTATGACCACCGCGTCGTGGACGGTGCCTTGGGCGGCATGTTCGTCCGCCGCGTAGCAGATTACCTCGAACAGTGGGACTTGAACCGCGAGATTTGATGAAGCTTCAACGGCCACTTTGCGTATTTGACTTGGAAACCACTGGGGTCCAAGTCGTCAGTGACCGCATCGTCGAGATGTGCGTTATCAAAGTGGAACCGAACGGAACGGAGACGACTAAAATATGGCGCGTGAATCCTGGAATGCCCATTCCTGCGTCCGCCAGTGCCATTCACGGCATTACCGACGACATGGTCGCCAACAGCCCTTCCTTCAAGGAGCTTGCCCCTGAAATCGCAGCCTTTATGAAGGACTGCGATGTAGCCGGCTACAACTCCAACCGCTTTGACATTCCCTTGCTCGCCGAGGAAATGCTGCGCGCAGAGGTGGATTTGGATTTGCGAAAAGTACATGCCGTAGATGTCCAAAACATCTTTCACAAGAAGGAGCAGCGCACGCTTTCGGCCGCTCTGAAGTTTTACTGCGAAGAAGAACTCGTGAATGCACACAATGCAGAAGCGGATGTCCGAGCGACCTTGAATGTGCTCCGCGCCCAGGTAGAGCGCTACAGCGATCTTCCCGAAAGTGTCGCCGGTCTTGCCGAATTCAGCAACATGCACCAAGCTGCCGACTTTGCTGGCTTCATCACCTACAACAAGGAGGGCATTGAGCAGTTTTCCTTCGGCAAATACAAAGGCCAAACGGTTGCGAGCGTCCTGGAAAAAGACCCCGGATACTACAGCTGGATTCAGAACGCCGACTTCCCCTTGTACACCAAGAAAATCCTTACGGCCATTCGGCTGAACATGCGATGAAAATCCTCTGCATCGGGCGGAATTACCGCGACCACGCTACGGAACTGGGCAACGTCGTTCCGGAGGAACCGGTCGTTTTTTGCAAGCCCGATTCGGCGATTCTTCAGCCCCGCCTGCCCTTCGTCATACCTACCTGGTCCTCAGATATTCACCATGAGGTGGAATGGGTCGTACGCATCGGTCGTGTCGGGAAATTTATTGAGCCCGAATTCGCATGGTCCTACGTTGACGCCATGACCGTGGGTCTGGACTTTACAGCCCGAGATCTTCAATCCAAGCTAAAGTCCAAAGGCTTGCCTTGGGAAAAAGCGAAAGGATTTGACGGCTCTGCCGTTCTAGGCGAGTGGGTCAAAGGCCCCATTGAGCCTGGGTTTCACGACATTTCTTTGCTGAAAAATGGCACCGAAGTGCAAGCGGGCAACACCCGAGATTTCCTCTTTCCGTTGGAGGCATTAATTGCTCATGTAAGCCAGTATTTCACCCTCAAAACAGGAGACTTGCTCTTCACGGGCACGCCCGCGGGAGTTGGCCCGGTGTCTCAAGGAGATGAATTGGAAGCCAAATTAGATGGCAAAAGCTTACTGCGATTGAGAATTCGGTAGTCCAATCAGACATCTAAAAGTGTATATTTGGAGAATGCGGACATTCCCAAAATACACCTCGATGAAACATCGCATCCGACGCGTCCTCTCTGCCCTCGTGTTTATTGCATCTTGGAGCGCCATGGCGCAGACTAGCCCCATCACTGTGGTTTTCCATGAAAAGTTTGATCCACCCTCTGGTCCAGACTCGGTAACGACCTTTCATACCACGCCCGGTACTACCATTCCATATTGGAACGACACGTCCGCATTTTCAGTGTCCGCTCCAAATAGCTACCACGCGAAAATTGTTCCGTTTGACTCGGTCATTTTTGAAACCGATGCCTTCGCAACTACGGGTAACATTTTCGTCCGCTTGACTTTTGACCAGATCTGTAAAGTCCACTTTGGACAACAGGCCTATGTTCGCGTCTCTAACAATAACGGCGCCACCTGGACGCGTCTTAACAGCACGCATTACCGCGGTACCTCTGGAGGCTTCAACTCAACGGGCTACTTCAACGAACTTTCCTACGCCAACCCCAACAACTCGCCCTACTGGGGCGGCTTGACCACCGCAGGTACAGGTGTAGCGCCTTCCGCAACGTGGTGGGTGGGCGAGACCTTTGACATTTCCAGCATTATTGGCAACGGCCCCAGCGGGACCGCTCAAGGCTACGCAAGCTGTAAGATCCAATTCATTTTGGAATACCGTTCTCCCTATGGCACGGCTAACCCCGCAGGTTGGTTTGTGGACA
This sequence comes from Schleiferiaceae bacterium, assembly GCA_038145075.1. Taxonomy (GTDB): domain Bacteria; phylum Bacteroidota; class Bacteroidia; order Flavobacteriales; family Schleiferiaceae; genus TMED14. Next base: position 12,452 of record JAYQOY010000029.1, on the reverse strand, counting down.
ACGTGAAGGTGGAAGCCGCACCCTGTGAATTGATTCCTCCAACTTACACGTTTAACCTCATCCCACGCAAAGAGCCCATTGGTGCACGCTATCAATTGAACCAAGAGATTCGATTGAAAGCACGCGACTTAGAATCTGGTGTGGACTCCGTTCTCTTGCACCACCGCCTGAATGGAGGATCGTGGACCACGGTTCAGATGACCGCCTCTATTTCTACCTCTTGTCCTGACTCGGCTGAATATTTCTATACCATCTCAAGTTTGACCGTCGGGGATTCCGTGGACTGGTATGTAGAAATTTTTGACTGTGCCTGTCCAAACGTTGTGCGTGTGCCCTCTCTGAGCTCAACGCCGCTGAATAATACGTTTTGGATTGACCCTTCGCCTCCCGCTATTTGCGGAACTACAACACCGAATAGTTTCCCGTACCTCGTGACTAATTTCCCGTGGACGGAAAACTTCTCCAGCATAGATTGGATACCTGGCTCTGGAACGGGGGCCACCGGAACGGCCCACCGAGGGACCTTCCCTCAAGGAAACCCGCCGTCCGGCAAGAACTGGCAAGTGTCGCCCAACACGACATCTACGGGTTTTGCATGGTCTATACGTATCGGCCAAACGGGCACCTTAAATACAGGTCCCTTAGGCGACCACACTACGGGTGGTGGCAAGTATGTCTACACCGAAGCTTCTCAGGGAAGTACCAACAACAACACCACCCTCATTACTCCCTGTATCAAGCTCACAGGCTTGAACCACGCTGTTTTAGAGTTCTGGTACCACAAGTACGGCGCCGACATGGGCAACTTGCGTGTCGACATTGACACAGGTTCCGTAACCCCCAAGTGGGTAGTTGGTGTCATGTTGATTCCCGGTCAGCAGCAAACCAACCAAAACGACCCCTGGCAAAAAGCCCTGGTGAACTTGGATCCCTATTTGGATCAAATTATCCGCATCCGCTTCTTGGGCAATAAGGCCAATACGGCTTCCAACGACCTGGGCGACATGGCCATCGACGACATCTCTGTCTATGAACCAGACCCCGCGGATATTGAAATGTTGGCCATGTACAAGCCTCAAAACGGCTTCTGTCAATACACGGCAACGGAAGATGTCCGCATCCACTTACGCTCGGAAGGTTTCTTCCCCATCGATACCATTCCTGTAGCCTTCTCGGTCAAGAACTTGAATACCAACACGACGGTGGTTTCTCGCGATACGATCTACACCACCTTGAACTTGGGTGACACCACGTCGTACACCTTCACCCCCAAGGCCAACCTGAGTGCTTACGCCAACTACCACATCTATGTGTGGTCCGAGGCTCCTGGCGACCCCAATACCAGCAACGACACCCTTGGCTTCTTCTTTATCGAACACATTGCACCCATTACGCAGTTCCCCCATATCCAAACCTTTGATGGAACGGGCTGGAGTGCTGGCAATGGTACATCCGGCAATCCCGGTACGTTCAATACCCCGGATTGGGAAGCCTTACCTGCTCCTCAGACGGCAGACTATGCTTGGCAGGTAGGCTCTGCGCTGACACCGACTTTCAATACCGGTCCTCGTTGGAATCGCACGCGTAGCGGAAACTACCTCTACACGGAGGCGAGTTACGGCAACAACAGCCCTGCGGCGCTCTTCGCAACCACGCGTTGTGTGGATCTATCTGCCATGACCACCCCTGTATTGACCTTCTGGTACCACATGTTCGGTGCGGACGTGAACATTTTGAATGTCCAAGTTGTACCCGACGGCAGCAACAGCTGGCAAACCGTAACGGGTGCGCCTATCTCAGGCGCTCAACAAACCGGTGAAGTAGACGACTGGAAGTACAAAATGGTCGATCTGTCCGCCTACGCAGGTGACGTCGTTAAGATTCGCATCCTCGCTCGTAAGACGGGTTCTGGAGACTTGGCGGACATTGCTATTGACGACTTGATGATTTATGACCAACCTGCCACGGATGTCGGCGTATCCATCGTCACGAGCCCGTTGAATTCCGTAAACCTCACGAACCCACAAAACGTAGTCATCAAGGTGCGGAACTACGGTACGGCTACGAAGTCCGGAATTCCCGTTACGTATCAAATCAACGACCTCTGTACACCTAGCAACACGGGTACGTACACAACAACCTATTCAGGCAGCTTGGCTCCGGGTGCTGAGGGTACCATCACTGTGACCACGCCCCCGACGTACTATGTCGGTGACTTTGAGGTGAAGGCCTGGACGACCTTGACGGGAGACGCCATGGCCATCAACGATACGGCCTCTAAGACTTCTTCAGGTGCAACGTCCTACCCCATTTCATTCGGCCCTGTGAACTTTGACAACTGTGTGGGGGATGAAACCGGCTTCTTTGCCCAAGGTGGCCCTGGAACCCTGCAGATGTGGGAATTCGGTACTCCAGCAAAAGGGGGTGGCTTTAACGGCGCCGCATCAGGTACCAACTGTTGGGTTACGGGCTTGACAGACAACTACCAGCCTGGTAAGACGGAAATCCTGCGCATTCCTACCCTGACCAACTTTGACACGGTGGTCTCCGCAGAACTCCGCTTCAAGCACAAGTTTGACTTTACGCCTACGGATGGCGGCGTGGTAGAATACTTCCAAAACGGTAACTGGAACACACTGGGCAACGCGGCTGTGGCTGTGGGCTACAACTGGTACGGCTCCAACTACGGTTCCCCTTCAGTTCAGTCCCTCAACTCTCCAGGCTGGGCCGGTAGCACCTCCGGGCAGTGGATTACCTCTTCTATTCCGTTGAACGTTTGGAACTTCTCTCCAAACCCCATCAGCTTGCGCTTCCGAATGGTATCCGCAGCAGGCTCCTCAGCCAAGGGCTGGGCGATCGACGACTTTGAAGTCTACGTACCACCCCAGAACTCGGCTTCTCCTATCGAAGTTGATACGAAGGAATACATTGTTATTCCTGGCGATACGTCGCACATTCGTGTTCGAATCGAGAACACCGGTGCGAAGAAACTGGACAGCTGCTTGGTTCGCTTCCAAGTGAACGGCGGTACCTGGTCGAACTACGAAACCGTTGTATTCAAGAACAAGATCACGGGCAACCCTGCCCCCATGCTTCGTGGACAGCGTCAGTGGTACGACTTTGAGCAAGTTTGGGTCAACCAAGGTGCAGGTACCTACACCATCTGTGTGGAAACAGCCCGTCCTAACAACAAGCAGGACAATTTGACCTCGGACGACGTGGCTTGCTTGCCCGTAACCACCTTGGACGAAGTCACCATCAGCACCGGCAACGGCTACTGTAACGACTTTGAAGATCCTACGGTACCCCTATGGTTGCCTTTGCATACCACCAACAAATTGCTCGACCACGATTGGGAGTTTGGAACACCCAACCAAACGGGTATAAACACGGCAGCCAGTGGCACTAAAGCTTGGATGACACGTTTGGACAGCAACTACCACCATACGGGTCAGTCTGCCTTGCACACGCCATTCTTCGTACTGGATACGAGCAAGACGTACATCATGAACTTCAACCACAACATGATTTCCGAGCTCTACCACGACGGTGGTAGCGTCGACTGGTCGTACGACGGCGGTATTACGTGGTACACCCTCGGTAACACGTTGACCAACGGCTTGTGGTACAACACCGTTCACGTAACCAGTCTGGACATCGTCCGACCAGGTTGGAGCGGCAATACGAACGGCTACACAAACTCTACCCTGAAGTTCACCGTTGCCAACCCTGGTAAGCTGGTCTTCCGCTTCCGCTTTGGGTCTGACTACACGATTGATGGACCCGGTTGGGCCGTAGATGACTTCTGTTTGGAAGAGGCTCCCTTTGGCACGCCTGCTGATATCGTAGGTATCGGTGTTGCAGAAGTGGAAATCCCCGGATTCTTCCTGGGCCACGTCTCCCCCAACCCTCTGAGCGGACAAGGTTCCTTCATGTTCAACACCGTGAAGCCTACCGTAGTCGGATACACCATCACAAACAGCTTGGGCCAAGTCGTCAGCGACGGCTCTGTGAAAGGCGAAGAAGGCTACAACCGTGTAGACTTTGACGCTAGCGCCTGGGCTGGTGGCCTCTACATGATGGAGGTTACCGTGGATGGACAGTCATTGACTCGCAAGTTTATCGTACAGCACTAAACGCAGAACTCACACGTTCTAGCACGCCGCGGCCCCCAGGGTCGCGGCGTTTTTTATTCTAGCCAACTACATACATATCCATGTGTCAATTTGGCATCTATAATCCTATAAATCGGTCAATTTGACGCATTTAAAGCTTGAATCATCGGGATTCTGTGTTCGGCATTTGAATTGAAGCATGGTTGTCAAATACCACAACCATGGACAACCTCACGGTAAAAACACAAGAAGCGCTTCAAGCTGCGCAGACTCTAGCATCCACTCAGGGTCACCAGGCATTGGAGACGCCCCATATATTTTTAGGCGCTTGGCAGACGGATTCCGTATTGGTGGAGCACCTCTTTAAAATGGTCGGCCTGAATGGGCAGACCCTCAAACAAATTGCGGAAGCGGAGTTGAGCCGAGTCGCCAAAGTTGAAGGCGGTCAGCCCTATATGGGGCGTTCGGCCCAAGAAGCCGTCCAGCGTGCGTTGCAAACGGCTAAAAAGGATGGAGACGAGTTCCTCACCCTCGAATACCTCTTGCTCGGACTGGGAACGGGAAAGGACAACTTGGCCAAAGCCATGAAGGACCAAGGCTTCCAAGAAAGCGAATTCAAAAAGGCCATCGCCCAGCTGCGCAATGGCAAGAAGGCGCAAACCGCCTCGGCGGAGAACACCTACCAGTCGCTGGATAAGTACGCCATCAACTTGAACGAACGTGCGGCTTCCGGGAAACTGGATCCAGTAATTGGGCGGGATGAGGAGATTCGGCGCGTGCTACAGATATTAAGCCGCCGAACGAAGAACAACCCCGTGCTGGTGGGCGAACCCGGTGTGGGCAAGACGGCCATCGCGGAGGGTCTGGCGCACCGCATCATCCGGGGCGATATTCCGGAGAACTTAAAGGACAAGAAAATCTACTCGCTCGACATGGGGGCCCTGATTGCAGGCGCCAAGTACAAGGGCGAGTTTGAGGAGCGTTTGAAAGCGGTTATCCAAGAGGTTACCCAAGCCGAAGGGGACATCATCCTCTTCATCGATGAGATTCACACCCTGGTCGGTGCAGGCGGCGGTGAGGGCGCTATGGATGCGGCCAACATTTTGAAGCCCGCCTTGGCGCGTGGCGAGCTCCGCTGCGTCGGCGCCACTACCCTAGCCGAATTCCAGAAATACTTCGAGAAGGACAAGGCCCTGGAACGTCGCTTCCAAAAGGTGATGGTGGAAGAACCGGATACGGACGCCTCCATCAGCATTTTGCGCGGCATCAAGGAGAAGTACGAAGGCCACCACAAGGTCCGCATCAAAGACGAGGCGGTGATTCAAAGCGTCTTGCTCAGCCAGCGCTACATCACGGACCGCTTCCTCCCCGACAAGGCCATTGACCTGATGGACGAGGCGGCGTCTAAGCTGCGTTTGGAGATCAATTCCAAGCCGGAGGAATTGGATGATTTGGACCGCAAGATTGCCCAGCTCGAGATTGAGCAGGAGGCCATCAAGCGCGAAGAAGACAAGCAGCGCCTCACGGTGTTGAAACAACAACTGACGGAGTTGTCGGAGCAGCGGGCCCAGCTTTCGGCCCAATGGAATGCGGAAAAAGAGGCTGTAGAACGCCTGCAACGCGCCAAAGAGGGCATGGAACAGCTGCGCTTTGAAGCCGAACAGGCTGAACGCGCCGGCGAATACGCTAAGGTGGCCGAAATCCGCTACGGCCAGCTGACCGCCCTTGAACAGGAACTCGCAGCAGCCGCACAAGACCTGCAAGCGCTACGCACCGAGAATCCTATGGTACAGGAAGAGGTCAGTGCAGAAGACATTGCCGAAGTCGTCGCGCGTTGGACGGGTATTCCGGTTCAAAAAATGCTCGAGAGCGAGCGCAGCAAACTCCTTCGCCTGGAAGACGAACTGCACCTGCGTGTAGTGGGACAAGACGAAGCTATTTCGGCGGTGTCTGATGCCCTGCGCCGTTCACGTGCCGGCTTGAGCGACCCCAACCGCCCGATTGGCTCCTTCTTATTCTTGGGTCCCACTGGGGTGGGCAAGACGGAGTTGGCGCGCACGCTGGCGGACTTCCTCTTTGACGACGAACAGGCGGTGGTTCGAATCGATATGAGTGAATACCAAGAACGCCACGCCGTTTCGCGCCTCATTGGTGCACCTCCAGGCTATGTGGGCTACGATGAAGGTGGACAGCTGACCGAAGCAGTTCGCCGACGCCCCTACTCTGTTGTTCTGCTCGATGAGATTGAAAAAGCGCACCCCGATGTCTTCAACATTTTGCTGCAAGTCTTAGACGATGGCCGCTTGACCGACAACAAGGGCCGCACCGCCAATTTCAGTAACAGTATCGTAATCATGACTTCCAACCTGGGTTCTGAGCTTTTGATGGAGGGTCAGGACATGTACGAAGTCATGGAGTTGTTGAAGAAAATGCTTCGGCCCGAATTCCTCAACCGAATCGACGAAATCCTGGGCTTTCACGCGCTCGACCAGAACCACGTGAACAGCATCGTGAAAATGCAGCTGGAAGGCGTCAAAAAGCGTTTGCTAGACCAAGAAGTGACCATTGACTTCACCAACGATGCGGTCGCGGCGATTGCTGCGGAGGGATTTGATCCTGCCTTTGGCGCGCGCCCGCTCAAGCGCACGGTGCAGCGCCGCGTGCTCAACGAACTGTCCAAGCAACTGCTCGGAGGCCAGATTCAGCGGGATGCTGTGATTTTGGTGGATGCGGTGGACGGAACGCTCTTCTTTAAGAACGTCAGCGTCGAATCCCACGTCGATTAAGACTCTCGTGGTAGCGCGCCGAATTCCGCAGGTGTTCGGCGTAACTCCGCGCGAAGACGTGGTAGCCCGGTCTTTTGGGATCTGCGCACATATACACTTCGCCACTGGGCTTGGCGTCTAGAACGGCATCTAACACGGCCTGCTCCACCGTGGCCAGGGCCCCAGGAGGCAAGCCGGAACGGCGGTAGGTGTTGTAGGGGTGGTCTACACTGGTGATTTTCGTCGTAACGCGCCGAATGACACCCGCATTGGGATAGAGCTGCTTGTAGGCGAATACAGCGGTGGGGTCCGCTTCTAAACGCTTGCCCATCTTAAGTCGAGTCAAGTACAATCCCGCCACGCGACCAAGTTCGTCCGGCTGTTTCGTTTCTGCTTGAACGATGCTCGCCAAGACGACAACTTCCTCTGGGCTTAGGTTGAGCTGAACAGCCTTCCATTGTCTGGATTCCGTCCAAAAAACGTGGTATTCACGCCGCATGCGCTCCACCAAGGCGGATGGACCGTAGGACCAGTAGACCCAGTAGGAATTGGGCACGATATGTTCAAATCCAAGGTCTTTTTCCAGGGCCTTGGTTGCACTGTCCAACGGGTAGCCGAAGACATCCGACCATAGTTCAGCGATTTGCGCACGGGTCTGGTATCCGCCCATTCGAAGCCAAATGGGGTCCTCAAAGCCGTATTCGAGCATTCGGATCGCTTGCAGCATGCCCAGTTCCCCATGAAGCATGTAGTGACCCCGGCGCGCCTTGGGATTCCCTTTCAAGGCAAGAAGAAGTTTGAACCAACGAGGATGCGGCACTTTGGCCTCGTCCATTAAGGGCTGGAATACCTCCTCCACCGTGCTCCCTGTATCCCTGACATACAATGAATAGCCGTCTTCCCCCTGGTAAACGCGGGCATTGATGGTTTGGCTATACACGAGAATTCCGAGCACAAAGAGGCCTGCTGCTCCCAGGGTCCAGCGGATAAATCGGACTTTCTTTCGGGATCGTCTCATGCGCTCAGCCATTGCCAAAGGGTGACATCCTTGGGACCTTCCGAAGTCTGCACCCAATTTTTCCAGCTGCCAATTTGCGCAAAACCCGCGCGTTCAAAAACTTTTTGAGCAGCGAGGTGGTCGCTGTAAATTTCCGCATGCAGCTGGCCGAGCATGGCGTGTTGAACGGCCCAATCTTGTAAGAGATTCAGGGCCACGACTGCCAATCCATGACCGCGGTGCGCGGGATCGATCAGCAGGCCGACCTCGGCACGACGGTGCAAACGTTTAGCATGAAAGACATCTACCAGACCCAAGGCCTCGTCGGACGCATCTGTGCATAGGACAAAGCGAATTTGGCCTACCTCCCAAAAATCCGCAGAGGCCGCAGCGATGTAGCGCTGCAAACTGTCCCGTGAATAGGGGGAGGTGCGCTGCCCAACCACCCAATGTGCAGGATCGTTCTCCCAGCGCAGCAAGGCATCCAAATCGCCGGGCTCTAGCGCCCGCAGTCTGTAGCTCACCATGGCCAAATGCCGTCGTAGACATGGGTGGCTGGCCCGTTTAAAGTGATACCCGTATATCCACCCTCCTGGGCGGAAAATCCAACTTCTAAAATGCCGCCGCGCGCTTGCAGGCGCACAGGCGAGGGCAAGCCATGCGTTTGATGCAGGTAGAGCGCTGCCGCAACCGCACCGGTTCCGCAACTCAAGGTCTCCGCTTCTACGCCGCGCTCGTAGGTCCGAATGGACCAGGCGTTGTCCTTCTGCGACAGCCAATTGATGTTACTGCCGTTTTGGGCCGCATAGACCCCGTAGCGCAACGCAGAACCGTCCACCTGAACGGGCACGGCCTCGACATCGTCCACTTCCAGGAGGTGGTGTGGCGATCCGGTATTCACAAACCAGCCACTGTGCTGTGCCACGGCCAAGGGGGCGTCCGCAAAGTGTACCGTCACCCAGCCATTTGCGTCAATGTGGGCTTCATGATGTCCATCAGCTGCCTCAAAGCGACAGGTCGTCCCCTCAAAAAGCGCATGGGCGCGGGCAAAATGCACCGCACAACGCGAACCATTGCCACACAAACTGCCAAGTTGTCCGTCGGCATTGTAGTAATCGAGTCGAAAATCACTCTGCTCGCTGGGCCATAGGACCATGAGGCCGTCCGCTCCAATGCCGGTGTGACGCGTGCACGCATGCTGCACCAGCCCGGAATCCAAGATTTCGTGCTCCCCCGTTCCCATCAGCAGGATAAAATCGTTTCCGGTTCCGTGGTATTTTGAAAATCGCTTGGCCATGCTGTAAAAGTAGGAAGTGGAATAGTTTTTGAAATTTGTCTTTCCGAATAAATCCAAGAACTATGAACCGCAAAAACCTTTTCATCGTGATCGCCGTGACCGCAGGCAGTGTGGGCGGCGGATTTTTAGGCGCTATGGCTTTCCAGGCCGAACGTGAATCGCAAACTTGGACCGAACACACTCCCGTCGTCAAAACGCGAACGGAATCCCTAGCCGGCATAAGCACTTCTACCGACTTTTCGGCAGCTGCCGAATCTGCCGTGCATTCGGTCGTCCACGTCAAAACCTCCGTTGAACAAGGCTACACGATGAGCCCCTTCAATCCTTTCCATGACTTTTTCTTTGGGTTTGGCGAGCGCCAAATGCCCGAAATGACGCCCCGCATCGTCCAAGGTTCGGGTTCGGGTGTCATTATTTCAGAAGATGGCTACATCGTCACCAACAACCACGTGGTAGACAAAGCCAAAGAAGTCAAGGTGTCCCTCAACGACGGCCGCGAATTCACCGCGGAAGTCATTGGGACCGACCCCACCACGGATTTGGCAGTCTTGAAGATCGACGCGAAGAAATTGCCTGCCCTCCCTTTTGGCAACAGCGACGACGTCAAACTGGGCGAATGGGTCCTGGCCGTGGGCAACCCCTTTAACCTCACCTCTACGGTGACTGCCGGCATCATTTCCGCCAAAGGCCGCAGCATCAACATTATTGACAACCAATCCGCCATTGAGGCCTTTATCCAAACGGATGCCGCTGTCAACCCAGGCAACAGCGGCGGCGCCCTCATCAACACGAGTGGCGAACTCATCGGCATCAATACCGCCATTTCTACGCGCTCTGGATCCTATGAAGGCTATTCCTTTGCCGTGCCCGCCAACATTGCGCGCAAAGTGGTGGATGACATGCTACGCTATGGCGTCGTCCAACGCGCCTACCTCGGCGTGAGCATCGCCGATGTCACCCCCGAACTCGCCAAGGAAATGAAGCTGGATGCCACCCAGGGCGTCTACCTCTCGGAAGTGGTAGACAACGGAGCAGCCAAAAAAGCGGGCATGGAAAAAGGCGACGTCATTGTGGGCGCAGGGGGCAAAACCATCAAGCGCAGCAGCGAATTGTTGGAAGTCATCGGCAGCCGCCGCCCTGGCGACAAGCTCGACGTGACCATCTTGCGCGATGGAAAAACCAAGACGTTTAACGTGACGCTCCGAAACCGCGAGGGCAACACCGATGTCGTCAAAAAGGAAGACTTGGAGGAAATGCAAACGCTGGGCGCCACCTTTGAAGCCTTGAGCCCAGAAGACCGGGGCCGTTACGGACTTCGCAGCGGTGTCAAAATCACGGATGTTGGCAATGGCAAATTGAAAGAAGCGGGTGTCCCCAATGGTTTCATCCTTATCAAATTGAACAACAGCCCCGTCAGCTCCCAGGACGATGTGCGCAAAATCCTCGGCCAACTCAATCCCGGAGACGGCGTCCTCTTACAGGGCTACCGACCCGACGGCCGACCTGACTATTTCGCCTTCGGACTCTAATTGGTTGAATTCGATTCCCCAGCCCGCCCCGCTTCCCGGGGCGGGCTTTTTTTTTTGCGTTTTTACACGGTAGTAAGTGTCAAAATCACACAGTGCAATATGACCTAAAAGACTATATTTTAGGAACTTAAAGCGTAAAATTCTTTAAGGATTTGGTTGGCTCCTCATCGAGCGCCCAATACCTTTGTAGCACAACCTTTCAATCACACCCTTGATGAATTCAACGCTCGAAACGTACACCCTCTCGGTGTCCGAGCGCGTCAAAAACGAAAAGGCCGCCACCGCTTTGATTAAGTTGGTCGGCGACCTTTTTTTTGACCGCAACGTCCGTGCTGTCCTCTACCGCCAACCTTTGGTCGACCAGCGTCCTTCCGAAATGCTTCAAGCCCACGTCCACGCCTCCGTGATGGCCGGGGAATCCCTGAGCATCAACGACACCTTGGCCATAGCGGAAGCGCTCACGGCAAGCAAAGTCCAAAATGCCAGCGTCGACATTGGCCGCTTGGCTACGGAATGGAAGCGTGAGGCGGGGGTCTACTTAAACCGCAAAGCCTTCATTGATGCCAAACTACGCGGCTACTGCAACGGCGACAACCCCAACACGGATCCCGTTGATGTCGTTCTCTATGGCTTTGGCCGAATTGGCCGCCTCGTCGCCCGCGAGCTCATCGCCCAAGAAGGCCGCGGCACCCAGCTTCGCCTCCGCGCCATCGTTGCCCGAGGCAGCGACCCCATGTCCTTGGAGAAGCGCGCCTCCCTCCTACGCGTCGATTCCATTCACGGCTCTTTCCCAGGGACCGTTGAAGCGGACCACGAGCGTCAGCAGTTGATTATTAACGGCCGCCCCGTAGCCATCGTTTCCGCGGATGCCCCTGAAGACATTGACTACGAAGCTTTGGGCATTCAGAATGCACTCGTGGTCGACAACACCGGCGCCTTCCGGGACAAAGAAGCCTTGAGCCGGCATTTGGCCTCCAAAGGCATTGCGAAAGTTTTGCTCACCGCACCGGGCAAAGGCGTTCCGAATATCGTCTTCGGCGTTAACCACATGGGCGAGCACCAAAACGACGCCATTCAATCTGCCGCATCCTGCACCACGAATGCCATCACGCCCGTATTGAAAGTCATTCAAGACAAATTTGGCATCGTGCAAGGGCATATTGAAACCATTCACGCCTACACGAACGACCAAAATTTGGTCGACAACATGCACAAGAAATACCGCCGCGGGCGCGCCGCAGCCGTAAACATGGTCATCACCGAAACGGGTGCCGGCCAAGCCGTCGACAAAGCCATCCCCGGCCTGGGGAGCAAACTCACCAGCAACGCCATCCGCGTTCCCGTCCCCAACGGCTCACTGGCCATTTTAAAACTCAACTTGGAAAAAGCCACTGACCGCGACAGATTGAATGCCGCCATTAAAGCAGCTGCTTTCAGCGGTCCCCTGGTGGAGCAAATCAAGTACTCGGTCAGCCCCGAGCTGGTCTCCAGTGACATCGTTGGCGATTCCTGCTGCTCCATCTTTGACAGCGAGGCCACCATCGTCCACAGCGACGGGAAAAACGTTGTGCTCTACGTCTGGTACGACAACGAGTACGGCTACACCCGTCAAGTCATGCGCCTCGCCAAACACATGGCGGGCGTTCGACGGAAATCCTACTATTGAGCTGCGCGCAGCGCCCGTTGCACCGGGTGCTGCGCTTGCTCAGCTAGAGGGCTAGAGGGCTAGAGGGCTAGAGGGCTAGAGGG
>JAYQOY010000028.1:0-20118 GCA_038145075.1 Schleiferiaceae bacterium | reverse complement strand
GCCAAAACGGCGCAGCGCATTGTCGTGGACCTTCGCGACAAAGTGGGCAAAGTGGATGCGGCGGCAGACGCCGGCGAGGCAGGCTCCACCCGTGCAGAAGCGATACAAGCCCTGACGGTGCTAGGCTTTAGCCGCGGTCCCGTGGAAAAAGCAGTGGCTAGTATTTTGGCCAAAGATCCAGGCGCCACGGTGGAAACAGTGGTTAAACTGGCATTAGGGCAGCTCTAATGAGTGGTTTGAGGCGCATACTTGCCACGGCCTTCGCCGCGCTAGCGGTGTTAGGAGCGGAGGCACAGGTGCAGGACAGTAGTTCGACGTGGACCATGCCGGGCTTGAGTGCGCCGACCAATGTTCGGACCGTGGTGACCTACGATCCGGTGACCGGTTTTTACGTTCAGCAGAAGTACATCGGGACGGTGCCCATTGGCGGTCCGGTCTATTATTCACCTTCGGAATACCAACAGCTCGTTTTTGGCCAACAGGAGGCGCAAGGCTGGCAGTCGCGTTGGTCGCAAGGTTCGGCTTCTGACAGCCGGGAGGGAGCGAGCATTGTGCCGGACATGACCATTACCAATCCGACGATCAAGGACATCTTTGGGTCGGATGAGTTGGAAATTCGGCCGCAGGGCACGGCGGAAATTCGGTTTGGATTGCGCTTTCAGCACATTAAAAACCCTATCGTGCCCGAACGCAACCGGAAGACCCTCGCGTTCGACTTTGACCAAAAAATGCAGGTGAACGCCACCGGTAAGCTGGGCGATCGTTTGGACATGCAGATCAACTACGATACGGAGGCGACGTTTGCGTTTGAGAACAAAATGAAGTTGGATTTCAAAGGCACCGAAGACGACATCGTCAAGGCGCTGGAGATGGGCAACGTCAGTCTGCCCACGGGCGGAAGTCTCATCACGGGCGCTCAGAGCTTGTTTGGTTTGAAGGGGCAGTTCCAGTTTGGAAATACGACCGTAACAACGGTGATGGCGGAACAACGCAGCCAAAGCCAGAACCTCAACATTCAAGGGGGTGCTACCACCCAAGAATTCCTCATTCAGGGCGATGCCTACGAGGCCAACCGCCACTTCTTTTTGGGCCATTACTTCCGCGACCACTACGAGCAGTGGGTGAGCACCCTGCCGGTCATTCAATCGCCCATGCAGATTACGCGTTTGGAGGTCTGGGTAACCAACCGCCGAAGCACGCCCACGGAAGTGCGCAACCTCATTGCGTTCACCGATTTGGGCGAGGGGCAGAGCAAGGCCTGGCGTTCGACCGCCAACAACCGTCCGGGCGATGTCATCTTCCCCGGCGCTACGTCCGATCCGCTGCCCAGCAACCGGGTGAACTTGCTGGATCCTGAGGAATTGGTGCAGCGCTTTCCGGGTGTCCGGGATGCCGCCAGCGCGGGCTCCTCGTTGACGGCTTCCGGCTACGACGCCAACGTCGAATACGCTGAACTCACCAACGCGCGCAAACTCCAACCCAACGAATACACCTTTCATCCGCAGCTAGGTTATATGACCTTGAACACCGCCCTTAACCAGGACGAGGTGCTCGCGGTGGCCTACCAGTACACGGCCAACGGCCGCACCTACCAAGTCGGTGAATTTTCCAACGACGGCATTGTCGCGCCCAAGTCGTTGGTATTGAAGCTGTTGAAGCACACCTTGCTCAACGTGAAGTCGCCCATTTGGGACTTGATGATGAAGAACGTGTACAGCCTCAATGCCTTCCAGTTGTCCCCTGAGGATTTCCGCTTGGAGGTGCTGTACCGAAACGACGAAACCGGCCTGCCCATTCCCTTCTTGCCCAAGTCCTCGGTCAAGGACAAGCTGCTAATTCAGGTGTTGGATTTGGACCACGTCAACAGCAACAACGACCCCTTCCCGGACGGTTTGTTTGACTACATCGAGGGGGTTACGGTCTTGAGCCAAACTGGCCGCGTCATTCTGCCAGTCTTGGAGCCCTTTGGCTCGGCATTGGACCGCAAACTTCCCAGTGCAGATGAAAAGAAGCGCTACGTCTTCCAGCAGCTTTACGACTCGACGCTATTCCGCGCCCAGGAGCAAACCCAGCTCAACAAATTCGTCCTCCGAGGCCGCTACAAGTCGGCGGGAGGTTCTTTGATCCAGCTCAACGCCTTCAACATACCGCGCGGTTCGATTTCGGTCACGGCGGGCGGCAGCAAGCTCATTGAAAACCAGGATTTCACGGTGGATTATGCCTTGGGCCAAGTGCGCATCCTGAACGAAAGTCTCCTGTCCTCGGGGGTGCCAGTTCGGGTCAGCTTTGAGAACAATACGCTCTTCAACATGCAGGCGAAAACGTTTGCAGGCACGACGGTGGAGCATCAGATTTCCAAAGATTGGACGGTGGGCGGCTCGTTGCTGCGCTTGTCCGAACGCCCGCTCACGCAAAAAGTCAACGCGGGGGACGAGCCCATTTCCAATCGAATTTGGGGCCTCCACACGCAGTACCAAAAGAACTTGCCCGGCCTCACCCGCTTCTTGGACGGCTTGCCCTTCATCTCGACCAATGCCCCTTCGCGCGTTCAGGTCCAGGCGGAGTTTGCTCAGCTCATACCCGGTTCGCCGCGCGGAATCAAGATCAACGGCGAGGCGACGACGTATTTGGACGACTTTGAGACCAGCCAAACGACCATCGACCTCCGCGGCACCACCACGTGGACCTTGGCCTCGACCCCTGAGGGCCAGAGCAAGCTCTTCCCCGAGGCCTCCTTGGCCAACGACTGGGCCTACAACGCCAACCGAGCGCGCATGAGCTGGTACATCATTGACCCCAGCTTCTTTGCATCGACCTCGCAGACTCCGGAGAACATCCGAAATAACCCCGCCATCACCTCGGACCACCGCCAGCGCATGGTCCCCTTGGCGGAGGTCTTCCCCAACATCCCCCTACAGCCGGGCATGGCGCGCAACATTGCGATGTTCGACCTGCAATTTGACCCCACCGAACGAGGACCCTACAACTACGACGTGGACGGCTTCCCGGGCTTGTCCAAGGGTCTGGAGACGGACGGAAGCCTCAAGGACCCGCGTTCGCGCTGGGCCGGCATCATGCGCCAGTTGACCATCAACAACTTTGAGGAGCAAAACATCGAGTTCATCCAGTTTTGGGTGATGGACCCCTTCTTGGACGATCCCAATGCGGCGGGCGGAGATCTCTATTTCCACTTAGGCAACTTGTCGGAGGACATCTTGAAGGACGGCCGTCAGAGCTTCGAGAATGGGCTTTCGCCCACGGGCATTCGGGTCGATGTGGATTCGAGCATTTGGGGCTATACCTCCAAGTACCAGCCCGTAGTGGACGCCTTTGACAACGATCCCAATGCGCGCCTCTTCCAGGACGTGGGCTTGGACGGATTGCCGGATGCCGATGAGGCGGTGTGGCCTGGCACCAATGGCCAGTCCTACCTCACCGCTTTGGCGACGGTCTACGGAACGGGTTCGGCCATTTACCAAGCGGCCGCCAATGATCCTGCTGCGGACAACTTCAAATACTACCGCGGCCCCAGTCAGGACAGCGCCGATGCCGATATTTTGCGCCGCTACCGCTACTTCAACAACCCGGACGGTAACTCGCAGACGACCCTCATTAATGGCTTGCCCGCGACCTACACCAACTTGCCCGACAAGGAGGACGTCAACCGCGATGCCACGCTGAACAAGGCGGAGCAGTACTTCCAGTACCGCATTTCCATGCGCCCGGAAGACCTGGTCATCGGCAAGAACCATATCGCGGACATTTACGAGACCACGACCGACCTCTTGCCGGACCAAACCCGAAAGCCCGTCCGCTGGATTCAGTTCAAGATTCCTGTCTTTGATCCCGACGACCGCGTCAATGGGGCGAGTGATTTCCGCTCCATCCGCTTCATGCGCATGGTCCTCAAGGGCTGGGAGGATCCCACGGTTTTGCGCTTTGCGCGTTTGGACCTCGTTCGGGGCGAATGGCGGCGCTACCGCTTCTCGCTAGAGGAGTCCCGCGAGCTGATTCCCGTCGACGTCAGCGACGAAACCACCTTTGTGATGAACGCCGTCAACTTGGAAGAAAACGGCGGCCGCCAGCCCATTCCCTACGTGCTTCCTCCGGGCATCGAGCGCCAGGTCTTGCTCGGCAACACCTCCCTCGTGCAGCAGAACGAACAGTCGCTCTCCATGAAGGCCTGTGGGTTGCGCGACGGAGATGCGCGCGCGGTCTTCAAGAATACGACCATCGACATGCGCATGAACAAGCGTTTGCGTCTCTTTGCCCACGCGGAGGCAGGGGATGCCGCGCAGCCTTTGAACGATGGGGATGTCCACCTCTTCATCCGAATGGGCAACGATTACAGCCAGAACTACTACGAGTACGAGGTGCCCTTGAAGGTTACGCCCTACGGCAGCACGGATCCCGGCGTGATTTGGCCTTTGGAGAATGAAATTGATTTGGCCTTTGAGGCCTGGACGTCGCTGAAGTTGGAGCGCGATGCGGCTATGCGTGACAATCCCGCCATTACCAGTGGGGTGCCCTTTGAGAAGGTGTACGGGGAGGGTGTGATTCGCGTCGTGGGGGTGCCGAATTTGGGCAACGTGCGCACCATGATGCTGGGGATACGAAACCCCAAAAAGCGCAGCTCGGCCAGCGCAGACGACGGTCTGGACAAATGTGCCGAAATCTGGGTCAATGAGCTCCGCATGACGGACTTCGACAACCGGGGCGGCATGGCGGCCCTCGCCCGCAGTACCGCCACGCTTGCGGACCTCGGGCAAGTGGCCTTGAGCACGACCTATTCGACGGTGGGATTTGGCTCGCTCGAAATGAATCCGATGGAGCGCAACAAGTTCTCCTCCGCGACCTATGATTTGCAGACCAATTTGGAACTGACCAAATTCCTGCCCTTCCAAACGCGCCTCAAGCTTCCCTTCTTCATCAACCACGCCCAAGACTGGAAGACGCCCATGTTTAATCCGCTCAACCCGGACATCGAAATGGGACGTGCCCTCAGCAACCTGCCCACGGCGGGCGAACGCGATTCGCTCCGCTCCATGGTGTCGGACTTCACCCAGCGCCGCGGTTTCAATTTCACCAATGTGCGCTTTGAGCGCGGCGGCGGCGGTGGCGGTGGCCGCGGGGCAGGCCCCGGCGGCAGCTTTGGAGGCGGCGGCAAAGGCGGCGGCCCCGGGCTACCAGGCGGCGAAGGACGTCCCGGCGAGAGCCGCTTGGGCGGCGGTGGCGGTGGTGGCGGAAAGGGCATGGGCCCGACCCCCTTTGACCTCGCCAATTGGACCGCATCCTATGCCTTCAACGAGGTCCTCAAGCGCGATGCCAACACCCTCGTGGACAATTTCCAAGAGTACAAGGGAAGCCTGGCCTACGTCTTCCAAACGACGCCCTTCAACATTCAGCCCTTCAAGAAGATCAAGAACAAAAATTTGGGCTTGATCAAAGACTTCAACCTCAACCTGACGCCGTCCCGCGTTTCGGCACGTGCGGAAGTCAACCGCACCCTGCAAATCATGCAAATGCGCAACGTGGACAACCCCAAGTTCCAGCTGCCGATGACCTTCAGCAAGAACTTCACGATGGACCGCAACTACAACGTGATTTGGGACTTGAGCAAGGGCTTGAAATTTGATTACACGGCCCGAATGCGCGTCCGCGTCGACGAACTCCCCGGACCCAACACCGTGGACTCCGTGAAGACCTTCCTACTTCAAGGCATTCAAGCCGGTGGCCGCCCCGTGACCTACCACCACACCATCAATACCTCGTGGAACGTGCCCATCAACAAGCTGCCCTACATGGACTTTGCCCAAGTGCAGCTGCGTTACACCGCGGACTACGACTGGAGCACCAACTCGCTGTTGGCGTTGATGCAGCAAATTGACAGCCTCAACTACGGCAATACCATCGAGAACTCGGGCAAGTGGAATGCTACGGCCAACTTGAACTTTGCCACCTTCTACAACAAGTTCCCCTGGTACAAGAAATTGAAGCAGGGCGCCGGCCGCTCGCGCGGCGGCGCAGCCGCTCCGGCGCGCAGCCCCCAGGGCCGCGGCGCCTCCGCTACCAAAGACGCCAAGGAGGAAGACAGCCAAAACGGAGTAGGGAAGCAGATCTTGATTGGCGTGGTGGATTTTGCTACCATGGTCAAGAGCATCAATGTATCCGGAAGCTTGAACACGGGTACGCTACTGCCGGGCTTCACGCCTACGCCGCAGTATTCGGGCTTGAATCCCGCCAAGGGCTTGGCGCCGGGCTGGGCAATGATCGCGGGCTTGCCTGTGGACATCGGCCCTTTGGCGGCTGCCAACGATTGGCTCATCAAGAACCCCAACCAGCCCAACCGCATGATGCGCACGGTGACGCGCACGGTGAACGGTCGCGCACAGTTGGAGCCCTTGACAGATTTCCGCATCACCGTGACGGCCAACCAGACCTTTGGCAGTCAACAGAGCAGTACCTACCGCTACAGCACGGGCTTGGGTCGCGACAGCTTGTTCCCGCAGGGCTTCCATGCCTTTAGCCCGCAAAACCAGCAGACCTTTACCACGAGTTGGTTGGCGTGGAATTCGGCGTTTGAATCCAGTGTTGCGCCGGACTACAACAGCGATGTGTATAGCAAATTCTTGCAGAACCGCTTGGTGATTTCGGACCGCCTGGCCTCCGCGCAGGCAGCCAGCGATCCTACCTATGCGAAGGACTTCTACGACTTCCCAGACTCCTCGCGCTACGGCTTTGATGGGTATTCGGTCCTTCAAACCGATGTGCTGCTGAACAGCTTCTTGTCCACGTACGGAATGGGCGATGCGAACACTTGGGCCATCAACGACCTGGCCGGCATTGCCCCGATGCCCAACTGGACGATCAACTACACCGGTTTGATGCGCTTGAAGCCGATGCGGAAAATCTTTACGGCCTTCTCGCTGAACCACGCCTATGCGAACAACTTGACCGTGCAGGGCATTCAGACCAATATGCTGCGTTCGCAACGCTTGCAGGACGATCCCACGATGCTTTACCCGCGCAATGCCAACTTGGATATCCTCTCCGAAAATCAAGTCGGGCAGGTGTCCATGTCGGAGTCCTTCTCGCCGTTGGTGGGTGTGGATATCCGAACGCGCACCAACACCTCCTTCAAGTTTGAAGTAGGCAAGCAGCGCCAAGTAGCCTTGAGCATGGCCAACAACCAAATCACGGAGAGCAAATCCACGGACGTCACCATTGGCGTGGGCTACATCATCCGCGATGTGCAGTTCACCATTGTCGACGAGGCCGGCACGCGCAACAACATCAAATCCAATTTGGAGTTGAAGCTGGACCTGCGTTTGGCGGACAACCAAACGGTGATTCGCCGCATTTTGGAAGGCTTCAACCAGCCGACCGCGGGCCAAAAGCGCACCACCATCAAGTTCACCGCGGACTACCGTTTGAGCCGACGTTTGGCCGCGCAGTTCTACTACGATCAGACGATTTCGGAATTCAAAACCTCCATGGCCTTTCCGACCAACCAATGGCAGAGTGGAATTGCCTTCCGACTTAACCTCGGAAACTAACCCTCGCCCTATCTTTGAGGCCTAATATTTCAGATCATGAACGTTCCTGCTGACCTCCGCTATTCTAAAGACCACGAGTGGATTCGCATTGAAGGCGACCACGCCTACATCGGCATTACCGATTTTGCGCAAGGCGAATTGGGCGATATCGTATTTGTGGACATCCCCACGGAAGGGGAGACCTTGGATGCAGAAGAGGTTTTTGGTTCTGTGGAAGCCGTGAAAACGGTGAGCGATCTTTACTTGCCCATCGCTGGTGAAGTGGTGGAGGTGAACGCCGACCTCGATGGCAATCCAGAGGCGGTTAACAGCGACCCCTACGGTGCCGGCTGGATGGTGAAAATCAAGGTAAATGACGCTTCTCAAGCGGATCAGTTGATGGACGCCGAAGCGTATGCGGCGCTCATCGGTGCCTAACATACCCCGCTGGTTTTGGCTGAGTGCCGGCGCCCTGTGGTGTGCGGTGGTCATCTACTTTAGCCTGCTGTCCCCGGATCGGCTGCCCAAGCTCTTTGTCTCCATCAAGGACCTCGTCCTGCACTTTGTGGCCTATGGGGTGGCTGCTTTTCTGTTGACCATGGGTTCGCGCTCGCCGCGCGGTCCTTGGAAGCCTGCTCTCGTGAGTTTTGTGCTGGGGGTCGGTTTGGAGATGCTTCAGCCCATAGTTGCGGTAGGGCGTCATTTTAGCTATTCGGACATGGGTGCAAACACCGCAGGTTTAATTTTTGGAATGCTTCTTGCGCTACGAATTGGGAAGCGTATCTTTAACCCGTAAAATTTGCCACATGCAAAACCGTAAATCCTTTATTGCCGACTTGGAGAACAAGAAGGGCCTCTTCTTGCAGATCGGTCTCGTGCTGGCTTTGGCGAGCGTTTGGACGGCCTTTGAATGGAAGACCTACAAAGACGGTCCCGGTTCATTGGGTGATATGGATATGGTGATTGATGACGAAGAAGTACTTGTTACTCAGCGCAACACGCCACCACCTCCCCCTCCTCCCCCCGCACCCCCCGAGGTATTGAACATCGTAGATGACGAAAAGGTGGACATCGATGAATTGACTATGGAGTCAACGGAAATCGACAACGACGACATGTTTGAGCTTCTTGAAGTAGACGTCAACCAGGACGAGGTCTTCAACTTTGTGAACGTAGAAAACAAGCCCATCTTCCCCGGTTGTGAGGACCTCGCTACGGAAGATGAGCGCTTCAACTGCTTCAACATTAAGATTCGTCAGTTTGTCGGCAAGGAATTTGAATTCCCCGAGATGGCGAAGCAAATGGGCATCCAAGGCAAGGTTTGGGTTTCCTTTATTATCGAAAAAGACGGCAAGGTGAGTGACATCGTCATCGAGCGCGGCGTAGACAAGTTGTTGGACGACGAGTCTGTGCGCGTGGTGAAGAAGCTGCCAAAAATGATCCCTGCGAAAGTGGGCGGTCGTTCTGTGCGCATGCGCTACTCTCTGCCTATCAACGCCAAGTTGCAATAAGTACTGCTGATTTGTGCGATTAAACGTTTAAAAGCCCCGGCCTCCGGGGCTTTTTTTATTCCTTTCTCATGACTCCATTTTCCCATAGCCCACTCGAGCCCAACGTCTTACTGCAAGCTGTTTACAATGCGGCCGATGCCATTTTAGAAGTGTACCACCAGCGTGAAGCCATTGTGGCTCAAACCAAGTCCGACAACAGCCCTGTGACCGAAGCGGACCTTCGCGCGCACAAAATCTTGAACGCGGCTCTGGCCACATCTGGCTGGCCGGTTTTGAGCGAAGAAGGGCACCATGCGCAGTATGAAACTCGGAAGGATTGGGACTATTTCTGGGTCGTGGATCCATTGGATGGGACGAAGGAGTTTATCAAGGGCAATGGGGAATTCACCATTAACGTAGCCTTGGTAAAAGGAAAGGAGCCGGTGTTTGGCGTGGTCTACAGCCCCATTCTAAACTGGCTCTACGTGGGCGGACCTGAAATGGGGGCCTATAAATCCATGCAGCGCGTATCCTGGGAAGAGCTTCTAGCGCAGGCCATGCGCCTTCCCGCTCGCTTGCCCGAATCTATAACCGTAGTGGCTAGTCGCTCACATGGAAGCCCTGAAACCGAGGCCCTCATCGCCAAATGGGAATCCGAGCATGGGGCTATTGAACGCGTGAGCATGGGAAGTTCGCTCAAGATTTGCCTGGTAGCCGAGGGGCGTGCCCACGCCTATCCGCGCATTGCGCCTACCATGGAATGGGATACGGCGGCCGGCCATGCGGTGGCTTTAGGTGCGGGCTGCCACATGTTCCAAGTGGAAGTCGTTGAAGGCATGCCCACGTGGTCCAAACCGGTTATTTACAACAAGGAAAACCTCCTAAATCCGTACTTCTTGGTCTGCGCCGCGCCGTATCTTTGCGGCCATGCGTGACGTAGGCCTCCTTTTAAAGTTTAGACTAGCATTTACGGTCGTTTTTTCGGCTGCTGCTGGCTACTTACTCGGGGCTCCAATGTTTGTCTTATCCGAGTTTTTACTCTTAACGCTTGGTGGTTTTGCCATTGTGGGATCGAGCAATGCCTTCAACCAAATTTGGGAGATTGAACGCGATGCCGTCATGGAGCGGACGAAGAACCGCCCCCTGCCTTCGGGCCGAATGAAGAAGTCCGAGGCCTATTTCTGGGCCTTTGGTCTAGGGGTTGCTGGTACGGTGGCGCTGGGCTACCTCAACGTCGCTACGGCTGCCTTTGGGCTCTTGAGTTTACTGATCTATGTCCTCGCCTACACACCTATGAAAGCCCATAGTCCTTGGGCAGTTCTGATTGGGGCTTTTCCCGGGGCCATTCCCTTCTTGTTGGGTTGGGTCGCAGTGACCGGAGATTTTGGCATTGAGGCCGGGACCTTGTTCGCTCTGCAGTTCATTTGGCAATTCCCCCATTTTTGGGCGATTGCATGGGTAGGCTATGACGACTACGCGAAGGCGGGCTACTACTTGCTGCCCACGCGCAAAAAGGACCGAACGGCCACGCAAGTAAGCATTGTATATACCCTATGGATGCTCTTCGTGTCTGTGCTTCCGGCGTTTGGCATCACGGGGGCATTGACCCTGAGCTGGCCCGCGGCTCTCGTAGTATTGGTGCTCGGTTTAGATGTCCTTTGGGCGGCCTGGAAGCACCACCGCTCCCCATCGGATGAGGCGGCGCGTAAACTCATGTTCGCCACCATACGTTACTTACCTATGGTACAAATCACCTACGTGGTAAATCACTATTTGGCATAATTGAATCTCATGGAAAACAAGACAGCAAAACCTCTATTGTGGATTGGCATGGCCAGCATCGGTATGGCCTTTGCGGGATTGACCTCTGGCTACGTTGTGGCAAAAGGTTCCTTAGACGCAAAAAATTTGTGGCAACTCATTGAACTCCCAAATGCCTTTTACTACTCCACGGCGGCCATCCTCCTGTCTTCGCTCCTGCTCATGCAGGGCAGCAAGGCCATGAAAGAAGGGATGGCCAAGAAGGCCACGCAGTACCTTTTGTTTACGCTAGCCCTAGGCGTGGCCTTTGTAGTGCTTCAAGTGATGGGCTGGAAACATTTAACGGACGGAAATGTGTGGTTCACAGGCCCCAATAGCACCCCTGCGGGATCTTGGCTTTACGTCATCACCTGGTTCCACTGGATGCACGCTTTGGCGGGCATAATTGTGCTAGGCATCACCTATTTTAAAGCCCAAAAAGGAGCGTATACGTCTGATAATCACCTAGGCTACACCCTTGGGGGGCAATTCTGGCATTTCTTGGGCTTGCTCTGGATTTATTTACTCCTGTTTTTGGCGTTTCTGCGCTAATTTTGCATCTCTGTAATTTAGACGAAATACACCGAATGGCAACTTCAGCTTCAACTAGCGTTTGGTCTCAAGGAGGCAACCAACCCATGCAGTCGGAATACGGCAAAATGATGATGTGGTTCTTCCTGATTTCTGACGCCTTGACTTTTTCTGGTTTCTTGACAGCCTACGGCTTCATGCGTTTCCGCTACGAGTCCCTTTGGCCCGTAGCAGAAGATGTATTCACGCACTTCCCAGGATTGGAAGGAGACCAGCCCCTGTTGTATGTAGCCTTCATGACCTTCATTTTGATTATGTCCTCTGTCACCATGGTTTTGGCCGTGAATGCTGGGCATCATTTGAAGAAAACGGCTACGGCCTGGTGGATGGTTGCTACCATTGTGGGCGGCGCCATTTTCGTGGGTTCTCAAGCCTGGGAGTGGTACCACTTCATCATGGGCGATAAGGGCGGTATCGAATTGGCAAATACCGAAGTGTGGAAAGTAGCCAACGAGGAAGGAGAAGTTCTTTCATTGTCACAGCTTGTACACGGCATGGAGCATGGCCACGCTGCCAACCACGAAGAAACCTTTACGACCGAAGAGGTTGTTGCTGCGTTTAAAGCCAACGAGCACGTTGTTTTGCAGAGCCCAGGCAAGGGTCACCCTGCCATGACGCGTGAAGCTTCTCTAGCCGCTTTGAACGGTGCCGAAGTCATTCAAGGTGCCAACATGGAGCACAATGAATACGGCGCACAGCAGTTTGCCAATTTCTTCTTCTTTATCACGGGATTCCACGGTTTCCACGTATTCTCTGGAGTGGTACTCAATGTGTTGCTCTTCTGGAACGTATTGCTCGGCACCTACGAGCGCCGCAAGTCCTACCTCATGGTCGAAAAAGTCGGTTTGTACTGGCACTTCGTTGACTTGGTTTGGGTATTTGTATTCACCTTCTTCTACCTCGTATAATTCTCTCAGAAAACATGGCAGATCACGCATCCCCCTCAGGAACCGGTTGGATTTGGAAGATCTTTTGGATCCTTTTGGTCATCACAACGGTAGAAGTTGTTCTGGGCATCCTTAAGCCTGAATTCATGTTGGCTTCCGTAGCCGGCACCTCTCTATTGAATTTGGTGTTCATCGGCTTGACTCTTGTCAAGGCGGCCTACATCGTTCAATACTTTATGCACCTCAAATACGAATTGGGCAGCCTTCAGAAGGCCATTTACTTGCCCGTTCTCATTTTGATTCCCTACCTCACCTTCATCTTGTTGTTTGAAGGTCAGGCGGTATTTGAATTTTAAGCATGCAACGAACCGGCAAGCGGCTTCTTCTAGGTGTGCTGCTGGTGTTGCCGGTAGCGATGTACTTGGGCTCACTCGCGATCTCAGGTGCAGTCAACTTCAGAAGCTTAGAAAACCTCGGAAATCCTTTAGCGGAAAATCCGGACACGTCGGTCTACCTGCGTTCCGATGGTCAGGCATGGACCTTGGATTCGGCACGCGGTAAAATTGCCGTGGTAAGTTTCTTCTTTACCTCTTGTCCCACCATTTGTCCAGCCATGAACTTCCACCTAAAGGAAGCACATGACCGCCTCTACGGCTACAAGGACCTCGTCTTTGTCAGTATTTCGGTGGATCCGCAAACGGACGTCCCCGTCGTTCTGGAAACGTACAAGGACAACCTAGGGGTGCTTCAGTCCAACAAATGGGACTTCATCACGGGCGACCGCGATGCCATCTATCGTTTGGCCAACTTCCTCTGGTTGCACGCGAGCCAGGACTCCACGGCGGATGGCGGGTATTCGCACTCCCAATCGGCGGTTATCTTGGATTGGAACGGAAATTTGCGCAGCCGCATTACGGACGATGGAAACCTTTTGGGGGCCTACGATGTTTCAGAACCGTACCTCGTGGACCAACTCGTTGAAGATGTTCGGGTGTTGGTCAAGGAGCACCGAAAAGTTAAAATGGGCCAAGCCGAATGAACCCCCAATCTCCCAAAGTACACCCCAACGACCGCATGGCCATACCCGTCATCGTGGGGCTTTCTATTGCGGTACCCATCGCCGTAGCCTTACTTTTCTTGCTGCCCGAGTCTTGGAAGCTCCAATGGGGCAGTGCCAATGTGCGCAGTTTGCCCTTCTTTCACGCGGTGCTCAACGGCTCAACGGCCGTATTGCTCCTTGTAGGCTTTGGCATGATTAAAACAAAAAATGTGGCGCTTCACCGCTTGGCCAACGTTGGCGCCTTTGCGCTTTCTGCGGTCTTCTTGGTGTCCTATGTGATTTCTCACCTGTCCAATCCGGATGCGCACTTTGGGGGCGAGGGTTGGATTCGTCCTGTCTACTTCTTCATCCTCATCAGTCACATCCTCTTGAGCGTGCCCGTTTTACCCTTGGCCATGCTCTCGATTTACCGCGCCTGGAACAACCAAATAGCGGCCCACAAGGCCTTGGTCAAGTGGACACTCCCGATCTGGATGTACGTGGCGGTTACGGGCGTACTGGTCTATGTCTTTATGGCCCCTTACTACCCAGTGACATGAAGAAAGTGCTCCTTCTCTGCGTACTAGTGGCCCTGAGCGTTTCTGCCCAAGCGCAGTGTGCTATGTGCAAGGCGGCGGCCGAAACGGATCTGGAAGGCGGACAGGGTGTAGCCGACGGTCTAAACGAGGGCATCCTCTACCTGATGGCCTTTCCCTATTTGCTCATTGGAGGCGTGGCCTTCATGTGGTACCGTCACCAAAAGCAAAAAACGCACGACTGAGCACTTTAGCACGGTATTTGCGAACTTGTAGTGCCGAATCTCGGATTGCACTAAACCCCTATACTGTGAAGACGCGCATTTTCTTCTTGGCCCTTGTTTCCGCCCTTGCTTTGCACGCGCAGGAACTGCCAGAAACCTGGACGCTCAACGAATGCGTGGAAAAGGCCATCGCCTACAACTATTCCGTGCGTCAATCGGCCAATGCCGTAAAGGGGGCCCAGTCGGATGCGGCACCCGCCCTAGGGGCTATGTTGCCTCAGATTTCGGGGAGCGCCGGCAATGCCTGGAACTCAGGTTTGACCATCGACCCTGTGACCAATGAGGTTCGCTTCAACAATCTTTCAACGGCCAATGGCGGATTGGGCTTTGGCATGACCCTCTTTGACGGTTTTGCCTCCTTCAATGCCTGGCGCCAGGCCAAAGTGAATATTCTCGCCGCGCAGTACCAGTATGAAGCAGCCGTCAATACGGTGGCCTTGAATGCTGCCTCGCAGTACCTCGCCGTGTTGCTCGCGCAGGAAGCCGAAAAGGTGGCTGGTGAGCAAGTCAAAGTCACGCAAGGCCAGCTTCGCCGCGCCACCCAGCTGGTCGAAGCTGGTGCATCTCCAGCCAACGAACTTTTGCAAGTGGAAGCACAACTCGCCCGCGACGAGCAGCGCCTCCTCACGGCTCAGAATCAGACGACACTTTCCTACCTCGCATTGGCGCAGTCCATGGGGGTCCCCTTGGGCTCGTTCACGCTGGCGGAGGTCAAGGATAGCGAGTTCAATGGCAAACCTACTGTGATTAGCTTGCGCCCTGAGGCGATTTACAGCGCGTCTGTGGCGGATCAACCTTCGATCAAGGCAGCTTCGGCCCGAATGGAAAGTGCTGCCCTCGGAATCAAAGTTGCTCAAGCACGCCGATTGCCTCGCCTTTCCGTCAATGGCCAATTGGGCACCAGTTATTCCGATT
This sequence comes from Schleiferiaceae bacterium, assembly GCA_038145075.1. Taxonomy (GTDB): domain Bacteria; phylum Bacteroidota; class Bacteroidia; order Flavobacteriales; family Schleiferiaceae; genus TMED14. Next base: position 5,041 of record JAYQOY010000028.1, on the reverse strand, counting down.
TGGCGCGCAAAGTCACCGGCAGCAGTTCTGTGATTGTGCCCGTTGGGTACTGGGACAATGGCGGTACCCAAGTGCCCGTCTACACGGAGTATTCTCTCCCCATCACGGAGGCCATGTCCTTTTCGGATCAAGTCTATGAAAACCAACGCCGCTACGTCGGTTTGAATATTAGCATTCCCATTTTTAGCGGATTCCAAGTGCAGAATGGTATCACGCGCAGCAAACTCAACGCCTTGAATGCCGAACTTCAGTATGAGCAGGAACGCGACAACTTTGAGCAGTCCGTTCAACGTGCCCATGCCGACGCCAGCGCTGCATGGTCGCAGTACGAAGCCGCCCAAAAGTCCCTGGCCGCCTCTCAAAAAGCCATGGACGATGCCAATGTTCGCCGTACGGAAGGCATGATGACGGTCTACGACTACAACAGCGTCCAGAATACCTACCTCGCTGCGGTTAGCGATGTGCTACGTGCCAAATACGACGCCCAGTTCAAGGCGTACATCTTGAAATTTTACCTCCAAAACCCCTTAAAAGGAACACCCAATGAATAAGCGTTTATGGATCATTGTGGCCGTTGTGGCCGTACTTGGAACCGTTGGAGTTCTCGGGAAAAAGCAAGGATGGTGGGGCAGCACGGGAGATACCCTGGAAGTGGAAGTCGTTTCTGTTGAGGCGCACACCATTGTAGAAACGGTCAACGCATCGGGTAAAATTCAGCCGGCTGTAGACGTTAAAATCTCCCCCGAGGTCAGCGGCGAAATCATTGCGCTTCCCGTAGTCGAGGGCCAGGCGGTGAAGAAGGGCCAATTGCTCGCAAAAATCAACCCAGACATCTACCTCTCCATGGTTGGTCGTGCGGAGGCGTCCGTCAACATGGCGCGTTCAGGCAAGGCCCAGGCCCAAGCCCAGTTTCTGGAGGCGGAACAGACCTATAAGCGCAACCAAACGCTCAAGCTCCAAAATGTGATTTCCCAAGCCGAATGGGACGCCGCGCAGCGCATCTATGCCGTGGCTGAACTCGCCGTAGAATCCGCAGAATTTCAACTGCAGTCTGCATTGAACTCCTTGAAGGAGGCCAAAGACAACTTGAAGCGTACCACCATTACTGCGCCCATGGACGGCATTGTCACGGGCTTGAACGTAGAAGTGGGCGAGCGCGTGGTGGGAACGGCTCAAATGGCCGGTACCGAAATGATGCGCGTCTCTCAACTCGAAACCATGGAAGTGGTCGTGGACGTCAATGAAAACGACATCGTTCGCGTGCACATGGGCGACACGGCAATTGTTCGGGTAGATGCCTTTTTAGGCCATGACTTTAAAGCTATCGTTACCGAAATCAGCAATGCCGCCAAAGGTCAACAAGTGAGCGTCAACCAAGTCACCAACTTTGAGGTGGAAGTACGCATCCTTCCAGAGAGTTACGCCGACCTCGTAACCGAGACGCGGAAGCAGCCTTTGCGCTCTGGGATGACCGCTACGGTGGATATTCGTACCCAAAAAGAAGCCAACGCGCGCTGCTTGCCCGTCGAAGCTGTTACGACACGTGAGGACAGTGCCAAAGGCAAGATGATCGAAGTGGTCTTCGTTGTGGAAGACGGAGTGGTTCGCCAAGCTGAGGTAGAAACCGGCATACAAGATGAAGCCTTCATTAGCATTGGCACCAGCTTGGTTGATCTCGAGGACCCCAAAGTCGTGCGGGGTCCTTTTGAAGCCGTTTCACGCAAATTGAACGACGGCGATAAGGTGACGGTTAAGCCAGCTAAATAAGCGGAGCATGTCCCCAAGAATTCTTCTAATTGAGACCTCATCGCACCGCTGTGATGTGGCCATTGCGGAAGGGGAGAAGCTACTGGCGGAATGCGGATCCGTGGATCCTCAGGGGTACCAACATGCGGAAAAATTGCATGTGTATATCGAGAAGGCGCTCGCCGAGGCAGCGCTCAAGGTAGCCGACCTCCATGCGATTGCTGTATCGATAGGGCCAGGTTCCTACACGGGACTTCGTATTGGCGTAGCGGCTGCCAAGGGCTTGGCTCAGCCCCATGGACTGCCCCTTCTGGCGTATTCTTCTCTCGAGGCCTTGGCTGTTGCTGCGCGGGAGGTCCATCCCAAGCTGGAAGCCTCAGACCGCATTTGGGCTGCGATCGACGCGCGCCGAATGGAAGTCTATTCCGCCGTTTTTAATGGCAAAGGACAGCGCCTTACCGAAGATGCCCCCCAGCTCTTAGAGGAAACCCCGGTTCACTTAGAGGCAGCATCAGGCGGACGTGTCCTTGGCGTAGGAGACGGTGTTGAAAAGGCCTGTGCAGGATGGCCCAGTCTTGAAGGGCTACCTGTGGCCTATGCCCATGCGCGCCATGGGTTGCCCCTAGCTCTGAAGGCGTTGGAATCAAACAACCTGGCAGACCTTGGGTCGCTACTACCTGCCTACCTGAAGGCCTACCACGCGGGCAGTCCTAAGCTTGGACTTCCGAATACCTAAAGCACTGCTGATCGTGGTCGTTGACGATGCCCGTCGCCTGAAGGTGGGCATAGATGACCGTACTACCTACAAAGGAGAACCCGCGCTTTTTCAAGTCGGCTGAAATGGCATCGCTGAGGTCTGTTTTGGCAGGGACACCTGCGCCTGCTGCGCGGTGCACCGTTTTGCCCTCCGTCCAGCTCCAAAAGTAGTCGGCTAATCCAAGGCCTTCTTCGCGCATTTTTAAGGTAGCCTGGGCATTCTTAATGGCCCCGCGGAGCTTAGCCCGGTTCCGTATAATTCGTGCGTCCTGTGCCAAGCGTTCGACGTCCTCTTCGGTCATGGAGGCCATTTTTTCCAAATCGTAGCCATGGAAAACCTTCGCAAAAGCATCGCGCTTCCGCCAGACCATGAGCCAACTCAATCCGGCTTGGAAGGTTTCAAGTACTAAAAATTGAAACATCCGAGCATCATCGTGGACGGGCAGCCCCCAGACTTCGTCGTGGTAGGCTTCGTAGTCGGGTGCGGATAGGCACCACGCACATTTAGGAGCGGAGGTAGGCATCGAGTTCGGTTTTAGATTGCAGCACCAAAGTACAGGCCTGAAGGGTGCATACCTGACCATAAACGTCTGCCGGAAGCTCGCAAGGTCCCCAAAGTGGATGTTTCGGGCGGTGTTCAAGCGTAAGACCTTCGCGGACAAGCAGATGCTCTGCCGAATCTTCCGTCCAAGGGGCGAGGGCCCACCAGGACCAGGCGCGTTCGGCAGAAAGCGACTCATGCGATAGGGCGCGGTGCACCAAGGAGCGGGCGCGATTGGCCCATTCGGGTCGGCCGAGCAAATGACCCAAACGTAGCAAGCAACTGGCCAGCGTGGCTTGTGCGCTCGGCAGTACATCATCCTCCCAATCAAAGTGCACCAGGAAGGCGGGATCGTCCTGACGGTGCGCGGCAAAGGCGTACGCCTCTCCGGTCCAATGGGCCTCTGCGGCTTCGACTAGGGAAACTGCGCGGTGAAGCCAGATCACCTGCCCAGTGAGTTGGGCTACCGCTATGCACGCATGCGCACTAGCAGCGAGATCGTCCAAGAAGGCCTGCCCTTCCGCACTTTTTTCCGGGTACTTGACGTGGGGACTGCCAGTGGGGCCCGGCTGAAACGTAGCCCAATGCGCTTCGGCAGAGGCTAGCGCGAACTCTTTCCAGGCAGGGAAGAGGTGAGCTCCTTCCGCCAGTCCGCTACAAATCCAGGCGTTCCAGGCTTGAATGCATTTGGGGTCCCGGAAGGGGAGGGGGCGCTCTAATGCGAAGGGCTTGAGGGCCTCTAGAGAGGCGGTCCAATCTGAAGTTGGGCGGCCCTGGGCCGGGTGCCAATGCAAAATCCAACGCCCTTCCCAGGAAGCACCTTGGGCCTCTAGAAGCTGCCCCAAGTGGGAAGCAGATTCCGTACCCAGTGCATCCTCAAGTGCAGAATCGGTCCATGTATACGAGCCCCCTTCCACGCCATCGGTGTCTGCATCCATAGCCGCCGCAAACAATCCATTTTCTAGAAGCATTTCGCGCTGAAGCCATTCGGCGGTGCGGTCAAAGGCTTGGGCCGTCACTTCCGAAGGGGACTGGGCATGCAAGTGCGCACACAGCCGAAGCCAAAGGCCATTGTCGTAGGCCATTTTTTCAAAGTGCGGCACCTTCCAGACGGCATCCGTGCTGTAGCGGAACAGTCCGCCCCGAACCCCATCGTAGCTCCCCGAATGGAAAATCGCCTCCACCGTTTTTTCAGCCTGCTCCTGCATGGAATGCTTAGCAGTCCCCTCGACCCCGAGCGCCATGAGGTGCACCCAATGACTGGGAAGGGGAAACTTTGGTGCACCCTTGAAGCCGCCGTGGTCGCGGTCCCAACGAGCGCGTTCAGCGGCCACCATGTCCTCCGTCAGGACAGGCAGTTCCTCCTTCTGTGGAGCGGGAATGCATGCCGCAGCCTCCAAGGCATCGGCCAAGCGTTGCGCGTAGGGCGCTGCTACCTCTTGTTGGTTTTGCTGGACCTCCACGAGGCGCTGCAAGGCGCCTAGCCAACGAGATTTGGGCAAATAGGTGCTGGCCCAAACCGGCCGTCCATCGGGCAAGCAGATCACGTTAAGCGGCCATCCGCCCTGGCCGTTCAGGGCCAAAGCAGCTTGCATGTAGGCGTGGTCCAGATCGGGGCGCTCCTCGCGGTCGACTTTGATGTTCTTGAAGTGCTGGTTCATGAAGGCGGCACATTCAGCGTCTTCAAAAATCTCGTGCTCCATGACGTGGCACCAATGGCAGGTCGAATACCCAATGCTCACCAACAGCCACTGACCTTGTGCCGCAGCGGATTCCAAGGCCTCAGCACCCCACGGCCACCAGTTCACGGGATTCTGCGCGTGTTGCTGGAGGTAGGCGCTGGAGGATTTGGCGAGTTGGTTCATAGGTGTAAAGCTAGGGAGCTTGAGAGCACATGCTGCGCACTGTGGCTAGAGAGCTTGGGCTTCGCCCTGAAGCTAGAAAGCACGCGCTTCGCGCTGTAGCCTTTACGCTTAAACGCTTAATCTCTTTTACACT
>JAYQOY010000027.1:0-20455 GCA_038145075.1 Schleiferiaceae bacterium | reverse complement strand
CACATCGCCCCGACCGAAAACGACCAAACCTTCCGCCGCCAACAGCTCCGGGGAACCGTTCACGACCAAGGCGCTGCGCTTCTCGGTGGCGTGGCGGGCCATGCGGGCCTATTTGGGTGTGCGCAAGACGTGGCGTCCATGATGCAGCTATTTTTGCAGGGCGGTCGCTGGAACGGCTACCAGTACGTGGAGCCTGAGACGATTAAAGCGTTTTCGGCCTGTTATGCCTGCGACGAAGGCAACCGTCGCGGTCTGGGGTTTGACCGGCCTCAGACGTCCGGACCAGGCCCCACCTGCGGCTGTGTGAGTCCGTTGAGCTTTGGGCACACCGGTTTTACCGGTACTTTTGCCTGGGCAGACCCGGAAACGGGCATTGTTCTTGTATTCTTGTCGAACAGAGTTTATCCCAATGCGAACAACCCCCTCCTTGGCCAATTGGACATTCGGACCCGAATTCAAGAAGCAGTTCAAGTCGCTTTGCTGGATTAGTCTGCTTTTGGCTTTGCCTGCTCTTCCCGCCATGGGGCAGGTACAGAAAGCCGCGGATGGATTTCTGAACGACAGCACCTACGTGCAGTATTTCGGCAGCGGAAAGCCTCGCACCATCTCGCATTTTAAGGACGGTTTGCTGCAGGGCCCCATGTGGGAATTCCACGCGTCCGGCCAAGTGCTCATCTTCAACGAATGGTTGGAAGGCCAGAAGCACGGCGAGGAGAAAGAATACGATCAAATCGGCCGACTGACCCATGTGACCACCTGGCGCTACGGCCGTCTGCACGGCGAAGAGCGCACGTACTACGCCACGAGCGTCCTTCAGAGCCGCATCCCCTGGGTGAACAACCAAAAGCACGGGACGGCCATCTGGTACCACGACAACGGTAAGCCGGCGGTGGAATTCCCCTACGTTCGGGGCGAAATCCACGGCACCGCCACCTACTACAACGACAAGGGCGAGATGGAAAAGCAGTTGGAGTACAAACACAACCAAATCGTCGAACCCTAATGCGCATTGGCATCGTTTGCCACCCAACCTTTGGGGGCTCGGGCGTGATGGCTACGGAATTGGCCAACCACTTTGGCCGGCAGGGTCATTCGGTGCATGTCATCAGCTATGCCTTGCCCGTTCGGCTCGATCCCTTCAATCCCTCGGTGCACTACCACGAGGTGCAAATGCAGGATTATCCGCTCTTTCTCTACCAGCCTTACGAGTTGGCGCTTTCCAGTGCCATGGTCGACGCGGTGGTCAAGGAGCGTTTGGACATATTGCATGTGCACTACGCTATTCCGCATGCCTACGCGGCCTTCATGGCGCGCCAAATTTTGCACGACCAGGGCATCGATATCCCCGTGGTCACCACCTTGCACGGAACAGACATCACGCTCGTGGGGCAGCTGCCTGCTTTCAAACCAGCCGTGTGCTTCTCCATCAACCACTCTTCCGCGGTGACGGCGGTATCTCAGGCGCTGCGCCGGGAGACGATAACCCAGTTTAACATTTCTCGGGACATCGAGGTCATTCCCAATTTTGTGGACACTACGCGCTATAGTCGTGGGGATGCAGCCGCCCGTGCACGCGTCGCTTCGCCCGAAACCGCCATTGTTTCGCACGTATCGAACTTTCGGAAGGTCAAGCGTATCCCAGATGTCCTCCAGATTTTTGCTCGCATTATCGCAACGCGCCCGGCCGTCCTGCTCATGGTGGGAGACGGCCCCGAACGCCCAGCCGCTGAGGCCTTAGTGCGTCAATTGGGCATTGAGGAGCAGGTAAATTTCTTGGGAAAAACCACAGAAGTGGAGCGCATTCTGGGCATTTCTGACCTCTTTTTACTGCCTTCCGAGTCCGAAAGCTTTGGGCTTGCGGCGCTGGAAGCCATGGCCTCCGGTACGCCTGTTATTGCTTCCAACGTCGGCGGTTTGCCCGAAGTCATTTCGCATGGCGTCAATGGATTTTTGGAGCCCGTTGGGGCGGTGGATGCCATGGCGGAGCATGCTCTAGCCTTGCTGAGCGATTCGGGACAATTAGCGGCTTTTGCGGAGTCTGCTCAGGAGGCCGCTGCGACCTTCTCCATGGATCAAATTGGCGACAGCTACTTGAACGTCTATACCCGTTTGCTCCATGGCTAAGAAACGCAACGACCGTAGTGCCTCAGGCCCAAGCGTATCGAGCAATCCCTTTGCGGATGCCCTAGCCAATGCCTTGGGGGTAGAGGCACCTCAGTCGGCGGAGCGCATTGTTTGGAACGAGGAAGAAGAGGCCGTTGAGGGTTCGAGCACCAAGTGGGTGCATATCGGTTTTGAAAAGAAGGGGCGAGGTGGAAAGACCGTTACCCTAGTGGCTTTCCAAAATGTGGCCGTCGACCCTTTAGATTGGGCCAAAAAGTTAAAGACTCGCCTCGGGGTGGGGGGAAGCGTCGATCCTGAGGGCATTGTACTTCAAGGCGATGTTCGGACCAAAGCGGAAGCCTTCCTGCAGGCGGAAGGCTTTAAAACCAAACGAATCGGAGGCTGATGCACATCGAAAGCACTCAAAATCCCAAGTTCAAAACCATGCTGCGCTGGCGTGAGAAGTCGTCGGCGCGTCGCAAAGACGGCATTTGCTTGGTGGAAGGTCTGCGTGAGGTGGAGCGCGCGTTGGATTCCGGATGGACCCCCATCCTCGCTTTGCATCGTGACGGGGTAGAGTTAGCCCAAGGCTTGCGTTCATTCACCTGTGCACCGGCTGTTTTTGACCGTTTAGTGATACGGAAAGGCAGCGCCGAAGTGCTAGTGGCCTTTGAGCCTAAGCGGTGGACCCTAGATACGTTGACCTTGCCGCAAGATGCCTTGGTCCTAGTGGCTGACGGCACAGAGAAACCGGGCAATTTGGGTGCAATGTTGCGCACGGCGAATGCCACAGGGGTTGACGCGGTCATTGCCTCTTCCACGCTGTCAGACCTTTACGCGCCAGAGGTGGTGCGAAACAGTTTAGGCGGACTCTTCGGTACCCCCGTCGTTGAAGCGCCCCGGGCAGAAGTTCAAAGCTGGCTCCGGGCAGAAAGCTTCACTAGCTTTCAACTGCATTTGGACGGAGCCGAATCCCCGTACGCAACCGACCTCAAAGGGCGTGTGGCATTGGTGCTTGGCGCAGAAGATCAAGGATTGGATACGTCCTGGAATGAGGCGGCGCCGCATCGCCTGAAATTGCCCATGCAAGGGGTCGTGGATTCGCTAAACGTCAGTGTGGCAACGGGAGTTATTCTCTACGAAGCGCTTCGACAACGCAGCGTCCGCTAATTTTTACGCACTTTATTCAAACAGGAAGGGTGTAAAATGGAAAGGCCTAGGTTTTCACCCAGGCCTCACACCAAACCAATAACCTAAGCTTTTCACTTAGATTACCACCAAAGGTACGATTCTCGACCTATTCCAAAGAATTCAATAAAAATTTTTTGGGTCATTATTGTAATTATTTAGTCAAAAATGGGGCTGTGACTGAATTTGGCTCCAACAAAATCCCACTTGATACGCCTTGGTAGAGCACTTGACCCCCTTCGGTACCACCTCCAGGCCCCAATTCAATGAGCCAATCGGCGTGAGAAAGTACATCCGTTTGGTGTTCGATGACCAAAACACTGTGGCCCAAATCCATTAACGCATCAAAAGCGGTTAGGAGCTTTTGGACGTCATCAAAGTGCAGGCCGGTGGTGGGTTCGTCAAACACAAAGAACACGGGATCACCTCCTTGGCCCTTAGCGAGGAAGGAAGCCAACTTTACGCGTTGCCCTTCGCCGCCGGACAATGTGCTGCTGGATTGGCCCATTTGGAGATAGCCCAAGCCCACGTCCAACAGGGGTTGAAGTTTATTGGCAATTTTAGTTTCTTGAATCTCCAGAAAAAAGGCGTGCGCGTCGGAGATGGTCATTTGAAGCAAGTCGGAAATGTTCTTGCCCTGCACTTCGACGTCCAGTACATCTTCTTGAAAGCGCTTGCCTTGGCATTGTTCGCACAGGAGGTGGACATCTGCCATGAATTGCATCTCTACGGTAACGTAGCCATCCCCTTTGCACACATCGCAGCGTCCGCCGTCCGTATTGAAGGAGAAGTGTTTGGCCTGGAAGCCGCGTAGCTGCGCATTTTTTTGACTTGCAAATAAGCTGCGGATGTCATCGTAGGCTTTGAGGTAGGTAACGGGGTTGGAGCGGGAGGATTTTCCAATGGGGTTCTGATCCACGACTTCAACGGCCCGAATGTGGCGCAAATCGCCCGTTAAGGATTCGTAGTATCCGCCGCGTCCGCTGTATTCGCCCAAGTATTTCTGCAGGGCGGGCACCAAAATGTGCCGAATCAACGAGGTCTTTCCACTGCCGCTCACACCACAGACGGCCGTGAGGCGCTGTAGGGGGACGTCAATGCCGATGGATTGTAGGTTGTTCATTCGGGCCCCTTGGAGCGAAATCCAACGGGCGCCGTCCATGGGTCGAGGGAGGCGGGAGATGTGCTTTCGGCCTGTTAAGTACTCAGCGGTAAGCGTCGCGGCAGAGTGTACCTCCTTGCCGGGCCCCACATAGACCACTTCGCCCCCCAAGCTGCCTGCGCCGGGCCCGATGTCAATGAGGGTATCGGCGGCATGCATGAAGAGGGCATCGTGCTCGACCACAACGACGGTATTGCCTTGGTCCCGGAGGTTTAAAAGCACGCCCAACAAGTCGTCTGCGTCGCGCGCATGGAGGCCGATGCTGGGTTCGTCTAAGATGTACAAAGAGCCCACGAGGGAAGAGCCCAAAGAGGTTGCCAGGTGAATGCGCTGCGATTCCCCGCCGCTCAACGTAGCTGCAGGTCGGTCCAGGCTCAAATAGTGCAAACCCACCTGTTCCAGCACGGCGAGGCGACGCCGAATTTCAATCAGCAGGCGTTCCGCAATGGCTTGATCGTGAGTGGATAGGGTCAGTGCGTCAAACCAGGCGCGTGCGTCCCGAATGCTCCAGGTGGAGATGTCCCCTAGGGAAACCCCCGAGATTTTGACGTAGTTGGCTTCTTTGCGCAAACGGCTTCCGGCGCAATCCGGGCAGAGGGTCTTGCCGCGGTAGCGCGCTTGCAGCACGCGGTATTGGATTTTGTAGGACTTGCTTTCGACGTAGTTGAAAAAGGCGTTGATCCCTTCAAAATGGGCGCAGCCTTTCCAGAGGAGGTCTAGTTGTTCGGGGCTGAGTTTTGCAATGGGGCTGTGAATGGGGAAGCCGGCTTTTTCCGCACCGAGGATGAGCTGGTCCTTCCATTCGCTGAGGCGTTCGCCCTTCCACGGTGCGATGGCGTCTTCGTAAACGCTTAGGCTGGGGTTGGGGATGACGAGTTCTGGGTCAATGCCTAGGACGGAACCAAATCCCTCGCACGTTGGGCAGGCCCCTTGAGGCGTATTGAATGAAAAGAATGCGGGACTGGGTTCCTCAAAGACCGTTTCGCCTTCGGAAAAGGTGTTTGAAAAGGTGCTGCGCTTACCCTGCTCGTCTTGAAGAATACAGAGCCCGCGGCCTTCGAAAAAGGCCGTTTGAATGGAATCTGCGGCCCGCACTTCCGTATCCTCGTCGCGTTCGCCGCCACTTAGTCGGTCAATGACCAATTCAAAGGGCGCATCGGGAGCTTCATCCAAGCGAACCACCTCTGATTGATTCAAAAGGACGCGCGCGTAGCCTTGCTGAAGCAGGAGTTTTTTCATTTCCGCCGGGCTGCGGTCGCCAAAGGCCAAAGGCGCCACCACGAGGAAACGCGTGTCCCCCGAATGGGCCTGCAAGGCATCGAGGACATCCCTGACCTGATGGCGTTTCACTTCTTCACCGGTGATCGGAGAGTAGGTCTTGCCGACGCGGGCAAAAAGTACTTTGAGGTAGTCGTGAATCTCGGTGACGGTCCCGACGGTAGAACGCGGATTGCGCGAAATCACCTTTTGTTGAATGGCGATGGCGGGGGCTAAGCCTTTGATGTCATCGACCTCGGGCTTGTTGAGCTTGCCCAGGAATTGACGCGCATAGGAAGACAGCGACTCCACGTAGCGGCGCTGGCCTTCTGCGTAGAGCGTGTCAAAGGCCAACGACGATTTGCCGCTGCCGCTGACCCCGGTAATCACCACCAAATGCCCATGCGGAAACGAAACACTGAGGTTTTTCAGGTTGTTGACGCGGGCGCCTTCAATGTGGAGTTCGGAGTTAGCCATAGCAGGGAAAACGCAAAAATACCCTTTGTAGTTGGGGGAAAAATGCTAGATTCGTGAATAATTCTAAAAAAGACAGGCCTATCGACCAAATTCCTACGCTATTTCTAAACATCTGGGTTTATGTCTATCGTAGGTTGCAGCGATGCCGAATTGGTGTCGAAGTACGTCAAAGGTCAAGAGCACGCGCTCGAATGTCTAATTCTCCGCCATTCAGACAGTTTATTGCGCAAGATTTATGTGAAGGTTTTGGATGAAGACCTTGCGCAGGATTTGCATCAGGAGGTGTGGATGAAATTTATTCGGGTCGTCAAAGCGGGTGACTACAAGGAAAAGGGAAAATTTTCAGCCTTTCTACACCGAATGGCGGGCAACATGATTATCGATCACTTCCGGAAGGAAAAACGCAATCCAGAGCTATCTATGGAGCGCTGCGGTGATGGCGTACTTGGAATGTCCGATGAAGGCCTAAACGCAGAAGAATTAGCGCTACGCGCCCAATGGCACGAAGATGTTAAGACGGCCATGGACTACTTGAACGAAGAGCAGCGCGAAGTTGTTTTTTTACGCATTTACGCCGGGTTGAGCTTTAAGGACATCGCGGAGGAAACCGGGGTGGGAATTAACACGGCGCTTGGGCGTTTCCGCTATGCGCTTTGCAACCTGCGAAAAATTTTAGGGGTAGAAATCGACTAGGGCATACGCAGGAGAAAGATTTTGCGTTAGGTAGGTAAACCCGAAACAACGCCTATGGCAAACGCTACTCCTGAACCCACGACGTTCCCAACGTTGACCCCCCAAAAACTCTCCGAAATCCTCGCCTACTCACGTGCTCTGCAGGTTCTCAAACCCGCAGCCTGGCCCGATGAGGCCGTTTATTTTGTTCAGAATTAAGGGGAGGATGCCGGCAGGTATCCGACCATGCGGTAAGCGCTACCAACGTTAGACTACGCCGCAGAGGAACTTCAAGCGAACCAGTCGCAATTCCTCTTCCGTGTAGGCACCGTCGAAGTCTTTGTAGGCTTCGGCGATGTCTCCCGTTTCGGACTCTTCGCTGAAGTAGTCCATGATTTCGTCCACGGAATCTTCATCGAGCTGCTCCTCGAGAATGTAATCGAGTGAAATGCGTGTGCCGCTCTGGACAATGAGTTCCATTTCACGAAGCAAGTCTTCCTCGCTCAAGCTCTTCGCCTTGGCAATTTCCTCCAAGGAGAGGCGACGGTCCATGGATTGAATCACATAGACTTTGAGCGAGCCTTTCTGTCCTGCGGACCGAATGGTGAAATCATCCGGGCGCTCAATGTTGTTGTCCTCTACGTGCTGTGCAATGGCCTTGATCATGGCCGCTCCAAAGCGCTTGGCCTTGGCCTCGCCCACGCCAGGGATGACTTTGAGTTCGTCTTCGGTGATGGGGTAGGAGGTCGCCATTTCTTGGAGGGCGGTCTCTGCAAAGAGCGCATAGGGTGGGATGCCGCGCTGCTTCGCGAGTTGCTTGTTCAAAGCCTTGAGCGCCCCGAACAGTTCTGGATCCAGCGCTGCGCCCCGTTTTGCAGCGCCTAGCTCAACGGACTCGTCAATGAGTACGCGGTACGCGCGGGCACTAAAGCTTGTTTGGTTCGCAAAGGCAGCTTCGCCTTTCTCGGTAATTTTCAAGATGCCGTAGCGCTCGATGTCTTTTTGAAGCCAACCTTGTAAGATGAGCTGACGGACCAAATCCATCCAAAAGCCCTCTGACTGGTCTTTGCCCTTGCCCCATTGGTCCAGGTCACGCGCACCAAAGGTTTTCAAGATGGCCGTTTCGTTCGCAATCAGGGTATTGACCACTTGCTGGGTGCGGAAGTTGTCTTTTCCGGCCCAGACAGTCTCTAGGACCAAGCGTGCGTGGGCCGTTGCATCGTAATCCGTGGGGGAGCCTTGGCAGTTGTCGCAGGCTTTGCACGACGTTGCTGTGTACTCCTCCCCAAAGTAATGGAGGAGGTAGTGCCGTCTGCAGGTGGAGGTCAATGCATAGCCGCGCGCTTCTTGCAGCAGTTGCCGTCCGATTTCCTGCTCGGCTACGGGTTTCCGGGCTAAAAACTTGTCCAGCTTTTCAATGTCCTTTTCGCTGTAGTAGGTGACGCAAATCCCTTCGCCGCCGTCGCGTCCTGCGCGGCCGGTTTCTTGGTAGTAGCTCTCCAAGGATTTGGGGATGTCGTGGTGAATGACCAGGCGCACATCCGGCTTGTCGATGCCCATGCCAAAGGCAATCGTAGCCACAATGACCGTAACGTCTTCTTGGAGGAAGGCGTCTTGGTGACGGGCCCGCGTGCCGCTGTCCAATCCCGCGTGGTAGGGTAGGGAAGAGATGCCGTTGAGCTGCAAGAGCTGCGCAACTTCTTCCACTTTTTGCCGACTGAGGCAGTAGATGATGGCGGATTTGCCTTCGTGCTCCCGAAGGAGTCGAATCATATCCTTCTCTACGTTGGTTTTCGGTTGGACCGAATAGAACAAATTGGGTCGGTTGAAGGAACTGGTGAACACGGCCGGATCGTCCATGTCCAGATTCTTCAAGATGTCTGACATCACTTTTGGGGTGGCCGTTGCCGTCAAGGCTAAGATGGGTCGGCGTTGAATGGCGTTGATGGCCTGGCGCAACTGGCGGTATTCGGGCCGAAAATCATGCCCCCATTCCGAAATACAATGCGCTTCATCAATGGCATAAAAACTCACTGGCAATTCCCGCAAGAAGGCAATGTTTTCCTCCTTGTTGAGGGATTCTGGAGCCATGTAGAGCAGTTTGGTCGCTCTTGAACTCAGGTCTTGACGGACCTGAACCATTTCCCGCTTCGTTAGCGACGAATTCCACACGTGCGCAATGCTGTCCGTGGCCGCGAAGCTCCGGATGGCATCTACTTGGTTCTTCATCAGCGCGATAAGTGGCGAAACGACGACCGCTAAGCCGTCCATTTGCAAAGCAGGCAGTTGGTAACAGAGCGATTTGCCCCCTCCAGTGGGCATCATGACAAAGGTGTCCGTCCCTCCAAGGATGGACGCAACGGCGTCCGCCTGGTTGCCCTTGAAATCATTGAATCCAAAGAATGACTTGAGAAGGTCCTTGCTCTTGGCGGGAGATAGCACGAGAATTGTATTCGTAAATGGGTTCTTGAAGTTACGCTATAAACTACTTTTGCCCAACATGTCGAGCACGGATTCCATGACTTTTTTGGAGCACCTCGGTGCCTTGCGCAAGCACTTGATGCGGGCCAGTTTAGCGGTTTTAGTGGCTGCAGGGGTGGCCTTTGCCTTTCGTTCCATACTCTTTGATGACATTCTCTTGGCGCCAAAATCCCCGGAGTTCATCACCTACCAGTGGTTCTGCGACTTAGGGAAGTGGATGGGGAACGATTCGTTGTGTGTGGGTGAGATCAAGATGGATCTTCTCAACAGCAAAATGGCGGGACAGTTCTCCTTGCACATTGGTTTATCGCTTATGGCGGGTTTGGTAGCGGCCTTTCCCTTTGTATTGCGCGAACTCTGGCTCTTTATTGCCCCAGGTTTGACCGACGGGGAGCGCCGCAAATCGGTCGCGTTTATTGGCATTTCTTCCTTGCTTTTCTTCTCGGGGGCCCTCTTTGGCTACTACCTGATTACGCCCTTGAGCATACAATTTTTGGCCAACTACATCGTTTCAGATGAAATCACCAATTTGATCGAAATGGGTTCCTACTTATCGACTGTAGCGAGCATCGTTGTGGCCTGTGGCGTTTTGTTTGAACTGCCTATCGTGGTCTACTTCTTGTCCCGAGTGGGCATCGTCACCCCCCAAGGCATGCGGACCTACCGACGCCACTCGTGGATTGGTATTTTGGCACTTGCCGCAGTGATCACGCCGCCGGACGTCTTCTCTCAAATCATCGTAACGATCCCTGTTGCCCTCCTGTACGAGGCGAGTATCTTGGTCAGTAAAGCGGTACAACCCAAACAGGCATGAAGCTCCACGTTGAAGGCATTGTAAAAGAATACCGCCGCCGCAAAGTGGTGGACGATGTAAGTTTTCACGTGAATCAGGGGGAGATTGTGGGACTTCTCGGTCCAAACGGGGCCGGCAAAACCACCTCCTTCTACACCGTCGTGGGCATGGTCAAGCCCGATGCGGGATCCGTGCTCCTCGACGGCGAAGACATTACCCGCCTTCCCATGTACAAGCGTGCGCAAAAGGGCATCGGCTACCTGGCCCAAGAGGCCTCCGTCTTCCGCAAAATGACGGTGGAGGACAACATTGCCGCCGTCTTTGAGTGGCGCGGTTTTGCCAAAAAGGAAATCACGGAACGCACGGAAGCCCTCCTCACGGAATTTGGCCTTCAAAAAATTCGCAAGACCCGCGGAGACCTCCTCTCCGGAGGGGAGCGCCGCCGCACGGAAATTGCGCGCGCCCTCGCTTCCGACCCGCTTTTCATTCTCCTGGACGAGCCTTTTGCAGGCGTCGATCCTATCGCCGTTGAAGACATTCAATCCATTGTCGCTCAGCTGGTGAACCGCAACATTGGGGTGCTGATTACCGACCACAATGTGCAGGAAACCTTGGCCATCACGGACCGAACCTACCTCATGTTTGAAGGGAAAATTCTCAAGAGCGGCACCGCCGAAGAACTAGCGGCAGACCCCGTCGTTCGACGCGTGTACTTGGGCCAAAACTTTGAGCTCAGGCGCGGTGCGCGGCCCGCGTAAGGCGGTCGTTAATCGCTCGTCCCAAGCCCGCTTCCGGCGCCTTTTCTATCCACACTTCTGGCCCGTCTGGCGCCTCGTCCAAGCGACGCAGGAGCCCAAACAACCGCGCTGCTGCGGACCCCGTTGTACCGTCGGCACTCAGGCTCCATTCCGGCTGGGCTTCGTTGAAAAAACGCACGAAAGGTGCGCCCGGCGCGGGACAAGCCTCCCCATGCGCCACCAGTTTAATCGCCCGCGCCGGCGCATAGTGGCTGTCCAATTGCCCGGGGGCATGCGGCTGGCTGGAGGAAAGGTGCGTCTTCACGCTATGGCCCAAACAGCTTTCCAAGGCCTCCACGGAAAGACCGCCCAACCGCAGCACCGTGGCGTGCCCGTCCGGAAAACCGACGATGGTGGATTCTACCCCCACCGTGCACGGTCCGCCCTCCAACACCAGGGCGACTTCATCGGCCAACTGATCCAGGACGTGCTGGCGCGTGGTCGGAGACACATAGCCAAACGGGTTGGCGGACGGCGCCGCCAAGGGAAAGTTCAATGCCTGCAGGAGCTCCAAAGCCACCGGATGCTGGGGCATGCGAAGGGCTACGGTGTTCAGGCCAGAGGTGACTAAATCGGGAATGGCAGGCTGCTTGGGCAGAACCAAGGTGAGCGGCCCAGGCCAAAAAGCCTCCATCAAGACCGCTGCTTCGGCGGGAACCTCACGGGCCACTACGTACACGTCCGAACGTCGGCCAATATGCACAATTAAGGGGTCAAAGTGCGGACGCTTCTTCGCTTCAAAAATGCGGGCAACCGCCACAGCGTCCAGGGCGTT
The DNA here is from genome assembly GCA_038145075.1 of Schleiferiaceae bacterium. Lineage (GTDB taxonomy): Bacteria > Bacteroidota > Bacteroidia > Flavobacteriales > Schleiferiaceae > TMED14. The sequence continues at coordinate 8,750 of JAYQOY010000027.1, read as the reverse complement.
TGCGGCCAAGCCGTACACCGTCTCGGTGGGAAGTCCCACCAGGTGTCCCTCGCGCAAGGCGGCGATGGCGGAAGACAGCTCGGCGTGTTCGGTATGCATGATGGTCGCAAAGGTAGGACGCGCAGGGGATGGCAGCCGGTAGAAAACGTTTGCCAAAGCCTTCGTTCAAGAGGCCTCCTCCGGTCGCGCCTACTCCATGGTCTTCCGAAAGGGATTACTTCGTGCTAATCTGAACGTTGAGGCCCAGCATGCCGTTGGTAAACGCTTGGCTGTACCCAATCACTCGGTCGTAGCGTTGGCCCCATTGGCGGAGGTAGAGGAAGGAGGTGTATTCGTTGGGGCAATTCCAATGGTTGCCTTCGGTAAAGAGGTAGTCCCAGGAGGCAGTTTCGGCATCCCATTCGGCCAAATGGTATTCCAAATAGCCTTGCTTGACGAGAATTTGGCCCGAATACGTCCCATCCGTCGGCGAATACAGCAACTGATGCTCGTCCCGAGGCTGGTACTGGTTAAAATCCCCCACCACATAAATCGCCCGCTGACCGGACTTTTCCAAGTCTTCCACCGCGAGGTCCAAAACCACATAGTCCGCCTCCGTTTCCGCAGTGGCGTTTTGCTTGCGTGGGACAAATGCGCCGCGCGCGTCGTCCTGGTTGACAAAGGGATCAATCCCGCGCGGCTTTTCCGTCACGACATAGGCATGCCAGCGCTCCTGAAGATCGTAGCGAGGAATTCGCAAGGTGGGAACGGGGATGTTTTTGCTGTCGACAAAGCGGAAGATGTTGTTCCCGGGAAAGGCATTTTCGCCGTTGTTGTAGTCAAAATCGTAGTGGCCGTTGCGGAGGTAGCGGGGACGGAAGCTGCGCAGACTGTTCCAGTCGCGGTTTTGGACCACGCTCCATTGGACGTCGTCGAAGGGATTTTGGACCGAAAAGGTGGTGAGGTCGACCAAAGCGTCAATTTCTTGGTGGGTTTTGACAAGCTCCAACGGGGCGGTGCGGTGAATCGACGTTTGGATGCCCACGGCGTTCTCATAAATAACCACGGGGTATTTGACCAAGTACTCGGCGGGATCGCTTTCGTAGAGAACCAAGTAGTAGTTCCCCGAAATCCGCGGCATGCACGAAGCTTGGGGCAAACGCATCGAAACGTGGCTGTAGGGCTGGTAGGTATTGAACGAAAGCAAGCCGGGAGAGGCCTGTCCTTCGAGGAAGCCTTCGAGGTACTCGGAAGCGAGCAGGGGAGAGGGAGACCAGTTGCGGTCGCAGTGAATCCACGTATAATTTAAAGGCAGCGTGTTAGCGCTGAGATCGTCGTACGAAAGCTGCAAGGCGTTGGCCTCACCGAGCGCAACAGTAGCAATGTGCTGGGGCTGGCCTCCCGGGTAGAGTTGAAATCCTTGGAAGTCCGGATGGAGGAAGATCTCGGGCTTTGCATTTTGCCCGAATCCGCTGAAAAAACACCCGGAAAAAAGCAGGACGAAAGAGATTTTTTTAATCACCCCTTAAAGTTGCGGAAAAACTTTTAAGCCCCGGGTATCCTTTGTACCTTTGCACCGAATTTTTTTCGAGACCATTTTATCCTTGGACATGTCGAAAACACATACCATCCGCAAAGGCTTGAACCTCCCCCTGGTAGGTGCACCCTCTGCGCAGGTCGATGAGGCTCCGTTGAGCACCTCGTTCGCCCTAAATCCTGAAGAATTTACGGGTCTTTCTCCCAAGCTTGCCGTGAAAGAAGGCGACGCGATCCAAGCGGGTCAGTGCATCTTCCACGACAAAAAGAATCCCCACATTCAAGTCACCTCTCCCGTCAGTGGCACGGTGAAGGCCATTGTACGCGGCGAGAAGCGTCGTTTGTTGCACGTGGTTTTGGCGGCAGACGCCAGCACCACCTACCGCAACTTCGGCAAGGGAATGCCCAGCACGGCGGAAGAAGCCAAAGAAAAATTGCTGAGCTCTGGTGCTTGGACGGCTTTGGAAATGCGCCCCTATGGCCGCATCGCCAATCCGGACGATCAGCCCAAGGCCATCTTCGTAAACGGCATGGCGACCGCTCCCTTCGCGACGGAAGCTTCTGTGGCGCTTGCGGGCAAGGAAGAGGCATTTGCCGCAGGTCTGGAAGTTTTGGGCCTCTTGTCGCCCAAGACGGTTCTGAGCCTGGAGGCCTCTGAGAGCTTCCCCGCATTAACACAAGCCAAGGGCGTGGAGATCCACCGTTTTGCAGGCAAGCACCCTGCTGGTAACACCTCCGTGCACATTGCTGCGGTTTCTCCTTTGAACAAAGGTGAAGTGGTTTGGACCTTGTCCGCCCAGGACGTTGCCTTGTTCGGTACGTTGTTCTTGACGGGTGAGTACCACTGCGACCGCGTTGTTGCGGCCGGTGGAAGCGGTTTCACCAACCCACGCTATTTCCGTGTACGCGGGGGTATGAACTTGGAGTCCTTCTTCCAAGCGGAAGTGAAGGCAGGTTCGTTCCGCTACATCTCGGGTTCTGTGCTCACCGGCGCTTCTATCGGAGCCACGGGCTACTTGGGTGTGAATGCCCAGCAGATCACGGTGATTCCTGAAGGACAAGGCACGGACTTCTTGGGTTGGGTGCTTCCCGGCTTTGGAAAGTACTCCGTGAGCCGAACCTTCTTCAGCTTCCTCACCCCCGGCAAGAAGTACGACTTGTCCACCAAATTGAACGGGGAAGAACGCGCCTTTGTGGTGACGGGTCAGTACGACCAGGTATTCCCCTTCGATATCTACCCCAACCAGCTTTTGAAGGCGGTATGGGCGAAGGATTTGGAAAAAATGGAAGCGCTCGGCATCTACGAGGTGACACCTGAAGACTTCGCTTTGTGCGAGGTGGTATGTACCTCCAAGCAGCCCTTGCAGCAGATGGTTCGTGAAGGTCTGGACCTTCTTTACACCGAAATGAATTAATCCTCCGCTTGCTCATGAAATTCATTCAAAACATTTTCGATGCCACGCGCCCCGCGGTGACTACAGGGAAGTTGAAGCCCTTGTATCCCCTGCACAACGCGTTGGAAACCATGATGTTTGTGCCCGATCACAACGCACACAGCGGGGCACACGTTCGTGACGCTATCGACTTGAAGCGCACCATGGTGACGGTCATCTTCGCCCTGGTTCCTGCGCTGATTTTCGGCATTTTCAACGGAGGCTACCAGCACTATAAGGCCTTGGGCTTGCTCAACGATGCGATGGGCTGGGGCCAGTTCTTCACATTGGACAACTTCTTGTTTGGCGCTTGGAAAATCGTTCCCATGATTGCTGTGACCTACATGGCAGGCTTGGGCGTTGAGATTTACTTCGCCGGTATCAATAAGCACCCTGTAAACGAAGGTTTCTTGGTTTCCGGTTTGCTGATTCCCATGACCATGCCCATTGATATGCCTTTGTGGATGGTGGCCATCTCGACCATTTTCGCCGTTTTGATCGGCAAGGAGGTCTTCGGTGGAACGGGTATGAACCTCTTGAACCCCGCCCTGACGGCTCGAGCCTTTGCCTTCTTCGCCTATCCTTCCTTCATGTCGGGCGACAAGGTTTGGATCAACACGACGACCGAGGCAGGACAAGCCGTGGTAGATGGGTTCTCAGGTGCTACCGCATTGGGCCAATACGCAACCAGCGGCACCACCACGTTCAGCGCATGGGATGCCTTTCTGGGCCTCATTCCTGGTTCCATCGGTGAAACCAGCACCTTGCTCATCGTATTAGGGGGTATCTACCTGATCGCCACGGGCATCGGTTCTTGGAAAATTATGGCTGGCTCCACCTTGGGCGCCATCGCGATGGGCTTGATCTTCAACGCTGCAGCGCCTCACATGCTGACGGAAGCTCAGCAGAACTTCATGAGCATTCCCTTCTACTACCACTTGGTCTTCGGTAGCTGGGCATTTGCCACCGTCTTTATGGCGACGGACCCTGTATCGGCTGCTCATACCGAACGTGGCAAGTGGATCTACGGCTTCCTCGTGGGTTTCTTGGGCATCATGATTCGCGTATTCAACCCCGCGTACCCCGAAGGCATGATGTTGGCCATCCTCTTCATGAACGTAATGGCGCCTTTGATCGACCATTATGTGGTTAATGCAAACATTCAAAAGCGTCTCAAGCGCGCAAAAGCCTAAGCCATGAATATCAATTCTAACAAATACACGTACATCTTCGCGGTGGTGATGGTGGTCCTGGTGGCCGCATTGCTCTCCATCGCAGCGACGTCATTGAAGCCCTTCCAGGACAAGAACGTCGAATTGGAGAAGAAGTCTGACATCTTGCGTTCGATTGGTATCGAAGGCGAAGACGCCGATGCCCTTTTTGCCCAGTACATCACCGAGCAATTGGTCATCCAAAATGGCGAAGCAGTTGCGTCAGAGGTTTCGGCCTTTGACATCGACATGGCCAGCGCTGTGGCACTCAGCGCCGAAGAGCGCCAAGTTCCTTTGTACAAGGCCGTAGTTGAGGGCAACACCTACTACGTTCTTCCCTTGCGCGGCAAAGGCCTCTGGGGCCCAATCTGGGGCTACGTAGCCCTGGAAGGCGATGGCAATACCATCTTGGGTGCCACCTTTGGTCACAAGACGGAGACCCCCGGTCTGGGCGCGGAAATAGCTACCCCTATCTTCCAAGACCAGTTCCCTGGCAAGAAGCTGTTCACGGAAGCCTACGAGGGCATCGAAGTCCGCAAAGGCGACGCAGCCGGCGACCAGCAGGTGGACGGCATTTCGGGCGGTACCATTACCTCTGTGGGCGTACAGACGATGATTTCGGACTGTTTGGCTCCTTACAAAACCTATTTGATGCGCATTGCCGCTGCCGCTACAGCCCCTGCTGTGGACACCTTGGGCCTTGCCGCTGAGACCCCCTTAACCACTGCTGCATTATGAGCACTGAGCAAAAACCCGCCAAAGAGGGCTTGTTCTCCAAGAAGAACCGCGCCCTTCTCACTGATCCGCTCAATTCAAATAACCCTATTACCGTTCAGGTATTGGGTATTTGTAGCGCCTTGGCGATCACCGTAAAGTTGAAGCCCGCCATTGTGATGGGTATATCCGTACTTGTGGTTACGACCATGGCCAACTTGATTACCTCGTTGATGCGCAATATGATTCCCAACCGAATCCGCATCATCGTACAGCTCGTCGTGGTAGCTACCTTGGTTATCCTCGTAGACCAGGTGTTGAAAGCCTTCGTGTACGATGTGTCCAAGCAGCTGTCGGTCTTCGTAGGCTTGATCATCACGAACTGTATCATCATGGGCCGAATTGAAGCCTTCTCCCTGGGCAACACCCCATGGAAGTCGGTCCTCGACGGTTTGGGCAACGGTGCAGCCTACGGCGGCATCTTGATCATCGTCGCCTTCTTCCGCGAATTGCTGGGCAACGGTACGCTGATGGACTACCCCGTAGTCGAAATGCTCGGCCTGTACGACTTTGGCTACAAGAACAACGGCATGATGCTGTTGCCTCCGATGGCCTTGATTGTGGTCGCTCTGATCATTTGGGTTCAGCGCGCCAAAACTCCTTCCTTGATCGAAAAAGACTAAGCTTACGTAGCCATGCAAGAATTACTCAACATCTTCGTCAAGAGCATCTTCATTGACAACATGATCTTTGCCTACTTCCTAGGCATGTGTTCGTACTTGGCCGTATCCAAAACGGTTAAGACCGCCATGGGCCTCGGTTTGGCAGTGACCTTCGTATTGACCATCACGCTGCCTGTGAACTACCTCTTGGAGACCAAAGTGCTTCAAAAAGGCGCATTGCAGTGGTTGGATCCTTCCTTCGCCGAATTGGACCTCAGCTTCCTTTCCTTCATCATGTTCATCGCCGTGATCGCGGCCATGGTGCAGTTGGTGGAAATGGTCGTAGAAAAGTTCGCCCCCGCTTTGTACTCTGCGCTGGGCATCTTCTTGCCTTTGATCGCCGTTAACTGTTCCATCTTGGGTGGTTCGCTCTTCATGCAGGAGCGCGCCTACGAGAACATTGGCCAAGCTACCGTGTTTGGTTTAGGGTCAGGCATTGGTTGGTTGTTGGCTATCGTAGCCATAGCCGCCATCCGCGAGCGCTTGAAGTACTCCCACGTTCCCGCTCCCTTGCGCGGTTTGGGTATCACCTTCATCATCACGGGCTTGATGGGCATTGCCTTTATGAGCTTCATGGGAATCAAACTCTAATCAGTCGATAGCGAAATGTTTTTAGCAGCATCCTCTACCGTACTCGGCGTATCCGTCGCCGTTTTCACCTTGGTCATCTTGGCCTTGGTCACCATCCTTTTGCAAGCCAAAGCACGCTTGAGCCCCTCAGGCCCTGTCAAGTTGGAAATCAACGGCGACATGGTAGAAGTGGAGTCAGGTAGCACGCTGTTGGGCACCCTGGGCAACCAGAAGATCTTCTTGCCTTCCGCCTGTGGCGGCGGCGGTACCTGCGGTATGTGCAAATGCCAAGTTTTTGAAGGCGGCGGCGAAATCCTCCCCACCGAAACGGGCTTCTTCAACCGCAAGCAAGTCGCGGACAACTGGCGCTTGGGTTGCCAAGTAAAGGTGAAGAACGACATGAAGATTAAGGTGCCCGATGAAATCTTCGGCATCAAGAAGTGGGAATGCGAAGTGGTTTCCAACTACAACGTGGCCTCCTTCATCAAAGAATTCGTAGTCAAATTGCCTGAAGGAGAGAACCTCGACTTCTTGGCCGGTGGCTACATCCAGGTGGACGTTCCCGCCATTGACGTGGACTTCAAGGACATGGACATCACTGCGCACCCCCGCTTGGGCAAGAAGCCGGATGAGTTCCAGTCCGAATGGGACAAGTTTGGCCTGTGGGATCTCAAGATGAGCAATCCTGAGCCCCTCTTCCGTGCCTACTCCATGGCCAACCACCCTGCAGAGGGCAATATTATCATGTTAAACATCCGTATCGCCACTCCGCCCTGGGATCGCGCGAAGAACGGTTGGATGGACGTGAATCCCGGTGTGTGTTCCTCTTACGTCTTCAATCTTAAGGCGGGCGACAAGGTGACCATTTCCGGCCCTTACGGTGAATTCCACATCAAGGACACCGAAGCCGAAATGATCTATGTCGGCGGCGGTGCAGGTATGGCGCCCATGCGTTCGCACTTGTTCCACCTCTTCCACACGTTGAAGACGGGCCGAAAAGTATCCTACTGGTACGGCGGTCGCTCACGTCGCGAGCTCTTCTACATCGACGACTTCCAGAACATCGAAAAGGAGTTCCCCAACTTCAAGTTCCACATGGTGCTTTCGGAGCCCCTTCCCGAAGACAACTGGACCGCGAAAAAGAGCATCGACGACGATGGCGACGGTTTCACGGGCTTTGTACACCAAGCTTTGATTGACAACTACCTCTCCAAGCACGACGCTCCTGAGGACATCGAATTCTACTTCTGCGGACCGCCCATGATGAACGCGGCCGTTTTGAAGATGGTCGACGACTTCGGCGTACCTGCGGAGAACGTATCCTTCGACGACTTTGGTGGCTAATCCCTACCTCCTAAGAAAAGCGGCCTCGGCCGCTTTTTTTGGCGCTCTGCTGCTCGCGGCGGGCTGCCAGTCTCCTGACAACGCCCTTCACTTTGAAGGGGAAGCCCAAGCGACCACCTTTCACATCACCGTCTACGGCGATGCACGCGTTGAGGCCTCAGATATCCAACGTTGGCTGGCGGAGTACAACCACGTGGCTTCCCCTTGGGACAGTACCTCCTTGATTTCAGCCATGAACGGGCCAGAGTTGGTTGCACCTGACCATCCCTACCTCTGCGAGCTCCTGCAAATTGGGCGCGCCTTGTACTACGAGACTCAGGGTGCCCTCGATCCCACCTTAGCACCCGTTATTGAGGCCTGGGGATTTGGGGTTGGGCCCGCTACCTTGTTGCCTCGCGACACCCTGGCTTTAGCGGCCCTTATGCAGCACGTTGGGGATACCAGCTGGTTTTCATTGGCCCACCTCTGCACGGGTAACTCGCCTGCCAAATTGGCCCTTGACCAAGGACGTCCAACGCCTGGACGTGAGGGTGTACGGACCCAATTAAATTTTATGAGTTTCTCCCAAGGCCATTCGGTCGATATCGTGATCGATTCGCTGCGCGCACGAGGCGCCACTGCAGCCTTTGTAGAGATCGGAGGGGAAGTACGCACCTTTGGTGTGAAGCCCGATGGAAGCCCCTACAAAGTGGGAATTGAGCTCCCACAGCAAGGGAAATCCTCTGTGTATGCCCAAACGGTGGAACTCAACGAACGCGCTCTGGCTACCAGCGGCAATTACCGTAACTACAAAGTGGATCCTATTAGCGGTGCCCACTATGGACACACCCTAGATGCCAAAACGGGCTGGCCCATTCAAACAGATGTCCTCAGTGCCACCCTTATCGGTCCGACGTGTGCGGAAGCAGATGGCATGGCGACTGCGGCCATGGCCATGGGCATGGAAAAAACCAAGCAGTGGTTGGCCCAGCATCCCGAATGGGACGCATTGTTGATTTTTGGAAACGAAGCGGAAGGATTGCAGGTCTGGGCGTCGTGGAACTTGGAGTAGCTCGGGCTAGATAGCTAGAGAGCACGTGCTGCGCACTGTGGCTAGAGAGCTCGGGCTTCGCCCTGAGGCTAGAAAGCACGCGCTTCGCGCAAATTAGCTGGTTGGCTAGAAAGCTAGAAGGCACGCGCTTCGCGCTGTAGCTTTTCGCTTAAACGTTTAATCTCTTTTATCCTTAAACTGCGTGGTGGAA
>JAYQOY010000026.1:16259-20583 GCA_038145075.1 Schleiferiaceae bacterium | reverse complement strand
ATAAAGCCCATGCGGTACGCCACTTCTTCGATGCAGCCCACCTTGAGGCCTTGGCGGCGCTCCATGATTTGGACAAACTGAGCCGCCTCCATCAGGCTGTCAAACGTTCCCGTATCCAGCCACGCGGTTCCACGGTCCAACACGCCCACGTGCAGCGCTCCACGGCGCAAATATTCCCGGTTGACGTCCGTTATCTCGTATTCCCCGCGCGCCGAAGGCTTCAGATTAGCCGCGATTTCCACCACCTGGTTGTCGTAGAAATAGAGCCCGGGCACCGCAAAGGAACTTTTGGGCTGCGCGGGCTTTTCTTCGATGGACAGCACTTTGCCTGCTTCGTCAAACTCCACCACGCCATAGCGCTCTGGATCGCTGACTGGGTAAGCAAACACCACGCCCCCTTCTGGGTTAGCGCTCTCCTGAAGCAGCTGAGGCATCTGCGTACCATAGAAAATGTTGTCGCCTAAGACCAAGGCCACAGAATCCGACCCAATGAAGTCCTTGCCCAGCACAAAGGCTTGGGCCAGGCCGTTGGGCTCCGGCTGAACGGTATAGTGGAAGGAGCAACCCAGTTGGCTGCCATCGCCCAGCAAATTCTGAAACAAAGGCGCGTCGTGCGGCGTGGTAATGATGAGGATTTCCCTGATTCCCGCCTGCATCAACGTGCTCAACGGATAGTAAATCATGGGCTTGTCGTAAACGGGCATCAACTGCTTGCTCACCGAATGGGTAAGCGGGTGCAAGCGCGTGCCAGAACCTCCGGCGAGGATGATGCCTTTCATTATTCGTCTTCCGCTAGATCAATTAAAATGTCTTCCATGTCCGTGGCAGACATCACTTTATTGAGTGACATCAACAAGCTAGGGAGCAAGATCAAATTTGAGAACATGGCAAAGACCAAGGTAATGGAAACCAACAAACCGAGGGCCTGGGTACCCCCAAAGCTGGAGGCCAAGAAGATGAAGAAGCCCGCAAAGAGCACGATGCTGGTGTAGAACATGGAAGGCCCCGTCTCCCGAATGGCCGAACGCGCCGCCTTCGCAATGTTGTGCCCATTGCTGACCAATTCTTGACGGTAGCGCGCCAAATAGTGCAGCGTGTCATCCACACTGATGCCAAAGGCAATGGAGAAAATCAATACCGTAGAAGGCTTCACCGGAATGCCAAACCAGCCCATGATGCCGGCGGTCATAATGAGCGGCAGCAAATTGGGGATAATGGCGACGACGACCATTCGGAACGTTTTAAAGAGCCCCGCCATCAACAGCGAAATCACCACAATGGCGAGCAGCAAACTCACTACCAAGTTGTTGATCAAAAACTTGGTCGAACGCAAGAAAATAATGCTCGCCCCCGTGTAGGCTAGGTCATAGTCTTCGCTGGGGAAAATTTCGCGTGCGGTGGTCTGAATTTGCTCGACCAAAACCATCATTTCTGGTCGAGTCAAGTCTTCCACCTGGACCGAAATCCGCAACTTCTGATGCGTCTCATCCAAAAATCCATTGGTCAAAAAGGTCAAGTCCTGGTTTTGGTCCAAGCGCGGCATACTGGCCGCAATCAAGGTGCGCTCCTGGCTGTTCGGCAGGTCGTAAAACAAGGGGTCACCACCGTAGTAGGCTTGACGCCCAAACTTGAGCACATCCACCACAGAAAGAGAGCGACTCACGTGGTGCATGGTGTCCAAGGCCGTTTGGAGGCGGTCGACCCGCTTCAACACTTTGGATTTCTCTGCGCCATTTTCCGTCCGGGTGTCCACAACAATTTCCAAGGGAATGACGCCGCCCATTTCGCGCTCAAAAAAGCGCATTTGCTGCACCAAGGGGTCCGACTCGTGGATGTCCGTGGTCAAGTTCCCTGTGGTTTGCATTTGGGCCATGCCCGCAACGCCCAAAAGCGCCAAAACCAAAGCCCCTACGTACACTTTTCCGCGGTTGCCCTCTGCTGTGCGCACCAACCATTCAATCCACTTAACCAGCCACTTCTGATTCAAATGCTTGTAGTGGCGCTCCTTGGGTGCAGACAGCCAGGAATAGAGCACCGGAATAATGGTCATGCTCATCAAGAAGACCATAAAGATGTTGATCGAGGCCGCCACTCCAAAGTGCACCAAGGCCTCCGAAGACGTCAAAATAAACGTCGCAAAACCCAAAGCTGTCGTCGCATTGGTCAGGAAGGCTACTCCCCCAATTTTCTTGATCGTGTGCATCAAAGCCGCCCGAACATCCTTGTCTTTAGCGTATTCCTGGTGGTATTTATTGATGAAGAAAATGCAGTTTGGCACCACAATGACAATCAGCAAAGGCGGAAGCAGGGCGCTAAACAGGGTGATTTTGTAACTCAACAAGCCCATGATGCCGTAGAGACCGACCACTCCTACGCCGACCACGGACAATGCAATCAGCGCAGCACGCATGCTGCGCAGGAGCAAGAGCATAATGAAGACCGTCACCAAACCGGTCAGAATCAGGAAGAGGTTGATTTCCCCTTTGATGCTTCGCGCATTGTTCAAGCGCAGGTAGGGCAGTCCAGATACCTGAACTTCAATGCCCGTGCGGCGTTCAAAGCGCTTGGTCTCTGCGTGGATTCGGTCAAAGAGGTCAAAAATGATTTCCGAATAGTTGGCCTTATCGCTAATGGTCACCACCATCAAGTGGGTCTTGGTATCCCGGCTGCTCAGCAATCCGTGGTAAATGGGCAGTGCCTCGTAATGGTCCCGAATGGCAAAAGCTTCCTTGGGGCTATCCACCCGACCGTCCATAATGGTCGTGGTTTCCATCTCTGCCCCTTCTTCATCGCCCAAATAGAGGTCTACCGCATTGTGCAGGGAAAGCACCCCCACCACTTCTTCTTCTTTTTCCAAACGAAGCGCCATATCGCGCCACGAATTCAATACCGAAGGCGTAAAAAACGCATCGTCTTTGGCCGCCAGCACAATGGCATTGCCCGACTCCACAAAATCGTCGTGGAAGTCCATGTAGGTGGTGAAGACCGAATCCGTGGACGGGAGCATCTTCGCAAACTCGTAGCTGATGTCTACCGAGCGACCCGCAAAGGCCATCGCGCCGATGTAGAGCACCCAAAAGGCGATGACGCCTTTACGGTACTTCAATAAGAATTCTCCAACGCGTTCCCACATAGATGGCAAAGGTACAATGGTAAGCCGTGGCTTTTGAGACCGATTCAGCCGTTCAACAATCGCGCCAAATTACCGATAGAGCACGGGGCGGCTAGGCGCTGCATCGTTGGCTAAGGGGGACACTTGTAAGCTCAAGGACCAGGTGCCATCCTGAGCCCCCTGTGGCACGTACACCAACTCCGTAATCGTGGCGTGGCTGCGGGCTTCCGGTCCTGGCGTTGTCGCATTGGGGCTCAAGCCCCAGAACGCGCGGTGGCAGGCCAAAGCCCCTCCATCCTCTTCGCGGTCTACGGACGGCAAATCCACCACCCAATGGTCAATGCCTAAAGCCGCCAACTCCCTGCCCACCGCGGCCTCAAAGTAGGGTGCATCCCCATTGGAATAGTTCACCTCCCGCTTGCTGGGCGCATTGGGCAAGGTCCGAACCACCAAAGCCTGATGCCCTTCGAGGCCACCAGCGCATTCTATGGCTTGGCGCACGTCCTCCCACGCCATGCAGGCTCCGAGGGATTCACGTCGCGTGGGCGTGACCGAAATCAATAGGGCTTTCAGCACAAATGGAATAGGAACCTGATGCACAGGAAAGTAGCCGGCACACACATGGCCCAAGGTTTCCGTGTGGCTGCCATGGGCATGCGGATTGAGCTCCCAGGTCATGAAATTCACAGCACCACCTTCTTCGACCGAACCCACCCAATCTCCAAGGCGAACGGGGCTTTTTGAAGGGCCTGGAATGTACCACGCCCGGCTCCGGCCCACTTCTATGGCCAAACTCAAATCGTAAAATTCCTGCGCTATGCCCATCGAAGGTCTAAGGTAGGTCTTCCGCACTAACGAAGCCGTCCGCCGCGATGCGATCCATCCAAAGCAGTCCTTCGTCGGTCAGGCTCCAAGCCTCGGCCGTTTGCAGCATCCAGCCCTTCCGTACATAGGTCTCCCAAGCGAAGTCCAAGGCCCTCGCGTGGTCCCCTACGTCGCCACGTGAAAGTCCCTCCGCCCGTCGCAAGCTGGTCATGATGCGCTCGTTCAAGCGGTCCAGGGGGCTGAGGAGTTCGGATTCGGAGCAGCTGGTTGATTGGCTGGTTTGTTGGTTAGCTGGTTTGTTGGTTGGTTGGTTTGATGGGCTCGGGAGTGTGGGAGTTTGGGGGTTTGGGGGTGCGGGGGTTTGGGCCCCGGCTTGAAGTTCGCGGG
>JAYQOY010000026.1:0-16249 GCA_038145075.1 Schleiferiaceae bacterium | reverse complement strand
GCGGGCCGCGTGCCCGCGGCCCGGGGGGGGGGGGCGGGCGGGGCCCCCCCGCGGGGGGGGGGGGGGGGGGGGGGGGGGGGTTTGGGCCCACGCTTTCAAGTAGCGGGCGTTGTTGGGCAGGTTCCAGCGGCGTTCGTCGTGGCCGTCAAACGAGTGGGCGCCCGGGCCAATGCCCAAATACGCCTCGCCCGCCCAGTAGGCGCTGTTGTGTTGCGCGCGCCAGCCGGGGAGGCTGGCGTTGCTGATTTCGTAGGGATCCCAGCCTTGGGAGCGGAGGTGCTTGCGGAGCCAGAGGAAGTCCTCGCTGGCGCGCGCATCGTCCGGCGAAGCCGTTTTGCCGCTTTGGATGGCATGGTGCAAGGCGGTGCGCTCCTCGACCGTGAGCGCATAGGTCGAAAGGTGGGGCGTCCCCAGGTCCAAGGCCATGCCGACGTTGTCCTGCCATTCGCCCAGGCTGGTGCCGGGGAGGCCATAAATGAGGTCCAGGCTGATGTTTTCAAATCCAGCGTCTTGGGCGCGGGCGATGCCTTCTTGCGCTTGACGGCCCGTGTGGGCCCGGTTCATCCACGCCAAACGGGCATCCACAAAGGTTTGAACCCCCACGCTCAAACGGTTAATGCCCAAGCGACGCCATGCCGCGAGGTGGTCGGCCGATAGATCTTCGGGATTGGCTTCCAAGGTGAACTCACCCCCCGGCTGGAGGGGGCTGTGGCGGCGAAGCGTCTCCGTCAGCGCCTCCATCGAGGCGGCCGGAAGCACCGAAGGGGTTCCGCCGCCCCAGTACCAGGTGGCCATGGGATGCCCCTGAGGCCAGCGTGCGCGAAGTTCGTTTTGCATCGCCTCCACCATGGCGGGGAGCGTGGAAAGCTGGGTGGAAAAGTGGAAGTCGCAGTAGGTACAGGCCTTTCGGCAGTACGGCACGTGCAGGTAGAGGCCAGCCATCAGCGCGGCAGTTCAATGCGGAAGGTGCTGCCTTCTCCGGGGGCACTTCGGTGAACGCTGAGGGTGCCTCCGTGGCCCGCTTCAATGATGCGTTTGGAGAGCGACAGGCCCAGGCCCCACCCGCGGGTCTTCGTAGTAAATCCTGGATTGAAAACGGAGCGCTTGACGCGTGGCGACATGCCTTTTCCGGTGTCGCTGACATCGATGATGACTTTTCGGCTTAGAATTTGGCCCGAAATCGTCAACGTGCCTCTCCCCTCCATCGCGTCCATGGCGTTGCGCATCAAATTTTCCACCACCCAGCCCAGCAAAACGGGCTGCATGGGCACGTGGGGAAGGTCTTCCGGCAGTTCAACGGTGAAGGTGATGTCTTCCGAGCTGCGGCGTTGCAAATAATCGACGGTGCTGTGGATGAGTTCGGACACATCGCCCAGCTGGCCTTTTCCGTCGATGCCAATTTTGGAGAAACGGTCCGCCACCGTCTGCAAACGGGCCAAATCTTTTTTGATCTCTGTGACCGCCGCTGGGGACGCGCCTTCTTCTTCCAAGAGGGTCGTCCAGCCGTAGAGGGCGGACAAGGGCGTGCCAAGTTGATGCGCAGTTTCGCGCGCCATGCCGGTCCAAACACGGTCCTGCTCTGCCTTTCGGGCCCGACTGAAGCCGATATACGCCAAGAGAATATAGGCGCCAATGATGCCCAGCAAAAAGCGCGGGTAAAAGCGAAGGCGGCGCAAATTGGTCGATTCGTTGCGGTAAATAAACTGGTCCACACCGGGCAGCAGATGCACGGGAATGGGCGCTGCATAGGCCATCATACGCGTGAGTTCTGCCTCAATGGCGGCGCTGGAGGTATCGCGTTCGGGCAGGTTGCGGTGGTTCAAAATGACCCCGTTGGCATCCGTGAGGATCAGAGGAATGGTAGTATTGAGCTCGATGATGCGCGTGGCCAATGTGAGGTCGGCCTCCGGATCGCTCTGCACAATGCTTTCAACGGCTTCTGCCCAAAGTTCAACGCGGCGTTCTTCTTCCGCACGCAAACGGGCGGCAAACTGCTCGGTGTACCAAAGGGTCAGGGCGCCGATGGCCACGGCCGAAAGGAGCAATGCGCCTTTCCAAACATTTTTCACCTGGTAGAGATCCATCCGTGCCATTTTAACGAAGGTAAGCGCTGTTTTTTTGCGGATTTTGAACCCTGGCCTGTTTTTTGAGTTCAGGAAGTGTCATTTTTGCACCGCGATGCGTAGCCCCCTCTTCCTTCTTTTTCCTTTGGCCATTTTTGTCGCCTTGGACCTCTTGGCTTTCCAGACCTTCAAGGCCTTGGATTTGGGCCGAATTTTTCACCGTCTCTATTGGCTGATTCATGGCTTGGGCTACGCCTATATCCTGTTCGCAATTTTTCAATTTGATCCTCAAGCAAGTCCTGCAGAAATCCGCCGCGGCATGCAAGGATTCATGATCTACGCTATTGCACTTTATGTGCCAAAAATCTTCCCCGTTGCCGTTGGCCTCCTGGAAGACGTGGCCCGAACAGGCGCCTGGGTCGCCGGCAAGGGTTGGATGAGCCGCCGCCAGTTTGTCGCCACCTTGGGCTGGGGCTTAGCCGCCATCCCATTTGTTGGCATTTTGCACGGGGTCTTCCGCGGCCGATCCAAGTACCGTGTCCTTAATAACGTCGTTAAAGTCAAGGGTTTACCAAAGGCTTTCCACGGGTTTAAGCTGCTCCAAATTTCGGACATCCACAGCGGGAGCTTCAGCGATCCAGACGAGGTGCAGCATGGCATCGATTTGGTGATGGCCCAAAAGGTGGACGCCATTGCCTTTACGGGCGACCTTGTCAACAATGTGGCGGAGGAAATGACCCCCTGGATCGCTGCCTTTCAAAAAATTCAAGCGCCTCACGGCGTCTTTTCCATTCTGGGCAACCACGACTATGGCGATTACTGGCAATGGCCCAGCGCCACCGCCAAAGTGGACAATTTCAATGCGCTGTGTGCGACACACGCCAAACTAGGCTGGACGCTGCTCCGCAACGAGCACCGCCTGATTGAAAAAGACGGTGATCACCTGGAGATTGTAGGCATCGAAAACTGGGGAAATCCACCTTTCCCGCGATACGGTGATTTGGAACAAGCCCTTCATGGATTGCCTTTGGACAGCCCCAAGGTGCTCTTGAGCCACGATCCCTCGCACTACGATGCACAAGTGGTCCAGCACCCAGCCAACATTGCGTTGACCTTGAGCGGCCACACCCACGGCATGCAGTTTGGCATCGAAATTCCCGGCTGGCTGAAGTGGAGCCCGGTGAAGTTCAAGTACCCTAAATGGGCCGGCAACTACCCCGAAGCAGATCAACCCCGCACGCTCTATGTGAACCGCGGATTTGGCTATTTGGCCTTCCCAGGGCGTGTAGGAATTTGGCCCGAAATCACCGTCCATGAACTGCAGCCGGCCTAATCGAAGAACCCCTACCTTTTACCCATGAAAAATCACCTTCTAAAATCCGCTTTGGCCCTTGCCGCCATGGCTTTGGTTACCTATCCTGCTTTGACCAATAAAAATGGTGCACCCGCAGGCAAAACGGGTTCACCGATGAGCAACGGCCAAACCTGCTACAGCTGCCACTCCGGACCTTCCGTCTCCACCCAGGGAGTGAGCATTACGTCGGACATTCCTGCAGATGGCTATTTGGACAATACGACCTACACCATCACCGTCACGTCTGACGCAGGGACAGCCGGTATGTCCACCGCTGGCTTTGAAGCATCTGTGGAGAAAGTGGGCAGCCACCAAGGAACCCTCACGGCGGGTAGCGGCACACAATTGAAACAAACCAATTACGTCACGCAAACGAGCACCTCAAATACCCCAACGAATGGGGTGAAGTCCTGGAGCTTTTCCTGGAACAGCGGTACGGGATCCGACAGCGTAACCGTGTACGCCGCCGGCCTTTTTGCCAATGGAAACAACCAGAATTCTGGAGACGCCCTTGTGACCACTTCGTTAGAGTTTAAAAAGAGCCACGTGGGTTTGGACGAAGCGTCCACACGTTTAGGTCTCACCGCCAGTCCCAACCCTGCGCACCATGTACTTCGCTTCTATGCCCCCGAGGCACGCGCTGCGGGTCGTTTGACGGTCGTTGATGCCCTTGGTCGCGTAGTGGTAGATAGCCCCTGGAGTGCCTCCGATGCAGATGGCCGTTTGCTCAATGTAAGCAGCTGGTCTAATGGTATTTACAACGCTTCTATTCGTCTGGAAACGGGTAAAAATGCCCAAGTCCGATTCCAAGTACTCCATTAATTTTTTGAGCGGACGAAAGTTTGGCACGCTTTTGGAAATGACCTGAAACGAGAGCTTCTGCGTTTAGGTGATTTTGTGTTAGCGACTCGTTCGTTTCTTTGAACGCTCTCTGGAAACCCCGCTTCGGCGGGGTTTTTTTGTGGCCACATGTGGGGGAAAGGGTTGAAGGGTTGTGCGAAATGCGCAACGATCCCTGATTTACTCTCCCAAATCGATGTAGACGTTTTTGGGCTCCGTAAAGAAGCGCAAGGCCTCAAATCCACCCTCACGGCCTACTCCGGAGGCCTTCACGCCGCCAAATGGCGTCCGCAAGTCGCGCACGAGCCAATTGTTGACCCAAACAATGCCGCTGTGAATGTGTGCGGCTACGCGGTGCGCGCGCTTGAGATTTTCGGTCCAAACAGTGGCCGCCAAGCCGTACTTGGTGGCATTAGCTAACGCCAAGGCTTCTTCTTCGCTGTCAAATGCTTGTATGGTCACGACGGGGCCAAAAATTTCTTCCTGGTTGGTGCGGCAGCCCATGCTCAAGCCGGTGATAACCGTGGGCGCCACGTAGAAGCCCCCTTCTGCGCCTTCCGGATACAGGGCTTGGCCGCCACATTCCACGGTTCCGCCCTCTTCCTGGGCGAGTTGGATGTAGTGGAGAATTTTGGCCTGGTGGTCCTTGGAGACAACGGCGCCTACTTGGGTGGCGGGATCGTCCGGTCGGCCAACCTTCAAGGCTTTCACCTTTTCGACAAAGGCGGCGACAAAGCGGTCGTAGAGGGGGCGTTCGACGAGGATTCGGCTCCCACAGAGGCAAATTTGGCCCTGATTGGCAAAGGAGGACTGCAGCGTGGTGCGCAGCATCTTATCAAAGTTGCAATCCGCGAAGATGACATTGGGGTTCTTGCCGCCCAATTCCAAACTCAACTTCTTAAACATGGGGGCCGCGATACTGGATATGCGCGCACCCGTCGCCGTGCCTCCCGTAAAGGAAATCACGGGCACCTCTGGATGACTCACTAGGGGCTCGCCCACGTTGGGTCCCGTGCCATGGACAATGTTGAGGACGCCCGCTGGGAAGCCCACCTCGTCTAGAATTTCACTCAGCAGATAGGCCGTGGCAGGCGTCACCTCGGAAGGCTTCGCCACAACCGTATTGCCCGCGGCGAGCGCCGGCGCAATCTTCCACGTAAACAGATAGAGCGGCAGGTTCCACGGACTGATGCAGGCCACCACCCCAATGGGGCGGCGCAGCGTATAGTTGAAGCCTTGCGCGCCCATGTCGTGGCTCTCTGACGCGTCGTGCAAAATCGCCGTTGCGTAGAACGCAAAATTGTCTCGGGCCCGGGGAATGTCCACCCGCGTCGCCAACTTCACGGGCTTGCCATTGTCCTTGGACTCTGCGGCCGCCAGCTCGTCCAAACGCTCTTCAATTCGCTGCGAAACGCGGAGCATGTGGGCACTGCGCTCGGCCGCGGTCAAGTTGGACCACAGGGGAAAGGCCTTTTGGGCCGCTGCGATGGCGCGCGCTACATCTTCGGCTCCGCTATCCGGGATCTCCCCGTAGACTTCGCCCGTCGCCGGGGCCACATTGGGGAGGTAGGCGCCGTTGGCGGGTGCGGCAAACTGTCCGTCGATGTAATTCTGAATGCGCATGCTTATAAATTGGGGGTTCGGCCGCCGTCTACGGGAATGTTCACGCCCGTGATGTAGCTCGCAGCGGGCGAGGCGAGGAAGGCGACCGCTTCGGCAATTTCCGAAGGTTCCGCAAAACGGCCCATGGGAATTTCGGCCAGCATGGCCTGTTTGACGTCCTCTTGGCTTTGGCCCGTTTTGGTGGCGCGGCCTTCAATAATGTTGCCCAAGCGCTCCGTCAAGGTGGCGCCCGGCAAAACGTTGTTGACCGTGATGGCCTGAGGCGCGAGTTCGTTGGCCAAGGTCTTGGACCAGTTGGCGACCGCGGCGCGAATGGTGTTGCTCACCCCCAGCCCATGCAGCGGAGCCTTTACGCTGGTCGAAATAATGTTGACAATACGGCCGTATCCCGCGTCGCGCATACCCGGCACGAGCAATTGGACCAAGCGGTGATTGTTGATGAGGTGGTTGGTAAAAGCGGAGTAAAAGGCCTCAGGTGTTGCGTCTACAATGGGCCCCGCGGCGGGTCCACCCGTGTTGTTCACCAAGATGTGAATGGGGTGCCCTTCCTCGAGGTATTCCTCCAACGCCGCTTCGACCGTTTCAGGTTCGTTGTAGTCCGCAATGAGGTAGGAGTGGCCTTGCCCGTGGCGTCGGTCCAATTCTTTCAGCGTTTGCTCTAGTTTTTCGCGGTTGCGGGCCAAAAGCACCACGTGGGCGCCGTGTGCAGCCAACAATTTGGCGACGGCCTTGCCGATGCCCTGCGTCGAGCCCGCGACCAGCGCGCGCTTTCCAACCAAATTCAGTTCCATACCCCCGAAGGTAGGCACGGCACCGGTTTAGGCGTTCACGAAAAGACGACGATGTCTTGAAAATCGGTGGTCTCGCCCGAGCGTCCCGACCAGCGACCGACGTAGATGCGCGCCTCCGACCAGCCCGCTTCCTTTGCCCAGCGCTGCACATTTTCGGGCGTGAAGCCCACATTGGCGCCTTTAACTTCTGCGCTCATGTACCAATCTTCGCCGCGCTGCACGGAAAATTCGTAGGCACCGCCCTTGGCACAGGCAAGCGCCTCTTCGTCGGTCAAGAAAAAGGTGGCCAGAAAGCGCCCGCCGGGCTTGAGCACGCGGCGCGCTTCGCGCAGGTAGTTTTGGACTTCGGTGCGCTCCATGTGCGTGAAAACCGACGTCGCCCACGCAAAGTCAAACTGGTCGTCCGCATAGGGAAAGGTGAAGCGGTCGGCCGAAGCTCCTTCCAGCGTGTAGAGGTCGTTCACCAAGGACACATGCGTAAAGTGAAAATGCGGAAAGCGCGAGGAAATGCGCTGCTGGCAATCCGCCACCGCCGAGGCCACGACGTCAAAGCCGTGGTATTCGGCTGGGGCCACTAAAAAGTCCGTGAGGGGAATGGCCATTCGGCCCAGTCCGCTGCCAATATCTAGGACAGATTCCTGGGGCTTCAGCGCCCCAAGCTTTTGGAAATGCTCCTTGAAAATCAAGCCGTTTTCTAGGAAGTCCCCACCTCCGGTGAAAATCTCGCCCGGCAAGGGCAAGGGAAGGCCGTTGTACGTGGGGCGTCCTCCATGGCGAAGCACGAGGAGCAAATCCACGGGCGCATAGGCCAGGCGACGCACCACGCGGCGCGCTTGAGGCCCAAAGGCATAGAAAATTCCGCGAAGGAGGCGCTTCATAAACGGGTTAAACGGATAGCGTTTGGAACAGGTCGGGCTTACGCACGACCCGCCATGATGGCTTCGATCTCGTCCACTTCTTTGGGGATGGCTTTGGTCAAATTGATGTGGCCTTCCTTAGTGATGACAATGTCGTCCTCAATCCGAATCCCCAAGCCTTCCTCCGGGATGTAAATGCCAGGCTCGCAGGTGAATACCATGCCTTCCTGCATGGGGCTTCCGTCCCACAATCCGTAGTCGTGCACGTCCACACCCAGGTAGTGGCTCGTGCCGTGCATAAAGTACTTTTTGTAGGCGGGCCAGGCGGGATCCTGAGCGTCCACATCGGCTTGGGTGATGAGGCCCAGTCCGATGAGCTCCTTGGTCATAAGCTCGCCCACTTTCACGTGGTATTCGGCCAAAATGGCTCCCGGGCGAAGCAGTTCTATGGCGGCCTTTTCCACACGCAAGACAGCCTCGTAGACCTCGCGTTGGCGGGGCGTAAAGGTGCCGTTCACGGGGAAGCAGCGCGTGACATCGCAGGCGTAGTTGCCGTATTCGGCGCCGACGTCAAAAAGGACCAATTCCCCGTCGTTGCAGGGCATGTTGTTCTCGATGTAGTGCAGCACGCAGGCATTAGCGCCGCTGCCAATAATGGGCGTGTAGGCAAAGCCGCGCGAGCGTTTGCGCAGGAATTCGTGCATGAATTCGGCCTCCAAATCGTACTCCGTCACGCCGGGCTTCAAAAAGCGCAAAATGCGGTCGTAGCCGGCTGCCGTCACGTCCGCGGCGATCTGCATGACCTCCACTTCTTCCTCTGTTTTCACCGCTCGCAAAGCATTGAGGGCTGGTGCCGAACGCTTGTAGCTGTGGTGCGGGTACGCTTCTTTGAGGGCCTTGTTCAGGCGCATGGTGCGGGTTTCAACGGGGTTGTTTCGGCGCAAATGCTCCTCGGTAACCAGGTAGACATGCTCCGTTTGGCTCATGAGTTCCTTCATCACGCGGTCCCAATCCTGAAGCCAGTACACCGTCTTGATGCCGCTAACTGCAAAGGCCTGCTCCTTGTCCAGCTTAGCCCCTTCCCACACCGCGATGTGGGCATTGGTTTCGCGCAAGAAAAGCACCTCTTTGTGTTCGGGCTTGGGGGCATCTGGGAAAACCACCAGGACAGATTCTTCTTGGTCTACCCCACTCATCCAGAAAATGTCGGAAGCCTGCTTAAACGGCAAGGTGCCATCTGCACTGGTGGGATAAATGTCGTTGGAATGAAAAATAGCCAGCGATTTAGGCGCAAGGGTGGCCGCAAATCGAGCGCGGTTCTTCACGAAAAGGGCCGAATTCAAAGGGTGATATCTCATAGACAGCGAAGGTAATCGCTTTTACCCGAATCGGCGCGCCAAGCCTTTGCAGCGCAGCGATTGGCCCCTACTTTTGTGGCAATCTAGATTTTACTCTGTATGGCAACGTCACGCGGTCTCTTCGGAACCTCCCTAGCACGCAAATATTGGATGGCTTTGACCGGCCTCTTCCTGTGCTCCTTTTTGGTGATTCACTTGCTCGGCAACCTGCCTTTGCTCACCGGCAACCAAGAAGCCTTTAATGCCTACGCGCATTTCATGACCACCTTCCCGTTGATCAAAGCCGTTAGCTACTTACTTTACGGTAGCATCCTGCTCCACAGCATCGACGGCATGGTCCTGGCCTACCAAAATAAAAAGGCCCGCCCCCAAGGCTACATGGCCTACAACGGTGCCGCCAACGCCAACTGGTCTTCGCGCAACATGGCCCTCCTGGGCATCTTGACTCTCTTGTTCATCTTGGTGCACATGAAGAGCTTCTGGTTTGAAATGCACTTTGGCCCCTGGGAGGACCGCATGGACGCCGCCGGCAACAAGGATCTGTACACCTTGACGGTAGGCGCCTTCGAAAGCCTTTGGTACAGCCTCTTCTACGTGCTCTGCATGCTCGGCCTGGGCTTCCACCTTTGGCATGGCTTTGCCAGCGCCTTCCAAACCATGGGCTGGTCGCACCCCCGCTACACCCCGCTGATCAAAGCGCTCGGCTATGGTTTTGCCGTTTTAGTGCCCGCCACCTTTGCGAGCATCCCCCTCTACATTCTCTTGAATTGATCTGATACTACGCGCTATGTCATTAAACGCTCACATTCCCGAAGGCGCCTTAGCCGATAAATGGACGACGCACAAGGCCAAGATTCCCTTGGTTTCTCCCGCCAACAAGCGCCGCATTGACGTTATCGTTGTAGGTACGGGCCTTGCCGGCGCTTCTGCCGCCGCCTCTCTGGCCGAATTAGGGTATAACGTCAAAGCTTTTTGCTTTCAGGATTCTCCTCGCCGCGCGCACTCTATCGCCGCTCAAGGGGGTATCAACGCCGCAAAAAACTACCAGAACGACGGAGATTCCACCTTCCGCCTCTTCTACGACACGGTAAAAGGGGGTGACTACCGCAGCCGCGAAGCCAACGTCTACCGATTGGCCGAAGTATCTGCCAGCATCATCGACCAATGTGTCGCACAAGGTGTTCCCTTTGCCCGTGATTACGGCGGCCTGTTGGACAACCGCTCTTTTGGCGGCGTGCAGGTAAGCCGCACCTTCTACGCTAAGGGTCAAACCGGCCAACAGCTCCTTTTGGGTGCCTACTCGGCCCTCTCTCGCCAAGTAGCCAAGGGACGCGTGAAAATGTACGCCCGCCACGAAATGGTGGAGCTCGTCGTCGTCGACGGCAAAGCGCGCGGCATCATCGCCCGCGACCTCGTCAGCGGCGAATTGGAGCGCCACTCTGCCCACGCCGTTCTGCTTTGCACCGGCGGCTATGGCAACGTGTTCTACTTGAGCACCAACGCCATGGGCTCCAACGTGACTGCCGCGTGGAAAGCGCACCGCAAGGGCGCCTACATGGCCAACCCCTGCTTCACGCAGATTCACCCCACCTGTATCCCCGTGAGCGGACACTCACAGTCAAAATTGACCTTGATGTCCGAATCCCTCCGAAACGACGGCCGCATCTGGGTTCCCGCTAAAAAAGAAGACGCCGAAGCGATACGCGCCGGCAAATTGAAGCCCACGGAAATCGCCGAAGCAGACCGCGACTACTACTTGGAGCGCCGCTACCCCGCCTTTGGAAACTTGGTGCCCCGTGACGTGGCTTCTCGTGCCGCCAAAGAGCGTTGCGACGCCGGATTTGGCGTGAATAAGACGGGCGAAGCCGTGTATTTGGACTTTGCCTCCGCCATCGAACGCTACGGCCTGGAGCAAGCCAACATTAAGGGCATCCACAACCCCAGCGCTGCGCAGATTAAAGAGCTCGGCGAGAAGGTGGTGGAAAGCAAGTACGGCAACCTCTTCCAGATGTACGAGAAGATTACCGCGCACAACCCATACAAGACCCCCATGATGATCTACCCCGCGGTGCATTACACAATGGGCGGCATTTGGGTCGATTACAATTTGATGACGACCGTCCCTGGCCTCTTCGCTTTGGGCGAGGCCAATTTCTCTGACCACGGTGCAAACCGCTTGGGGGCTTCCGCTTTGATGCAAGGCCTGGCGGATGGCTACTTTGTGGCTCCCTACACGGTGGGTACGTACTTGGCGGATGACATTCGGACCGGTGCGATTTCTACTGACTTGCCCGAATTTTCCGAGGCTGAACAGACGGCCCGAACGCGCATGGAGTCCTTCCTGAACAACCCCGGCACGACCCCCGTCGAAGTTTTCCACCGCGAACTCGGAAAAATCATGTGGGACCAGTGCGGCATGGCGCGCAACAAGGAAGGCCTCGAAAAGGCCATCCAAGACATCCGCGCCCTACGAGAGCGCTTCTACAAGGACGTGAAAGTGCCCGGCACCATGAACGAAATGAACCCTGAACTCGACAAAGCCGGCCGCGTCGCCGACTTCCTCGAGCTGGGCGAACTCATGTGCATGGACGCCCTCAGCCGCGAAGAATCTTGCGGCGGTCACTTCCGCGAGGAGTACCAGTCCGAAGAAGGCGAGGCGGTTCGCCGCGACGACGAATTTGCCTACGTAGCTGCGTGGGAGTTCGCTGACCAAGACCCCGGCAAAGCCAAGCTGCACAAGGAACAACTGGTCTTTGAAAATGTTAAACTGATTACACGCTCCTACAAATGAAATTTACCCTCAACGTTTGGCGCCAAAACGGTCCCCAAGACAAGGGCCACATGGCAACCTACCAGGTGGAGGACATCACCTCGGACATGTCCTTCTTGGAGATGATCGACGTGCTCAACGAGCAGCTCATCAGCCAAGGCATTGATCCTGTTGTCTTTGACCACGACTGCCGCGAAGGCATCTGTGGCATGTGCTCCATGTTCATCAACGGCGAAGCGCACGGTCCCGGCCGCGGCGTGACCACCTGCCAGCTGCACATGCGCGAATTCAGCGACGGCGATACCATTACCATCGAGCCTTTCCGCGCCAAAGCCTTCCCGGTCATCAAAGACCTGATGGTCGACCGCAGCGCCTTTGACCGCATCATTCAAGCAGGCGGATACGTATCCGTCAACACCTCCGGCAACCTACCCGACGCCAACGCGACTCCCATCGAAAAAGCCGACGCCGACGCCGCTTTTGACGCCGCAACCTGCATCGGGTGCGGTGCCTGCGTAGCGACTTGTAAGAACGCCTCCGCCATGCTCTTCACCTCCGCCAAAGTGAGTCAGTTTGCCCTACTCCCCCAAGGCCAAGTGGAAGCCGCCGACCGCGTTCTCAACATGGTGAAGCAGATGGATTTGGAAGGATTTGGCAACTGTACCAACACCGGCGCCTGCGAAGTCGAATGCCCCAAAGGCATCTCCATCGAGAACATCGCCCGCATGAACCGCGAATTTTTGTCGGCCTCACTAACTTCCAAGTAATTGACTACCTTTCTGTTATGAAAAAGATTTTCGCTGCAGCCCTCGTCCTTGTCGCCCTTGCTTCGTGCAAGAAGGACCCCACCCTCGCAGATCGCCTCGAAGGCACCTGGTTGGTGAATGACATCATCGCCTCTGGTCAAATTTCCTTTGGCGGCCAAAACATCCCCTTGGTAGCCAACGACAAGGACATCGCAGCGACGTCTCTTTTCACCCTCATTCAAGAGCCCAACTCCGTCACCTACGCCGTGGACGCCACTTTGAGCGTTTCTGCCGGCACCTCCCTCGATGTGCCCTGGGCGCAAAGCGGCTCCGGTACCTGGGTGACCATCGACGGCGGTGGCGTTGCCCCCGACTCCGTCCATCTTGTAGGCACTGACGGCACCACCACCAAATACGAGGTGCTCAGCTTGCTCGAATCTTCTGTTCGCCTGCGCACCCAGCAGGTGGTCGACTTCCAAGGCCAAGGCGTGGATATGACCATCGAGTTTGGGTTTGCCAAGCAGTGAGCTCAGGCTCCGCCTTCGCGCTAGGGAGCTAGGGGGCTAGGGGGCTAGGGCGAGTTAAAGGGTTGAAGGGTTGAAGCGTTTGACAGCGTCCAAAATCCTTCTCCGAGAACCAGCAAACCAACAAGCCAACAAGCGCGAGCGAAGCAAGCCAGCACCATTTGGCACATCCTTTGCTCCAAGGAAGTTCAAAGTCGCACACCCCTTTAACCCTTTCACCCTTTCACCCTTAAACCATGAAAAAACTCCTCTCCCTCCTCGCCCTTGGCTTGATCGTCATGTCCTGCGGCAAAGAGCCTTCGCTCGAAGAAAAATTAGCTGGTACGTGGAACTTGAACGACGTTGCCATCAGCGGTTCCTTTGACTTCGCGGGCCAAGCGGTTTCATTCACCGGTCAAGACTCCCTAATCCGCGCCAACAACACCTTGGAATTGGTATTTGTGGAAGACATGGAAAACACCTTCACATGGAACCAAGACGTGCGCGTGACCTTGAATGCATTGGGCCAAACCTTTGGCAGCGACATCCAAGAGAATAGCACGGGCACGTGGTACGCCGTTGATGGTGGCGGCGTTACGCCAGACTCCTTGTATATGACCGTAGACGGCGACAAGATGGGCTTTGAAATTCTCTCTTTCTTGGAGACGTCCATGCGTTTGCGCAATCAGACAACGGAAGTGGACCCCACCTTGGGTCAAACCACGATGAACACGGAATACGGCTTCGACAAGCAGTAATAACTGCCGTCAGGCCTCCGCTAAACCATCGAAAGACCCCGCTGAGCGCTGCTCGGCGGGGTTTTTTAGTTTTCGGGGGAGAAGGCCTTCCAGCCTTGGGCTTCGAGGGGCACCGTTTGGCCCGCGTTGGTCACCATTTGGAAAACTTTGTCCTCCGTCATGTGTCCAATGGGCGTCAAATTCGGATTGGCCTTAATCTTATCGAATTCGGCAATGGGCATGGTGAACAGCAGTTCGTAGTCCTCGCCCCCATTCAGCACGGCCGTAATGGGATTGATGCCAAACTCTTCCGCCAAATGCATCATCTGCGGATCCATGGGAATTTTGTCCTCGTAAATGGTGCAGCCGACGCCGCTTTGCGTGCCGAGGTGCAGAATTTCCGAACTCAAACCGTCCGAAATATCCATCATGCTCGTGGGCGTCACGCCTAATTCGGCCAGCAAGGCCGCCACGTCTTTGCGGGCCTCGGGCTTCAACTGACGTTCCAAAACATACTCATGACCCTGCAGCTCGGGCTGCAAGTTGGGGTTAGCCTGGAAAGCCGCCTTTTCGCGCTCCAACACCTGAAGGCCCATGTAGGCCGCGCCCAAATCGCCCGTCACCACGAGCAAATCACCCGCCTGTGCGCCGTCGCGTCGAACGGACTTGCCCTTCGCCACATGGCCGACCGCAGTGACGCTCAAAACCAGTCCAGATTGGCTGGAAGTTGTATCACCGCCGACCAAATCCACGCCATAGCGCGAACAGGCCAGGAGCAAACCTGCGTAAATTTCTTCCAATGCCTCCACCGGAAAACGGCTGCTCACCGCCATGCCCACCAGCAATTGGCTAGGGGTTCCGTTCATCGCGTAGATGTCCGAAAAGTTGACCACCGCCGCCTTGTAGCCCAAGTGTTTGAGGGGCACATAGCCCAGGTCAAAGTGCACGCCTTCAACAAGCAAGTCTTTGGATATCAGTACTTCAGAGTCGCCAAAATCCAAAACCGCCGCGTCGTCGCCCACGCCGTGTTTGCTGGACGGGGCCTTCAATTCTATCGCCGCAGTCAGGCGTTCAATGAGGCCAAATTCGCCAAGTTCAG
Source organism: Schleiferiaceae bacterium (assembly GCA_038145075.1). GTDB lineage: Bacteria > Bacteroidota > Bacteroidia > Flavobacteriales > Schleiferiaceae > TMED14. The sequence continues at coordinate 1,508 of JAYQOY010000026.1, read as the reverse complement.
ATAAAGGGGTCTTTTGGGGGTTGGGGGTATCAAGCATGACGCAAATTTCGGTATACCTTTGCTGGAAATAACTTTCCTATGGCTCAGAATTACAACGCGCAAATTAGTGCGTTTATGGAAGGTGTTCGTGCTCGCAACCCGCATGAACCTGAATTCCTGCAAGCAGTTCAAGAGGTTGCTGAGTCCGTTATCCCCTTCATTGAAGAGAATCCCAAGTACAAGACCGCCAAGGTGTTGGAGCGCATCGCTGAACCCGAGCGCGTCATCACGTTCCGCGTTTCTTGGACGGGCGACGACGGTTCGGTTCACGTTAACCGCGGCTACCGCATTGAGTTCAACAGCGCCATCGGCCCCTACAAAGGCGGCTTGCGCTTCCACCCCACGGTGAACCTCAGCGTACTGAAGTTCCTGGGCTTTGAACAAATTTTCAAGAACAGCCTCACCTCATTGCCTATGGGCGGTGGTAAGGGCGGTTCGGACTTTGATCCTAAAGGCAAATCCGACGCAGAAGTTATGCGCTTCTGCCAGGCCTTCATGACCGAATTGGCGCGCCACATCGGCCCCAACACGGACGTTCCCGCCGGCGATATCGGCGTGGGCGGTCGCGAGATCGGCTACATGTTTGGTCAATACAAGCGCATCCGCAATGAGTTCACTGGCGTCCTCACGGGCAAGGGCTTGAACTGGGGCGGTTCGCTCATTCGTCCCGAAGCTACCGGCTACGGTACGGTCTACTTCGCCAAAGAAATGCTCGCCACCAAAGGCGACAGCTTCTCCGGCAAGACCGTTGTGGTCTCTGGTTCGGGCAACGTAGCGCAATTTGCCGTCGAAAAAGCCACCCAATTGGGCGGCAAAGTGGTCACCATGTCCGACTCTTCTGGCTACATCTACGATGCCGCCGGTATTGACGCCGACAAGTTGGCCTTCGTGATGAATTTGAAGAACGTGAAGCGTGGCCGTATCTCCGAATACGCAGACGCCTACCCTTCTGCCTCTTTTGTAGCGGGCAAAACTCCTTGGGAAGTGAAGTGCGACATCGCGCTCCCTTGTGCGACCCAAAACGAATTGACCGGTGACGACGCCAAGCTTTTGATCGCCAACGGCGCCACCTGCGTGGCCGAAGGTGCCAACATGCCTTGTACGCCCGAAGCCATCGAAGCATTCCACCACAACCACATCCTCTTTAGCCCAGGCAAAGCCTCTAACGCGGGCGGTGTGGCCACCTCTGGTTTGGAAATGTCTCAGAACAGCCTCCGCATGAACTGGACCCGTGAAGAAGTGGACGAGAAGCTCCACACCATCATGGTGAACATTCACGCTGCCTGTGTCAAATACGGCACTCAAGAAGGCGGCTACGTGGACTACGTAAAAGGCGCTAACCTCGCCGGCTTTGTGAAAGTGGCGGACGCCATGCTCGACCAAGGTATCATGTAATCCATTCCCTGTAGAATGTCAAAGGCCACTCCGAAAGGGGTGGCCTTTTTGTTTGGGGGCTTGGGGGCTTGGGG
>JAYQOY010000025.1:0-20800 GCA_038145075.1 Schleiferiaceae bacterium | reverse complement strand
CGCTTGATGCGGTTGCGGTCTACGGCGTGCTTAAAGCGGCGCTTTGGAGCCCCGACCATAACTTGAGCGCCTCGCTCCAAGGGCCATGGGGAAACCATCCAGAGGACGGAAATGGGCCCTTGCTGGAAGCGTTTGCCGTGGGCAAAAAGCTCAGAAATGCGGTTGCGAAGCTTCAGCCGTTCCTCTCGGGGGAAGCGCTGATCGCTCACTTTCCCTTGTTGGCTTCTTCGATGTAGGCGTCAAGGGCTTGGCTCATCGAGGTAAACTTGGGCGTGGGCACCTGAATGTCCAAACGCAAAGCATTCTCCTCAATCGCCTGATGCGTCGTGTTGCCAAAAGCGGCAATGCGCGTGTTTTCCTGCTTGAAATCCGGGAAGTTCTTGAACAAGCTGCGGATTCCTTCGGGGCTAAAGAAGACCAAAATGTCGTACTTCACATCGCTCAAATCACTGAGGTCGGACGCAACCGTATGGTACATCGTCGCACGGGTCCATTTGATGTTGCCCTTTTCCAAAAGTTCCGGAATGTCCGGATTCAAGATGTCGGACGTGGGCATCATAAAGTGCTCGCCACGCTGCTTCTTCAAAGTGGGAATCAAGCCCGCCAAGCTGCCCGTTCCTGGGTAAATTTTGCGCTTGCGGTAGGGCACAAATTTCTGGAGGTAGAAAGCCACCGCTTCCGATACGCAGAAATACTTCCATTCGGGATTGACGGCCACGCGCATTTCTTCACACATCCGGAAGAAGTGGTCAATGGCGTTTCGCGACGTGAAGATGAAAGCCTTGTGGTCCGCAGGGCTCACTTTGTTCTTGCGAAAATCCGCTGCTGCAACACCTTTTACCTCAATAAATTGACGAAAATCAATCTTCACTTTGTGCTTTTCAGCCAACTGCGTGTAAGGGTTGTTTCCGGCTTGGGGTTCGGGTTGTGATACCAGGATGCTTTTAACCTTCATAGGATTGAAAAAGTAGGATCCAATAAATAGGGCTTGCTTCGAGAGCGCAAAGGTACAAAATTGCTAAATACCAAGGGGCATGGGCATCATTTACATAACGGTAAAATGCCCGAAATAAGCCAATTACATACAGCAACAACCCCAATACGACCACGCCCACAAAGAAGGGCTCTAAAATGGATTTTTCGGATTGGGTACTGACCAAAAACCAAAGCAAAAACGGCAGCGCTATCCAAAGTGCGGGCAAAAAGGAAAACCGTTCGCTCCAATGGCGCCAATGCAATCGATGGTCTTCCCAAACCAGTCCGAAGAGGCTGTGCACGATAATTTGGCTGACCAAGGCCAAAATGGGCAAAACGAGCAAGCCATACCAAGGCCCTTGGTAGCCTGGGACGAGGTGGGGCATGCTTTCAGGGCCTAAAATGATGAAAGCCAAAACGCTTAGCAAGGCGACCATTAAAAAATTCGGCAACCACAAGCGGGTCGAGGCGTCTTCAAAGCGTGTAAATCGCCGCAGTACATGGACCCATCGGTTGCTTTCTTTGGGTGCGCGCTGCAAGAGCAATCCCATAACCAACGTGAGTCCAGCGGCTACCCAAAACAAGGCATCCGAAGGCGCCTCTCTCAGGCTGCCTTCAAGCGCATGGGGTAGTCCGGAGGCTGGCATGGCGCAAAGGTAAGCGCCTTTGGCGCGTTAGGGAGCTAGGGAGCTCGGGCTTTGCCCTCGCGCTAGGGGGCTAGGAGGCTAGAGAGCACGCGCTTCGCGCTGTGGCTAGAGGGCTAGAGGGCACGCGCTTCGCGCTGTGGCTAGAGGGCTAGGGAGCGCTTCAGTGCAGCCAACCAACCAACAAACTAGCAAACTAACAAACCACCCTTCAACCCTTAAACCCTTTAACCCTTAGACTTTTTTACTTCCAATGAAAATGCACCCCGGCCTTGATCCATCGACCTGGCAAAGGCACATTTCCGCGGTCCAAAACCGTAGCATTAAAGAGGTTCATGGCATCGAGGTAGACGGTCATGCCATCGTGGTCGTAGCTCAGGCGGGCATCCACCGTTTGGAAGGGGTCGTAGGAGGTAAGTTCGCCACCAGGAAGTGCATATTGGCCGGCTCGATCTTGGCGGATGTAGACAAGACCCCCTTGAAATCCTCTAATGGGAGCAGAGGTGAGCTCGAATTGCAGTCGGTTCGCGAGGTAGTCGAGCGCATAGATGGACTGACCGTCAAGGGCTGAAGCGCTGTGGCTGGCCGCTTGGAAGCGGGCTTCCCATTGAAAGAGATCTACGGCAGAGCCACCAGTCTCCAGCTCCATGCCGTGTATGCTGACCTGGGTAATGTTGTCTGCTTGGAGAACTTGGGCCCCGTCGACCGTTCGGTAGATCCAGTCAATGAGGTTGGTGCCTCGACGCTGGTAAACGGTAGCGCGTAAGAAATTCGGCATGCCTTGCAATCCCCCTGAAACGGATACGGGGGAACGCCAAATAGAAGTCCCAGCTTCCAGATTCCATGCATGTTCGGGCTGCAAGGTGGCCGAGCCTTGAGCGCCTCCGAGCGTGTAGTACAAATCGGTAAAGGTGGGCAAGCGGAAGCTGCGGTTGACGCTTCCAAAGAATTCGGTCCGCTTCAAAGAACTGGGGTCGGAACCTCGGAGATGGGCTTCCAAATTGGGCAAGTAGTCCAAGCCGTAGCGGTCGTTGTAGTTGGCCCGGAAGTCGGCCTTTAGGGTGAACCGATTCGCGGGATGAGTCAGCCAGCTGGTGGCAAAGAGGCCGGCATTGTTTCGGGCGTCCCCACGGGTATAGTAGGAACGGTTATCCGGCGCAGGTATAGGGCTGAGGAGATCAGTACCCAATACGGAGCTGACAATGCCGTCGTGGCGAACGTCGGCGCCGATAAAGGTTCTGCGGTATTGGCTGACGGTGTACAGGACTTCGCCGCCCAGGGTGCGGGTGCGGTGGTTGTTGTGTTCGGTGTACCAAGATGGCGCCCAGCTGGAGTCCGTCGTGCGCATAAACTGTCCATTCTCGAAGCGCTGGTAGTAGCCCTGGTCCTCGCGGAATAATTCAAAGTGATCGCTGTGCTGACGCGCATAGGCTTTGGCATTCCAGGGGTAGGCCTCCAGTTCCAAGGCGGCTGAGTAGCCAGCAATGGCCTCGTACTGTTCGGGAAAATTGAACGAATAGAAATTTTGCGCGCCGAATCCCTTGGTGACCATGCCAAGGTGGCCGCTCAGAACTTTGCCCCCAGATAAATTTGTGTGGCTGCGCAAATAGGTTTGGAGCTGACTGAAATCCGTGTTGACAAAAGCGCCATCCGCCGCTTTGTAGTCCATGTCAAAGCCAATGTCGGTGCCTGCTAGGTTGCCCAGGTACATGCCCGCCGCTCCCCGCTGGTAGCCGTACTGTCCAATTCCAGCATGGGCATAGCCGGGACGATTTTTAGGCATCCAGGTGTCAATATTGACCACCCCTGCAAAGGCAAAGGGTCCAAATCGGTAGGAACCGCCGCTGGGCAACACAGAAACTTTGCGAATGGCTTCTATGGGAACGGGTAAGTTCATGCTGTGGTGCCCAGTTTGCGGATCGGAATAGGGGATGCCGTTCACCAAAATGAGGACCTGGTCAAAGGTGGAACCGCGCACCGAAATGTCAGATTGCACATCGTTCAGGCCTCGGCTTCGAATATCGACGGAGGCAAAGCGCTGCTCCAACGCATCGCTGGCATTTTCTGTCGTGCCGGCTATGCCGCGCTTCTCCACTTTGTGGCCGAGCTCGCGGTCGAGTGCCCCATAGATGAAGACAGGGTCGACCAAGATGACCCCTCGATCAAAGGTGATGGTGTCGATCGTCTTAGACAGATTTTCCACTTCGGACTGTGCCCAGGCCGAAAGGCTCAGGAAGAAGCAAAAGAAGGCGTAGATGGAAGTGCGCATACTATGTAAAAAAAAGCCCGACCCCTTGGGAGGGTCGGGCATAAAGATACCGCTGCGCGATTAGCGCGCTAAAACAGATACAATGTTGTTGGAGACTTCCACAACACCACCTTGAATGTCTACGGTGGTGCGGCCAGAAGCTCCGTCAATCACGATGCTGCCCTGTGCGAGGGAAGCCATGATAGGAGCGTGGTCCGTCAGCACTTGGAAGAGACCCTCGGTACCAGGAAACTGGATAGCCGTGGCTTCTCCCTGGAAGAGGGATTTCTCGGGGGTGAGGATATCTACGCGTAGGGCCATGATTAGGCTTCTGCCAACATTTTCTCACCGGCGGCGATGGCCTCCTCGATGCTGCCCTTCAAGTTGAAGGCAGACTCGGGGTACTGGTCCAATTCACCGTTCATGATCATGTTGAATCCTTTGATGGTCTCCTGGATATCCACGAAGACACCGGGGATGCCCGTGAATTGCTCGGCTACGTGGAAGGGCTGAGACAAGAAGCGCTGTACGCGGCGTGCGCGGTGAACGACCATCTTATCTTCTTCAGACAATTCTTCCATACCCAAGATGGCGATGATGTCCTGAAGCTCCTTGTAGCGCTGGAGGATCATTTTTACGTTCTGGGCGCAATCGTAGTGCTCTTTACCCACAACTTCGGGGGTCAAGATGCGCGAGGTAGAATCCAAGGGGTCTACCGCGGGGTAGATACCCAATTCGGCAATCTTACGGGACAATACCGTGGTAGCGTCCAAGTGGGCAAACGTCGTTGCAGGGGCGGGGTCGGTCAAGTCATCCGCAGGAACGTAAACGGCCTGAACGGAGGTGATAGAACCTGACTTGGTCGAGGTGATACGCTCTTGCATCAAGCCCATTTCGGTCGCCAAGGTGGGCTGGTAGCCTACCGCAGAAGGCATACGGCCCAAAAGGGCAGAAACCTCGGAACCTGCTTGCGTGAAGCGGAAGATGTTGTCAACGAAGAACAGGATGTCCTTACCCTGGCCAGAACCTTCGCCGTCGCGGTAGTATTCGGCCATCGTCAAACCCGACAAGGCTACACGGGCACGCGCACCGGGAGGCTCGTTCATCTGACCAAATACGAAGGTGGCCTTAGAGTCCTTCAACTCTTCCTTGTCCACCTTGCTGAGGTCCCAACCGCCCTCTTCCAAAGAGTGCTTGAAGGCCTCGCCGTACTTGATGATACCTGCTTCAATCATTTCGCGCAAAAGGTCGTTTCCTTCGCGGGTACGCTCACCTACACCCGCAAACACGGACAAACCGCCGTGGCCTTTTGCAATGTTGTTGATCAATTCCTGGATCAATACGGTCTTGCCTACACCGGCACCACCGAACAAACCAATTTTACCACCCTTGGCGTAGGGCTCGATCAAGTCGATAACCTTGATACCGGTGAAGAGAACTTCCGTTGCGGTAGATAGGTCTTCAAACTTTGGAGCTTCGCGGTGGATGGGGAGGCCTTTGCCTTCCTGAATGCCGCCGATGCCATCGATGTCTTCGCCAACTACGTTGAATACGCGGCCGCGGATTTGCTCACCGGAGGGCATGGCAATGGGCTGACCCGTTGCTACCACTTCTTGACCACGGGTGAAACCGTCGGTAGAGTCCATGGAGATGGCACGAACGGTGTCCTCACCAACGTGCTGTTGCGTTTCCATGATCACTTTTTGGCCATTGGGGCGAGTCACCACCAAGGCGTCATAAATCTTAGGGAGCTCAGCGCCTTCAAAGTATACGTCCACAACAGGACCGATGACCTGAGCAATTTTTCCTTTCAGACTAGCCATAGCAAGGGATATATTAATTCTTTATGAATTCGGCCGCAAAGGTACGCATTGCGCACTTAAGAATTCATGTTTTTGAACAAGAAATAATGGGTCAAAGCCAAGAGGGGGAAGGTGATAATTCGCAAAGCCCCATTGAGTGCGCCACTCAGGGATAAAACGGCCAAAACTAAGAGTGAAAAAAGCACCCAGGTCCCAAATTGGGCACGACCGCGTGAGAGGCTTTGGCGAATCGAACCAAAGAAACTTTGGTGTTCAAAAACACGGATAAACCACGCCTGTATGCACAAGGCCATCATCGCAATACCCAAAAGGAGCAAGGCCAAGCCCAAATAGCGTGAACGCATCCAATCGACATCGTTGACCAGCATGTCCATCATGAGTTCGGGATCTTCCCCGGCTTCGCGCTGGATGGCCTCCAACGAGGAGATAGTTTCGGCATCCAGGAATAGCCCAACTAGGATTACAAAGACGAAGGTGGCCACAAAGAGCTGAAATAGGAGCATCAGACCGAGTGTTCCGGCATGCACAAACCCCTTCCCCACGGCCATCAACTGAGGCTTCTCGCCCCAAGAACTGTAAACACCGGATTCGGCGGCAATGGCCACTCCCATGTACAAGGCAGGCATCACGAAATAACTCACGAAGAAGGGCAAAACCGGAATGTAGCGCCCGAGGGTAGCCGCCACGTACGCAAGGAGGCCAAAGAGCAGAAAGTGACGAGGTGCTTGAACAAAAGTGGCCCAAGCGTTTTTAAGAGCAGATACCATGATGCAAAGATGGCTACGATATCTTTGCCGAACATCTCGCCCTTCGTGCAAACTTTCAACGCTATTTCCGCCTTCCCCACCCAGACTGCTGCTGTTGCAACGACGGGAACCTTTGACGGCGTGCACGCCGGTCACCAGGCTATATTGCAGCGCTTGATGGCTTCAGCCAAGGAAATCGGCGGGAAATCAGTGCTCATTACGTTCGATCCCCATCCGCGGCGTTTGATCCATCCCGAATTTCCTTTGGAGCTGCTCACCACCGTCGAGGAACGGGCCGAATTACTGTCCGACCTCGGGCTGGACTTTCTCATTGTCCAGCCTTTCACGCTGGAGTTTTCCAAAACCGAATCCATCGATTTCGTTCGTCGCCTCCTGGTGGAGCACGTCGGCGTAAAACGCCTTGTCATCGGACACGACCACCGCTTTGGCCGAAACCGCGAAGGCTCCTTTGAGCACCTGCGCGAATTTGCCCCCGTCTACGGCTTTGAGGTTGAAGAAATTCCCGCCTTAGACATTGAGGCGATGCACGTTTCCTCTACCCAAATCCGACAAGCCCTCAAAGACGGCGAGATGGATAAGGCCACCCTCGCCCTCACGCGTCCCTATTTTGTGACCGGCGAAGTCGTTCAAGGGCGCCAAATTGGCCGAACCATCGGCTTCCCCACCGCCAACATCGGCGGCCTTCACCCCGACAAACTCTTGCCGGCACAGGGCGTATATGCCGTTCGCGTAGACCTCTTGGACCAGCCCGCATCCCCCGCCACTCGCGGCCTTGCTGGCGTAGCCAACTACGGCCAACGCCCCAGCATTGAACCTGGATTAGCGGTGCTTGAAGCCCACCTCTTGGAGGGCGGTCAGGACCTCTACGGCCAGCGCATCCGAGTTCATTTTATCGAGCGCCTCCGAGGTGAATACACCTTCCCGAACCGCGATGCCCTTGTGGCTCAAATCACCAAAGACGCGGAAGAGGCGAGGAGGGTGCTTGGGGGCTAAGTAGCTAGAGAGCTCGGGCTGCGCCCTGAGGCTAGAGAGCACGCGCTTCGCGCAAATTAGCTAAGTGGCTAGAGTGCTAGAGAGCACGCGCTTCGCGCTGTGGCCTTTCCCTTAAACGCTTAATCTCTTTTACCCTTAAACCTGTTAGTGGACCTTCGCCGCGCGCCGGGACTTTCCCTTGATTTGCCAAGCCCTAGCCCTCTAGCCCTCTAGCCCTCTAGCCCTCTAGCCCTCTAGCCCTCTAGCGCGCCGAAGGCGCTCCTCAGCCCTCCAACCCCAACGTATAGGTCAACATCACCATTCGGCCGGCCATGGGGTAGTAGAAGTTCTCGTCGGTGCGTTGCCCCCCGTAGAGGTAGCCCCAGGTGTAGCCATTCGGCGCATACTGGGCGTTTAAGACATTGAGGAAGTCCACTTTGACGGTGCCCCAGGTGGCGGGCATGCTGAACTGCAGGTCAAACGTTTGGTAGGGGTCTAAACTGCGCGACTGCTGTCCCGTGTTGTCCAAGAACTGGCGTCCCACCGCTTTGGCGCGAAGAGCGACATAAGCTTGGGGCTCCTGGGGATCCATGTAATCCGTAACCCAGACATATTTAAGGATGGCATTGCCCATGAAGGCAGGAGAGAAGGCAATGGGGGTGTTGGTGTACAGCGTTTTGACTTCGGAGTAATCGAGGTAGTCGTAGAGCACCTCTTCAAATGCGGCGATGCGGTTGGTGCTAAACGTCGCATTGGCGAAGAGGCTCCAGTGTAAGCCCACTTGGCTTTCGGCGGCGAGCTCGATGCCGCGGCGGAAGCTGCGGTCCACGTTGGTTCGGAGGAGGGCGCCGACGTCGTTGAGGGCGCCCGTGGGAACGAGCTGGTCTTTGTATTCCATGGCGTAGCCGGTGGCTTCGAGGCGGTAGGTGGGGCCTGCGAGGATGTAGCCGGTTTCGAGGTCAAAGAGGCTTTCCGCTATGGGGGCTTCGAGGTTGCGGCGGTCGACAAAGTCGTTTCGGTTGGGTTCGCGGTTGGCGATTGCGCCCGAAAGGTAGACGCGGTGAATGGCGTTGTTGTCTGCGACGTGCTGCCAGTTGAGGCCGGCTTTCGGGTTGAAAAAGAGTTGATTATAGCCCAAATCCAGACGCGTCTGATCGTCGCCAAGGCCGTAGATGTAGTAGGCCACATTTCGGACCTGTAAATCGCCATAGGCCACAAAGGGGCCAAAGGGAATTTCGGCCTTCGCGTAGCCGGTCACGTCCATTTTATCGCCCACCGCCTCGTAGTAGCGGTACTCGTTGGCGCCCTGGAAGTCCTCGCGGTCCAGCCAAAAATTGTAGGTCGTCCCAATGCTCGGAAGGGGATTGATGCGCATCCAGGGCAAGGTGCCAAAGTGATCGCCGAGGTAGCCGTTCCAAAAGCCCCCCAAGACGTATTTGCGATCGCCCACTTGCTTCACCAAAGACGCATTGGTGCCAATCATAAAGTTGTCCAACCAGCGCTGGCGAATCAGGTCGGTGGTGTATACCGTATCCCCGTTGATGACTGGATTTTCCAGACCGTAATCGGCAAAGGCATCGCCGGCGCGGTACTGCTCAAAGTAGCCTTTTCCGCTCACGAAGTAGGTGGTGATGTTCAAATCCCAGTTGCGTGGCAGGTAGACCTTGGTGATAAACTGCGTGTGCGCCTGGCGGTACTGGTCGATTTCATTCGGGTAGCGGTAGTAGTTGTAGGTGCGGTTACCCGAACGTCGCAAATTATCCGCATCGGCCGAATCCAAATAGTTCCGCGCGATGTAGTCCTCCACGCCCTGGGCGTCGCCACGGTACTTCGCCTCCGGAATGCCCCACCAGGCTTGCTGCGTCCGCTCTTCGCCGCTGAAGTGCACCAAACGCACATAGCCATCTTTGAATTGTGCTTGGCCCGAAATCAAATACGACGTCAAATCCACCGCCGAGCGGTCAATGAAGCCCGTGCTCTGCAGGCTGGAATAGCGGCCCATGAAGGTAAAGGGCTTGTCTTTTTGGCCCTTGAAGCCCACCGCGCCCGAATGCATCACCACCGACGCGCGGCTGCTTCCGAAATAGCCTGCCCCCAAGGTCAGCTGCGTGGAAGCCTCTTTGTTGGGGACACCCACCTCCATGGAAATCGATCCGCCAAAGGCCCCCGCGCCCACCGTCGAGGTGCCCACCCCGCGCTGAATCTGCACACTGTTCAAAGAAGTCGTCAAATCCGGCGTATTTACCCAAAAAACCCCGTGCGATTCGGGATCATTCACCGGTGCCCCGTTGATGGTGACGTTGATGCGCGTTTGGTCCATGCCGCGCATGCGCAAGTAGGTGTAGCCCATACCTGTTCCTGCATCGGACGACTGCGTCATGGAAGGCGCAAACTGCAGTACATAGGGAATGTCCTGCCCCGTGTTCATGTTGGAGAGGTAGCTGTTTGAAATGTTGCGCTCATCGATCCGCGAAATCGTGATCGTCTTCGCCGTCATCGGCGTGCGTTCCGAGGCGCGCACCTCCAAAAGTTCCACGCTGTTCAGCGTGATTTTTGAGAGTTTCGTGGTGTCGACAAGCTGTGCATTCAGCGTTAACGCGCTGACAGTCAAAAGGGCAATGGCGGTTGTTTTCATACTCGCTGGTTTTCGAAGGTTACACAGCGAGGTGCCTCATCAAGGCGGCCCGAGCGGGCTTTTCCACTTCCTTGGCAGCATAACCCGCCCAGGTTCGTAGGGTATCATCTCAGCCGAATCCGGCACCCCTGTGTGGGGCAAATGTAGGGAAAGTTTAAGGGTAAAAGGGTTTAAGGGTTGAAGGGGTAAAGGGGGCTCGTGCTGCGCACTCGCTCTAGGAGGTTTGGGGGCTAGGGAGCTCATGCTGCGCACTCGCGCTAGGGGGCTAGGGAGCTCGTGCTGCGCACTTACGCTAGAAAGCACGCGCTACGCGCTGAGGCCATTCTGCCAGTCCCCAAACCCCCAAACCCCCTAGCTCCCTAACCTCCAAACTCTTAATCCCTTTAACCCTTAAACCCTTTTACCCTTCTACCCCACAAACCCCATCGCCTCCAGCCCTTTCAATGCTGAGTCCAATCGGGCTTTCCCGCTGCCCGAGACTACGGCATAGGGAAGGTGATTGGCGCGGAGGAAGGCTTCGTGTTTGGCGAAGAGGAGGTCGCGGTCCTGGGGATTTTCCCGCAAGGGATCCGCCTCCCAAGGGAGGTCAGGTGCGCAGAGCAAGTAAAAATCTGCAAGGGGCCTTGTGGCATCAGTCCGCATAGCTTCTGGGGCGACACCAAATTTTTCTTCCGCCCAAATCATGGTCGTCAAGGCATCTGTATCGCTGAGGGTGGGGGAGGTAGCGCTCTGGATGATGCTTTGCTGTGCGGATGCCTGCAGAGCATGTATGCGCTCTACGTCCTCAAGGGTATAGGACGAACCAAATTCGGACAAATAGCTCCGCGCAGCCTCTGGTGCGATGGGCCAACCCAAGTGGGCATGCAAGGCCTGAAGGAGGCTGGATTTTCCAGTGGATTCGGGCCCGGTCAGAACGATGTGGGGATGCGTGGGGAGCGCCAGGGCCCAGACCAAACAGTCGCCGGAAGGGTCAGAGGTTGGAATCCAGTGGGCGCCGCAGAGGAAGGGGGAGCCGTCGGAGAGGTGCATTCGGAACGTGCCTGAAGGGCGAACATCCCCCTGAGGCCAAGTAGCGAACCGAATACCTTCCGCAAAGGGCAAGCCTTCGCGCTGTGCCGCCTTGAAAACAGCCTCTTTAGCGCCCCATGCGATGCGTAAAAAATCCTCTGAATGGGCGGAAGCGTTGAGGTATGCGTGTTCCTCCTGGTGCAAAAATTTGGGAGCAATGCGTCCGAGTTGGGCACGAGGACCTTCTACATCGACGCCAACGGGGAAATGGGGATGGTACAGGGCGGCCGCATGGGAGCCACCGTGGGAGAGGCTGACATACCCGGAAGGGAGAATGGGACGATCGCCCTGGTAGTTTAGCTCCGCAGCCAAGTTGGGGTCGGCGGAGGCTAAGGCGGTTCGGGCGGCGAGGAAGTGCTGTTTTCGGCCCGGAGCAGAAATACGGGCAAGGCGAGCCTCGTCAGCACCAGAAAGTGCGGGAAATGCAAAGTCTGAATCCAGGCTGCAGAGCGCAAGATGCACTCCTAAAAGACTAAGATTTGGGACATTAACCTGAACCTTCTTTGTACCTTTGCCGTTCTCGTTCATAAACCAAGCAAAAATCAAAGAAAATATGGCAGCGACCAACTACATCCCGTACAAAGTCAAGGATATGGCTTTGGCCGAATGGGGCCGCAAAGAAATCACCTTAGCAGAAGCAGAGATGCCAGGCTTGATGGCCTTGCGCGCCGAATACGGTGAAAGCAAGCCTTTAGCAGGTGCTCGCATTGCAGGCTGCTTGCACATGACCATCCAAACGGCCGTTTTAATTGAAACGCTGGTGGAGTTGGGTGCAGATGTAACCTGGTCTTCGTGCAACATTTTCTCTACCCAGGACCACGCCGCAGCGGCCATCGCAGCAGCTGGTATTCCTGTTTATGCATGGAAAGGCATGAACGAAGAAGAGTTTGACTGGTGTATTGAGCAAACCCTGTTCTTTGGCGAGGATCAGCAGCCACTGAATATGATTTTGGACGATGGTGGTGATTTGACCAACATGGTCCTCGACCGATACCCCGAATTGGCCCCCGGCATCGGCGGACTTTCAGAAGAGACCACGACGGGTGTCCACCGTTTGTACGAGCGCATGATCAAAGGCACCTTGCCTATGCCCGCTATCAACGTGAACGATTCGGTCACCAAGAGCAAGTTTGACAACAAATACGGTTGCCGTGAGTCTGCGGTAGACGCCATCCGCCGCGCAACGGATTTGATGATTGCCGGTAAAGTGGTGGTTTGTGCCGGTTACGGCGACGTAGGCAAGGGCACGGCCGCTTCTTTCAAAGCGGCAGGTGCACGCGTGATCGTGACCGAAATCGATCCCATCTGTGCCCTTCAGGCCGTAATGGACGGTTTTGAAGTTCGCCGCATGGACGACGTTGTGGGCATGGCCGGCATCGTCATCACCTCCACCGGCAATAAAAACATCATCGTGGACCGCCACTTCAAGGCCATGAAGGACAAAACGGTTGTTTGTAACATCGGCCACTTCGACAACGAGATCGACATGGCGTGGTTGAACAAGAACTACGGCCACACCAAGTCCACCATCAAGCCCCAAGTAGACCTCTACAATGTGGATGGCAATGACGTAATTGTTTTGGCCGAAGGTCGTTTGGTGAACTTGGGCTGTGCTACCGGCCACCCCAGTTTTGTAATGTCCAACAGCTTCACCAACCAGGTTTTGGCGCAAATCGAGCTGTATACGAACCCTGGCAAATACCCCAACGAGGTCTTCACCTTGCCCAAGCACTTGGATGAGAAGGTGGCTGCTTTGCACTTGGCTGCTGTGGGTGCGGAGTTGGATACGCTTTCTAAGGATCAAGCCGATTACATCGGCGTGACCGTAGAAGGCCCCTTCAAGCCTGAAACGTACCGCTACTAGAATCTGCGGTTTTACCCAACAAAAAGGGCGCCCAACGGGCGCCCTTTTTTCATTCTGGAGGAAAAACTTTAAATCCCAAAGGCCTTTTGAATGGCCGCTACAGAATCCAATTTCTCCCAGGTAAAGAGTTCCACCTTCACGGTTTTCACTTCGATACCTTTATCGGTAGGACGCTTGAACTGCTTCTCTACGATTTCCGGATTGCGGCCCATGTGGCCGTACGCTGCAGTTTCTGCGTAAATAGGCTGGCGCAAGCCAAACTTGGTCTCGATGCCGTAGGGACGGAGGTCAAACAATGACTGAACGGTCTGTGCGATAGCGCCATCCGTCAATTTCTTGCCGTCTGCGCCACGAACCTTCGCGGTGTTGTACGTATTGATGTAGAAGCCTACAGGCTCAGCAACGCCAATGGCATAGGCCAGCTGTACCAAAACTTGCTTCGCCACACCGGCAGCTACAAGGTTTTTGGCCACGTAACGCGCTGCGTAAGCCGCAGAACGGTCCACTTTAGAGGGGTCCTTGCCTGAGAAAGCACCACCGCCGTGCGCACCCTTGCCGCCGTAGGTGTCGACAATGATTTTACGGCCGGTCAAACCGGTGTCGCCGTGTGGGCCGCCGATAACAAACTTGCCGGTAGGGTTGATCAGGTAGCGAACGTCTTTGGTGAAAAGGCGTTGAACGCGGCGAGGCAAATGTTTCTTGATACGTGGGATGAGGTAGCGCAGGATGTCTGCGGTAATCTTTTCCTGCATGCCTTTCTCGTCTGCAAAGTCGTCGTGCTGGGTAGAGATAACCACCGTGTCGATAGCCTCGGGCACGTCGCGGTCGCTGTAGCGGATGGTCACCTGGCTCTTAGAGTCTGGGCGCAAGTACTTCATCACTTTGCCCTCCTTGCGGATGGCAGCGAGCTCACGAAGCAACAAGTGGCTCAACTCCAGGGCCAAAGGCATGTAGTTGTCCGTTTCGTCGGTGGCATAGCCAAACATGATGCCCTGATCGCCCGCACCTTGCTCTTCCTTGGAAGCGCGGTCAACGCCTTGGTTGATGTCGGGGGATTGCTCGTGAATAGCGCTCAAAACCCCACAGGAGTTGGCTTCAAACATGTACTCTGACTTCGTATATCCAATCTTGCGGATCACGTCGCGGGCAATCTCCTGCGCATCGATGTAGGTCTTGGACTTCACTTCGCCGGCGAGGACCACCTGACCCGTGGTAACCAAGGTTTCGCAGGCCACTTTGGACTCCGCATCAAAGGCGATGAAATGGTCGACGAGGGCGTCTGAAATTTGGTCAGATACCTTGTCGGGGTGCCCTTCGGACACGGATTCGGATGTAAATAAATAACTCATAGCGTCTCAAATTTAGATTCTCAAAGAAGGGAGCCGGATACGGTAGAAAGTGCTGGACGCGGGAGGCCGGGTTTAGCATTTTTTACCGTGGTTGCAATCGGACAAATCCTTCCACGCGAGGGCAAAGGTAATGGCCGAGGCGAGTCGCACAACCATTTTTTCGGCTAGAGCACAAAATGACCAAAAACGAAGATTTAGATGCCAATTCATCTTTGCGTGCCTCAAAATGCCGCGTACCTTTGCCCTGCTTATCCAGAAAGACCGAGGGACGGGCCCATCGACGTCTTGGCAACCCAGTAAAAGGGTGCTAACTCCCGCTGCTACCCGCAGACAGATGAGCGCCAGGCTGCCCACAGCCTTGTGTCTTTCTGAATAAGCGTAAAAACGCAACGAAGGACATGATTTCCATCCAAGACGCCGCCGCAGAACGCATCCTCATCCTCGATGGGGCGATGGGTTCTTTGATTCAGGGCTACCAGCTCGACGAGGCCGGCTACCGTGGCGCGCGCTTTGCCGATTGGGCCCATCCCGTGAAGGGCAACAACGACCTCTTGAATTTGACGCGTCCGGACATCATTCAGGAGATTCACGAGCAGTATTTGGCCGCTGGAGCAGACATTATTGAGACGAATACGTTTAACGCCCAAACCATCTCCATGGCGGATTACCACATGGAGGAGCTGGTCTGGGACATCAACGTGGAGGGGGCTCGTGTGGCGAAGAAAGCGGCGGCTGCGTTTAGTACGCCGGAGAAGCCGCGCTTCGTGGCAGGAGCGATTGGCCCGACCAACCGGACGCTGTCTTTGAGCCCCGATGTCAACCGCCCGGCCTACCGAAACATCACGTTCGATGAATTGGCGACGGCCTACCAGCAACAGGCCGAGGCTTTGTTGGAGGGCGGGGTGGACGTGCTGCTGATTGAAACGGTGTTTGATACGTTGAACGCCAAGGCGGCTTTGTATGCGGTACAGGAAGCGTTCGAACAGCGCGGCCAGCAGGTTCCGGTCATGGTAAGCGGCACAATTACGGACGCCAGTGGCCGAACGCTCAGCGGCCAAACCACCGAAGCCTTTTTGATTTCTTTGAGCCACATGCCCTTGTTGAGCATTGGCTTGAACTGTGCGCTGGGCGCCAAAGACTTGCGCCCCTACCTGCAGACCTTGGCGGCGGAAGCGCCCTTCTTGGTCAGTGCCTACCCCAATGCGGGTTTGCCCAATGCCTTCGGGGGCTACGACGAGACGCCTGAGGACATGGCTGCCGCGGTCAAGGAGTACTTGGACCTTAGCATTGTAAATATTTTGGGCGGCTGCTGTGGAACGACGCCGGCCCATATTCGGGCCTTTGCGAAAGCGGCACAAGGCATAACCCCTCGAAAACCTCAGCGCGCATGAAACTCAGTGGACTGGAGCCGTTGAAGATTTCGGCGCAAAGCAATTTTGTGAACGTGGGCGAGCGGACCAATGTGACCGGATCGCGCAAGTTTCTTCGCCTCATTAAAGAGGAGCAGTACGAAGAGGCGCTCGACATTGCCCGCGACCAAGTGGAGGGGGGTGCGCAGATTTTGGACGTCAACATGGACGAAGGCATGCTGGACGGCGTGTATGCCATGACCACCTTCCTGAATCTCATTGCCTCTGAGCCCGATATCGCCCGAATTCCCATCATGATTGATTCGTCCAAATGGGACATCATCGTGGCGGGCCTCAAATGCGTGCAAGGCAAGGCAGTGGTGAACTCGATTTCGCTCAAAGAGGGCGAGGCCGAATTCATCGCTCATGCCAAAACCATCCTGCGCTTTGGTGCCGCGGTTATCGTGATGGCCTTTGACGAGGAGGGCCAGGCGGATTCCTACGCGCGCCGCATTGAAATCTGCGCACGGGCCTACCGCATCCTCACAGAGGTGGTGGGCTTCCCGGCGGAGGACATCATTTTTGACCCCAATATTTTCCCGGTCGCCACCGGCATGGAGGAGCACCGCCGCAATGCCTTGGACTTCTTTGAGGCGACCGCTTGGATCAAGGAAAACCTGCCCGGCGCGAAGATCAGCGGGGGCGTGTCCAACGTGAGCTTCTCCTTCCGCGGCAACGACGTGGTGCGCGAAGCCATGCACGCCTGCTTCCTCTACCACGGCATCGCCCACGGCATGGACATGGGCATTGTGAACCCCGGCCAGCTCATCGTTTACGACAAGATTGAACCGAGCTTGCGTGAACACGTGGAGGATGTCCTGCTGGACCGCCGTCCGGATGCGACGGAGCGCTTGCTAGCCTTGGCGGAAACCGTTCGGGGGGCTGCCTCCGTCCGCGAAAAAGACGAGTCGTGGCGCGAACTTCCGGTGGCAGAGCGCATCGAATACAGCCTGGTCAATGGCCTGGACGCCTACATCGAAGCGGATGCCGAAGAAGCTCGAGTGGCGCTTGGCGCCCCCTTAAATGTGATTGAAGGGCCCTTGATGGCGGGCATGAACGTGGTGGGCGACCTCTTTGGCGCGGGCAAAATGTTCCTGCCGCAAGTGGTGAAGTCGGCCCGCGTGATGAAGAAGGCGGTGGCCTATTTGGAGCCCTACTTTGAGACGGAGGATTCGGCCCCTCGAAAGCAAGGCAAAGTCCTGATGGCCACGGTCAAAGGCGATGTGCACGACATCGGCAAGAACATCGTCAGTGTAGTGCTGCAGTGCAACAACTACGAAGTCATCGACCTGGGAGTTATGGTGCCGCCCCAAAAGATTTTGGACGCCGCCGTGGCCCACAACGTGGACATTATCGGCCTAAGCGGCCTGATTACTCCCTCGCTGGATGAGATGGTCTTCCTGGCTTCCGAAATGAAGCGCCAAGGATTGCGCCAGCCCCTGCTCATTGGCGGGGCGACGACGTCTCGGGCGCATACGGCGGTGAAGATTCAGCCTGTTTTGGACAGTGCCGTCGTGCACGTAAACGATGCGTCGCGTTCCGTCCCGGTGGTGCAAAAATTGCTGGGATCTGAAGCGGCCGAATACGTGGCAGAGGTGCGCAGCGACTACGACCGATTGGCCGAGCAGTATGCCAACCGCAGTAGCCAGCGGAATTTTGTGCCCATCGCCTCGGCCCGAGCACAGCGCGTCCAGCCCAACTTCGCGCTCAAAGCGCCTGCCCCCGCGGCCTACGGCGTTTTCCCGCTGCACGACTACCCCTTGGCGGATTTGGTTCCCTACATCGATTGGACGCCCTTCTTTATGGCTTGGGATCTTCATGGCAAGTACCCCCGAATTTTGGAGGATCAGGTCGTGGGCGAACAGGCCCAAAAGCTCTTCGCCGACGCCCAGCAGATGCTGCAGCAAATGGTTGCGGAAAAATGGCTCCGTGCCGAAGGCGTGTACGGCTTCTTCCCGGCGCGCCAGGACGGCGACGACATCGTGGTGACGGACAGCGAGGCTGTTGACCACCGCTTCCTAACCCTCCGCCAGCAAGGCCAAAAGAAGGAAGGCTTGCCCTACGCGGCCTTGGCGGATTACATCGACCCCGCAGGCAACGACACCTTGGGTCTTTTCGCGGTGACCACCGGCCACGGCGTGGACGAGCGCGTCCAAGCGTTTGA
The DNA here is from genome assembly GCA_038145075.1 of Schleiferiaceae bacterium. Taxonomy (GTDB): domain Bacteria; phylum Bacteroidota; class Bacteroidia; order Flavobacteriales; family Schleiferiaceae; genus TMED14. The sequence goes on along the minus strand of JAYQOY010000025.1, from coordinate 2,882 downwards.
AGCGGAGCAGGACGACTACAGTGCGCTCATGCTCAAAGCGTTGGCGGACCGTTTGGCGGAAGCTTTTGCGGAGCATTTGCACGAACGCGTTCGGAAAGAATTCTGGGGCTACGCGGCCCAAGAAACCCTCACCAATGAGGCCTTGATCGCGGAGGCCTACCAGGGCATTCGGCCCGCACCAGGCTATCCGGCTTGCCCGGATCACCTGGAAAAAGACCTGCTGTTCAAACTATTGAATGTTGAATCGCATGCCGACATCCACCTGACCGAACACAAAGCCATGTACCCCACTGCGGCGGTGAGCGGATACTATTTCGGACACCCCGAAGCCAAGTACTTCGGCCTGGCGAAAATCGACCAGGACCAATTAAACGATTATGCCGAGCGACGCGGAATTTCCCCGGAGGAAGCCGCCCGCTGGCTCAGCCCCCTTTTAGACCTCTGATTGCATGAAAGTCATTGACCATATCGCCGCTGCGGAAGGAAAAACGCTTTTCTCCTTCGAAATTCTGCCCCCATTGAAGGGCACGCGCATTGATGAATTGTTCGGCACGATCGAACGCCTCATGGCCTTTGGGCCCAAGTTTGTGGACGTCACGAGCCACCGCGAGGAATTCATGTACAAAAAGCGCGAAAACGGTTTGCTGGAAAAAGTGCATACCCGCAAACGTCCGGGCACGGTGGGCATATGTGCGGCCATCCAAAACCAATTCAAAGTCGACACCGTCCCCCACGTGATTTGCGGAGGCTTCAGCCGGGAGGAAACCGAATACGCCCTCATCGACCTGCACTATTTGGGCATTGACAACGTCTTGGTGCTCCGCGGCGACGCCCTCAAAGCCGAAGGCGCCTTCAAGCCCGAACCCCACGGCCACACCTACGCCCTAGACCTTCTCAAGCAAGTCGTGGACCTCAACCACGGCCGCTACCTCCACGACGAAGTGGAGAATTCCAACCCCAGCAATTTCTGCATTGGGGTCGCGGGCTATCCCGAAAAGCACTTTGAAGCCCCAAGCCTCAAAACCGACATCAAACACCTCAAAGCCAAGGTGGACGCAGGGGCCGAATACATCGTCACCCAAATGTTCTTCGACAACCAGCACTACTTCGACTTCGTTGCCAAGTGCCGTGCTGCAGGCATTGACGTTCCCATCATCCCCGGTCTGAAGCCCATTGCCACGGCCTCACAGCTGGCGACGATTCCCCGCAATTTCCATCTGAACCTTCCAGACGATTTGGTGGATGCGGTCGAAGGGGCCAAAACACCCGCCGCCGTCAAGGAAGTAGGCATCGAATGGTGCATCGCCCAGTCCAAAGAGCTCATGGCCAACGGCGCCCCCGTCCTCCATTACTACACGATGGGCAAGGCGGATGCGACCGAAAAAATTGCCTCTGCACTTTTTTAATCCGCATCGATTTTTTGGGGTAAAAATGAACTCCTCGGTCGGTTACAGGGTTCTTAACGCATACCTTCGTAGCTATGTCCGAAAATCGCTTCCGCGCCCCGCGCTTCGCTCCCAAAGCAGGCCAGCCTTTTTACCAGGAATTGACCAAGCGCGTCAACGCCTACTTTGAGCAAAACAACATCAGCCCCAAGGGCAACGCCAAGCTTTATGTGAAGACCGGCGTTTTGATCGGTGGCTTCTTGGCTGCCTACCTCGGATTGGTCTTGGCCGCCCCCGCCTTCCAGTATGCCTGGATGCTTTGGTTGGCTTTGGGCTTGCTGACCTCCGCCATTGGCTTTAACGTCATGCACGATGGCGCGCACGGCAGTTTTTCCAAGCACAACTGGCTTAACGAAATGGCCGGCCATAGCGTAAACTTTTTGGGCGCGAGCATCCTATTGTGGAAGACTAAGCACAACACCGTGCACCACACCTTCACCAACATTGAAGGAGTGGACGACGACATTGATGCCGGCATCATGCTCCGCATGGCCCCTAGCCAAAAACGCTTCGGATTCCACCGCTTCCAGCATGTTTATTTCTCCGCCTTGTACGCCCTGCTGTACATCTACTGGGTCGTTTACACAGACTACAAGAAGTACTTCACGGGCAAAGTGGGCGCCGTTCCCTTCCCCAAATTTTCGAGCCTCCAGCACTTCGCCTTCTGGGGTTGGAAAGTCACGCATGCGGCTCTCTTTATCGCCCTCCCCATCTACAAATTGGGCTTTCTCCCTTGGTTGGGCGGATTTCTCCTCATGGGCGTAGTCGCCGGCTTTACACTCTCGATCGTCTTCCAATTGGCACACGTGGTGACCGAAGCTTCTTTTGAAAGCTATGCGCCCGAAGTGGCCTTGGAAACCGAAGACGAATGGGCCATTCACCAGATGAAAACCACGGCAAACTTTGCCACGAAAAGCAAGTTTTTGACCTGGGCCTTGGGTGGCTTGAATTTCCAAGTGGAGCACCACCTTTTCCCCCGAATTTCACACGTGCACTATCCCGATTTATCCAAAATCGTGAAGCAAACAGCGGCCGAATTCAATGTGCAGTACCACGAATTCAAAACCTTCGCCAGCGCTGTGAAATCCCACGTGCATCACCTACGGATGATGGGTCAAATGGCCTAAGCTTTCGCTGCGCGAAGACGTAGGTTCGTTTGTTGGTTTGCTCGTTTGATGGCCTCAGCGATCGCTACGCAAAAATGTTTGGAGGCTAGGGAGTTAGGGCGTTTGGAAGCTTTGAGCTTCTTACGCCTTACGCCATGTTTGGGCTGCACGCAGCACTAAGCTCACGATGTAAATCACTAGACCATACAGGGTGGTAGTGAGGCTGACCTTGAGGCCGCCTGCAATCAATCTTTCGCCCCCTACGTGCTGGCCAACAGGTAGGCCTGACATTTCTTCCCAGTTTGCTAAAGCAGAGAAGGCATCATAAAGG
>JAYQOY010000024.1:17819-21162 GCA_038145075.1 Schleiferiaceae bacterium | reverse complement strand
AATTGCTTCGTTCGGAAGACTTTGAAACCGTAAACAGCCGCTTGAACGTGGCAACCAACGGTATCCGCGCTACAGGAAACATCAACATTAAAACGAGCAAAAAGACCAATTTGGTCATTGGTGCACGTTACAACCAGGGCTTCGGTCGCAACTCCAGTTTCTCAAATTCCTTGATGAACTGGAAGAACAATGGCGCATACAACAGCCAAGACTTCTCGACGTACGTACGCTTCACCCAGCAGTTTGGCGGAGCGGGTGAAGACGCCGAATCGCTGATCAAGAATGCATACTACACCATTCAAGTGGATTACACGCGCAACTTGGACCGTGGCTATGACCCACGTCACGGCAGCAACATCTTCCGCTACGGCCACGTCGGAAATTTTGAAACGCAGCGTACTTCCTTCTACGGGTATGGTACGGATGAGAAGACGGGAATTACGGCCTTCCGCAAATTGCTGGACTTGGATACGGCAGTAGTCTTTACGCCCAGTGAATACAACCAAGTTTTAGCGAATTACACGTCAACCTATTACGACTTGGTGGCCTCTGGTCAAATCAACAACCAAATCAACAACTTGACCAACATCCAGCAGGGTGGTGGTTTGTTGAACGGCCAAGGCCCTTCGAGCATCTACAGCTTGTTTGGCAACGTTGGCGCTTTGCAAACGAATTACAGCTACAGCCAAGCGGAGCAGTTCCGCATCACCGCGTCTACCAACTTTGACATCGGTGGTCACTCCTTGATCGCTGGTCTGGAGTACGAGCAGCGCTTTGACCGGTCCTTTGGTGTGGCGGGAAGCAGCCTCTGGTTGCTCATGCGCAACTTGCAGAATGACCACATGAAAGAGTTGGATACTGAGAATCCCATTTTGGTCTACCGCGATGGTGTTTTCCAAGACACGATCAACTACAACCGTGCATTGGACTTGAACAAGCCTCGTACGTTTGACCGCAACTTGCGCATCGCTTTGGGCTTAGATCCCGACGGTGCGGACCAAGTGCTTTTGGATGTGGACAATATCAACCCTGATGATTTGATGGGCTACGGTGGCTTGGGCCTGTTCTCAGCGCAGGAATTGCTGAATTTCGGTGCAGGTTCCTACGTCAATTACTACGGCTACGATTACACCGGCAACTTGCTGAACTACAATCCCACGTTGTCGGACTTTTTCAAGCAAAAGGATGGCAATGGAAACCGCACCTACCCCATGGCGGCATTCCAACCTATTTATATGGCCGGTTACATTCAGGACCAATTCCTCTTTAATGACCTCTTCTTTAACGTAGGTGTTCGTGTCGACCGTTTCGATGCCAACCAGCCCGTTTTGAAGGATCCTTTCACGCTCTACTCGAGCCGAACGGTAGCCGACGTCCGCGCCATGGGTGGCCTCGAAGGTTCAGAGATTCCCGAGTCCATGGGCGACGAATACGTGGTGTATGTAGACAACATCAAGAACCCCAAGCGGATTGTAGGCTACCGCAGTGGATTTGACTGGTTCAACGCGGACGGCTCTCCCCAGGCTAACCCCACCATCATTGCCAACTTGAGCGGCGGCCAGGCGAAGCCATGGATCTTCGAAGAGAACTTCACGGACCAGAACAACCCCGACCAGCCTGTTTTGAGTGAAAAGAGCTTTACGGACTACACCCCTCAGGTTACGGTTTCTCCTCGTATCTCTTTCCAGTTCCCCATTTCGGATGAGGCAGAATTTTTCGCACACTATGATTTGTTGGTGCAGCGTCCTAGCGCAGGTTTGTCACGTTTCAACCCAGTTAACTACGTGAACTTGGAGTATGGTTCGGCGACCTTGCCCAACCCTGATTTGTTGCCCCAGAAGTTGACCGAATACGAGATTGGTTTCCGCCAGATGCTCGGTGAGCGTTCGGCTTTGAAAATCAACGCCTTCTACCGTGAGTACCGCGACTTGATCCAAACGGTTTCAGTAACGGAAGCCTACCCCACCACCTACGTGATGTATGGCAACCGCGACTTCACTACAGCAAAGGGCTTCAGCTTCCAGTACGACTTGCGTCGCACGGGTAACGTTATGATGAACGCCCAGTACTCGCTTTCATTTGCCGATGGTACCGGTTCTGGTGCAAACTCTGGTTTGGCCTTGGCGCGCTCTGGCCAGCCCAACTTGCGCTACATCCAGCCTTTGGACTTTGACCAGCGCCACACCTTCTCGGGCAACTTGGACTTCCGCTATGGCAAGGGCACCGACTACAACGGTCCTGTCATTAAGAACAAGCGCATCTTTGAAAACGCGGGCATAAACATTTTGGGTACCGCGAGTTCTGGCTTCCCTTACTCGCGTCGTGTTCGAGCCTACGCATTGACAGAAAGCGCCTCTCCCATCGTGGGTGTGCTCAACGGGTCTCGCAAGCCCTGGCAATACAAGATTGACTTGACGGCAAACAAAGTATGGTACTATGCGAAGGGCAAGAAGAATGTCGAAATCTATATGCAGGTTCTGAATGCATTGAATACGGCCAACGTCTTAAACATCTACCCCTTCACGGGATCTGCAACCGATGACGGCTACTTGTCGTCTTCACGAGGCCAGCAGGCCATTTTGTTCACCACGAATGCACAGTCCTTTGCAGACTTGTACAACGTAAGCATGGTGAATCCTTTCAATTTCTCTATTCCTCGTCAAATCCGCCTGGGTGTTCGCCTTGGCCTGTAAAAGTTTGAATTCCGAATTCCTATGAAGAAGATTCTATTTGGTTTAGCATGGGTGGCTGCAGCAGCCACGGCCTTGGCTCGCCCAGATGTTAATGTCTCGGGTGGCGCCAATGGGCGCTCCAATAAAACGGTGGAGGAGCTTTGTCAACCTGCACGTGCCCAGACGGACTTGAACATCAATAACGTTCGTGCAACCATCTTGGGTGGTGGTGATATGTGGTGGGACTTGAATACTGCACGCTATGAAGTTCCCAAAGGGGGTGGCAAGCACTCCATGTTTGCCGGCGCTCTCTGGTTGGGAGGTCTCGACGAAGGCAATCAGCTAAAACTCGCTGCAATGACATACCGTCAGCGTGGTGTTGACTACTGGCCTGGCCCCCTCTCAACGGATGGCTTGGCTTCAGTCAACAAAGAGATTTGCGATAAGTACGACAAGCAGTGGACCATCACCCGTGAGCAAGTTGAAATGCACCGCGCTTGGCTGCTGTGTAAGAACGATCCGGATTGCGATGTGGCGGAAAAGTTCCCCGGTTACGAAGGCAGTATTCCCGATATCATTTTGGAGTGGCCTGCGCACGGAGCGGAAGGGGAATTGCCCTACACGTTGGCTCCCTTTATTGACTTGGATGGTGACCAACGCTACGATCCCTT
>JAYQOY010000024.1:12277-17233 GCA_038145075.1 Schleiferiaceae bacterium | reverse complement strand
TTCTCCGGCAACCCCAACACGGCTGCAGAATTCTACAACTTCATGCAGTCTCGTTGGAAGAACGGTAACCCCTTGGTGGTAGAGACTCCCTCTGGACCTGGTAACCCTGCCAACGGTGACGGTTTCACGGCAGACGGTTCAGGCTTGCAGACTTTATTTGCTTACCCTGGTGACACCTACGATACCACGGGTAATGCGGCTCCTACTGCGTCTCAGAACTGGTACGAATCTCCCAACAACTCAGAAGACAAGCGCGGTCTGCACAACGCAGGTCCCTTCTCCTTGGCGCCAGGCGCCTTGAACTTCATCACAACGGGTGTGGTTTGGGAGCGTGACTACAACAAGGCGGATCTCTTCGCTTCGGTAGAAAAGATTTTGATTGCGGATGACAAGGCTCAGAACTTGTTCGACAACTGTTTCCAAATCTTGAACGGTCCCGACGCTCCTGACATGGAAATCCAAGAATTGGACCGTGAGTTGGTGATCATGTTGAGCTACCGCGAAGGCCAAAACAACCAGCACTTGGACTACGAAGAAGTAGATCCGCTGATTCCTTTTGCGGACAACACCTTCAAGTTTGAAGGCTTCCAAGTCTTCCAAATGGCAAACGCCAATGCCTCAGTGGGGGATCGTTACGACCCCAACCAAGCGCGTTTGGTGGCTCAGTGTGACATCAAGAACGGCGTGGCTCGTTTGATCAACTGGGATTTGGACCCAGATTTGGAGCTTCTGATCCCTCAAGACATGACGCTCCAATCTGGCGATGACGGCATCAAGATGAGTTTCCACATCAAGGAAGACGCCTTTGCAACCGGTACGGACCGTCGTTTGGTGAACCACACCCCCTACTACTTCACCGTAGTGGCCTACGCCTACAACGAGTACGAGCCCTTTGATCAAGTTCTTCACCCCAACGGTCAGCGCAAGCCTTTCTTGGGCGGTCGTAACAACGTGAAGAAGTACGAAGGCATCCCCCACTTGGTAGATTCTGAAGCGGGTGGTACCATCCAAAACGCTCTGTACGGATACAGCCCCATCATTACCCGCATCGAGGGCATGGGCAACGGAGGAAATGTTTTGGAGTTGGATGAAGCCTCTCACGATGCCATCGTTAACAACTTTGTGCTCAGCCACCCCACGTACAAGTCTGGTTACGGACCTGTAAACGTCAAAGTGGTCGATCCTTTGAATGTACCCGCCGGCAACTTCGTCCTTCGCTTTGACGGCGTCGGGCCATCGGCAAACTGGCAGATTGAAGACGGCACAGGCAATGTGATTGCCACCTCGATGACCTCGCTCTCCTTCATCAACGAGCAAATCATCCCTGAATTAGGCTTGAGTGTGGAGATTCGCGACCAAGAGAATCCGGGCAACGACCCTGACAACACCCGCAATGCCGGTATTTTGGAGTCCGGAATTGAGTACGAAGACCCCACTCAGACGTGGTTGTCAGGTGTTCGTGACAACGATGATTATGGTCCTCGCAACTGGATCTTGGCGGGCGGCAACGATGTGTCTTCGAAGCCTGGTTCGTACTACCGTGACTACCCCAACGATCCTAAGTCCTTGTTTACCAAAATTGTGGACGGCACATGGGGTCCTTTCTCTTATGTGAGTTACTTGGGCCGCGGCTACGATGCGGGCAACAACATCTACGGCATGGGACCTGCGGATTCTTCGCAGTCTGCATTCTCGGCCCGAATGAACCCCCGCGATCTCCATTCCGTGGACATCGTCTTCACCAAGGACCACACCAAGTGGACCCGCGTTCCTGTATTGGAAATGGGTGAGGACCAGGACTTGACGGAAGGTTCAGTTCGCAAGTGGCGCCTCCGCGCAGGTGCAAGCTGGGATAAGAACAACAACGGTGAGTTGGTGCGCAGCACGACCTCCACGGGTTGGTCTTGGTTCCCTGGCTACGCGATCGACGTTGAAACGGGCTCCCGCTTGAACATGGCCTTTGGCGAGAACTCTTGGATGGTGGCAGACAACGGTAACGACATGCTGTTCAATCCTACGAGCCGCATGTCCGTCTTCCCCGCAGACCCCGTAACGGGTGGGTACAAGTTTGGTGGTCAGCACTACATCTATGTATTCGGCCCCTACTACCAGCAAGGCCTCTCCAAATTGCCTCTGGACTACGCCGGTGCGGACGAGACTGCCAGCCCATTGTACACCGAGTTGAACAACATGGGCCAAATCTTGAACCGCAACAAAGTGACCAAGAGCCTGATGTGGGTGAGCATCCCCTTGATGGACCCACGCTTTGACGGTCGTGACCTCTACACGGACATGCCTTCTGATGCGCGCGTTCGCATTCGCATGGCCCGCCCGTATGAGAAGTATGAAACGGACGGCACCAACAACAGTTTCCCGATGTACAACTTCAATACCAACAACGTAGCCACGGTGAAGGGCGACAATGTGGTGGCGACCAGTGCTTTGGATAACATTCGTGTGGTACCGAACCCATACTTCAGCTTGTCCGCCTACGAGCAGACCCAGTTGGACAACTTGGTGAAGATCACGAACCTTCCTGAGAACTGCTCCATCAGTATTTACTCTACGGATGGTGCCCTTGTGCGCTCACTTCGTAAAGCCAATACGGATACCTGGATGTACTGGGATTTGAAGAACAATTACGGTGTACCCATCGCCAGTGGGGTGTACTTGATTCACATCGATGCCCCAGGTATCGGTGAGAAAGTGATCAAGTTCTTTGGAACGCTCCGTCCATTTGACCCAACTGGATTCTAAGACCTGACGAAATGATGAAAAAATCGATTGCAACGTTTGCCCTTTTGGCCGCTAGTGCAGCTGCCTTTGCAGGTAACCCCGTTCGTTCGGGGTCTGCTGGCGCATCCGAACTTCTGATTAACCCTTGGGCACGCACGGCAGCTTGGTCCGAAGGCAATACCGCCAACGTCATGGGCTTGGAGTCCCTGTACGGCAACATTGCGGGCTTGGCCTTCACGAACGGCCTGCAAACGGGCTTCGCAAACACGCAGTGGCTTGTGGGCAGTGGCATCCAGCTGAACAGTGCCGCCTTTGCAACGCCTTCGGGCAATGAAGGCGTGTTGGGCATTCACGTGACCAACATGAACTACGGCCAGATTGAGGTGACTACGACCGAATTGCCCGATGGAGGTGCTGGCTACTTCAGCCCTGCTTCTACCATTATCGGCATTGGCTATGCGAAGAAGTTTACTCAAAGCATCTACGGTGGCGTAAACATCAAAATGTACAACTCCACCATCAGCAACCTGTCTGCTACCGGCGTTTGCTTTGATGCAGGTGTTCAATATGTGACGGGTGCAGATCGTGATTTCCGTTTTGGCATCACCTTGCGCAATATCGGACCCTCCTTTGGGTACAACGGAGACGGTATGGCCATTGTGTTGCCCGTTCCCACGGGTTCGCACACGACCACGTTTGATAGCCGTACGGAGCAGTTCGAATTGCCTACGCAGTTGGCGATTGGCGCAGCCAAGCGCTTTGACTTGGATGCGAAGAATCGTCTGAACCTTGCAGGTAACTTCATCTCCAACTCGTTCAAAAAGGACCAGTTCACCTTAGGTCTTGAGTTTGATCACAACGACATCTTCCAAGTGCGCGCTTCCTACGCAGCATTTGACAACCGTTTTGACGGCTTGGCGACGGAGGCTTTCTCAGGTCCTGCAATGGGCTTTAGCGTGAATGCCCCCACGGGTGGAACGTCCAAACTGAATTTGAGCTACGCCTACCGCTTGACCAACACGGCCTTCGCTGGCGTACACACCTTGGGCGCTACGTTGGTGCTCTAAGAGAAACTTTTTACTACCTTTCGTGTAATGAGATCCCCCACCAGGGATCTCATTCTCGTTTAAAATTTAGATCGAATGTCCGTTTCCTACCTTACCCCAGAAGGCTATAAAAAGCTCAAAGAAGAGCTCGAGCAGCTCAAGTCTGTGGAGCGTGCGCGCATTTCGGCTCAGATTGCGGAAGCCCGCGATAAGGGCGACTTGAGCGAAAATGCGGAGTACGATGCTGCTAAGGAGGCGCAGGGGCTCTTGGAACTCAAAATTTCCAAGATGGAAGAAGTGATGGCCAGCGCGCGCGTGGTGGATGAATCGCAGCTCGATACGAGCAAAATTCTCATTCTTTCCAAGGTTAAACTTCGCAACCCTGTGAATAAAATGGAGTTCACCTACACCTTGGTAGCGGAGCAAGAAGCGGACCTCAAGGCGGGCAAGATTTCGGTCAATAGCCCCATTGGCAAAGGCTTGTTGGGCCGAACGGCAGGCGAAACCGTCGACATTCAGGTTCCCAACGGCACCATGAAATTGGAAATCCTCGAAATCAGCCGCTAAAGAACCTTGGGATGTCCACCATTTTCAGCAAAATAATCCGAGGCGAGATACCCTGCTACAAGGTGGCAGAGTGTGAACAGGCCATTGCGTTCCTTGACATCCGTCCACTCTCCAAAGGACATACTCTAGTGGTGCCCAAGTTGGAAGTTGACAAGTTGTTTGACCTCCCTGAGGAGGATTTTCAAGCGCTTTGGACGTTTGCCTATAAAGTGGCTAAAGGCATCGAGGCGATTATTCCCTGCAACCGTGTTGGGGTGGCCGTCCTTGGATTTGAAGTTCCCCACGCGCACATCCACCTGGTTCCATTGCGCACCGAAGGCGATTTGAATTTCGCTTTGCCAAAGCTTCAGCTTACGGCCGAATGCATGGAAGAAATTGCCCAAAGCATTTCGGCGGAAGTAGGGGAGTTGGTTTAAGAAGGGCTAGGGAGCTCAGGCTTTGCCTTCGCGCTAGAGGGCTAGGAGGCTAGGGAGCTCCTTCGTTGAGCTTGAGGGTTAAGATGTAAAGTGGAAGGTTTACGAGAACCACTTCCCCCTTCAACCCTTCAACCCTTCAACCCTTCAACCCTTTAACCCTTCAACCCTCTCACCTCTCCCTACCCGGATTC
>JAYQOY010000024.1:0-12267 GCA_038145075.1 Schleiferiaceae bacterium | reverse complement strand
TTTGAAGGTTTGTTGGTTTGCTCGTTCGTGACGTCAGCGCCGTCAGCAGCTTGAGCTATTTTCACCTAACAAACCAACTCACCAACGTACCTACTAACCAGCACTCAGGCCTTGCATGAGCTTTTCACCTCTCCCTATCCGGATTCTGCGCCAAGAATTGCGCCCAGGAGCCTTTTCCTTTGCTTTTAGCCGCTGTTTTCTTCTTGGTGGTAGATCCCAGAGGTACAGGGGATTGAATCGCGTAGGCGTGGCAGGTGGCGACAGCAAGGCCGTCGGTGGCATCGAGGAGTTTTGGGAGGTCTTTGAGGCCGTAGATGCTTTGCAGCATGGCACTGACTTGCTCCTTGCTGGCGGCGCCGTTGCCGGTGATGGACTGCTTGACTTTTCGGGGCGAATATTCATCGACCGGAATGCCTTTGGCAAGGCCCGCGGACATGATGACGCCCTGGGCACGGCCTAGCTTGAGCATGGACTGGACGTTCTTCCCAAAAAAGGGCGCCTCCATGGCGAGAAAGTCGGGCTGGTACTGCACAAATAGTTCGGCCACGGCTTCGTGAATGTCCCGAAGGCGTTCAAAGGGATCCTTTTTCGTGTTCAGCTTAATGGCGTCCAGGGCCAGGCATTCTAGCTTTTTACCTTCCAACCGTACCACGCCGTACCCAAGCACAACAGTACCGGGATCGACGCCAAGGATAATCATGGCTTAGGCTTGACCGGCGTTGGTGCCCATATAGCCACTGCGGGAGGTAGGCGCTTGGTAGAGGCGCAAGCCAAAGGCAGGAGCGGCTGCGATCAGGTGGTCAAAGATGTCGGCCACAATGCCTTCGTAAGGCACCCAGCTGATTTCTTTGGCGAAACAGTAAATCTCCAAGGGAACACCGGTGCCCAAAGGCTGCAATTGGCGCACCATGAGGGAGTGTTCGTCGGAAATTTGGGCGTGCTCTTGGAGGTAAGCCGTGGCATACATGCGGAAGACGCCCAAGTTGGTCATGTGGCGGCCGTTGACGGGCTGCGATTTATCGGCGCCGATGGCCACGTTGTGCTGGGAAATTTCGGATTGGCGGCCCTGGATATAGGTCCTTACCCGCTCAATGCCCGACAGCTTTTCCAGTAAGTCGTCGCTGCAGAATTGGACCGAATCCAAATCAATCACAAGGTTGCGCTTGATGCGGCGCACATTGGCCACTTGCATGCCGCGCCAGTTGACGAAGCTGTCCGTGACGAAGGCCTTGGCCGGAACGGAGGAAATGGTGTTGTCAAAATTCTTGATCTTCACCGTGGTCAAGTCCACACTGATGACGTCGCCGTCGACGCCAAATTTTTCAAAAGTGATCCAATCGCCCTTTCGGAGCAGGTCGTACATGGCTATTTGGAAGTTGGCCAAAAGGCCGTTGATGGCATCTTGAAAAATCAGGATGATGATGGCGGTCGCCCCAGCCATGCCGGCCAATAAGCTCCCTAAGGGCGTGCCAGAGGCCAAGGAAATAGCGGCTAGGATAGACACAAACCAGGTCAAGAACTGCACGACGGAGAGCAGCGTGCGAATGGGCTTGTCCTTAAATTTTTCTTCGTCCTCCAATACGTGGCTCGTGGCACGGGCAGTGCGGTTGACCAGGATGGCGATTTGATAGATAAGGAGGTAGCTCAGGCCGGTTTGGAGGGGGGCGATCCATTGTTCGGCATGTTCAAACACCACGGGGATGAAGGCCCGAATCACCAAAGTCGGTAGCAAGTGCACCAAGGCTTGGAAGACTTTTGCCTTGAGGAAGTGGTCGTCCCAGGTCGCGGCGGTTCGCAAGACCCAGCGTTTGATGATGCGAAGGAGGATGGATTTGGCCACGTAATCGGCGAGCAAGGAGGCCAAGACCAAGACGATAAAATCGACGGAAATGGTGATGCCGGCAATCAAGGTATCGTTAAAGCCTTGGGCTTCAAGCAAGTCGCGGGTCCAGTGCCCGGGATTAATCAATGAGGGATCCATGGGTCAAAAATAGGCCATGAAACTTGGATGCTCTATTCCGTGATCGTGATACTCGCTTGTCTGCGGGCCGAAGCGTAGAAATAGCCAATCGCAAAGTCTTCGGGATCTCCCTCGCGGAAGATGTTGCCGATGATGGGTGCAGGAGGAGGGTCAAAAAGGCCACCGACCTGCAGGGTTTGTTCGCGCAAGAGCTGGAGGTAGCTGTAGAGGCCCAAAGGGATGCTCGCTATTTCGATGGTGTAGGTCACGCCGATGGCATCGGGGCCAGCTACTTCGATGGCGGGGAGGTCGATGTCGTTGTTCGAACGCCCATCGAGGAATCCGTCGTCAAACACTTGGATGTTGAAGGGGGCATTTTCCAAGGTGTCGTTGCGCCAGAGTCGTGCGCGGTAGTAGTCGCCACTGCCTGCAAGTTCCGTCCAGTGTGCGTAGACGTAGTAGCCTTCTCGAACAAAGGGCGCTCGGGGCACAAACGCTGAGTAAATGCTGTCAAAGGGATTGCATCGGCCCATGGCTTCGGGGCTGCTTTGCCAGGTGCCAAAGGGCAGGTCGCCCGTTTCGGGCAAGGTCACCGACACGTGGTAGCTCTGGGCGTAGCTGCCCACAAAGTCACCTTCGTAGTGTCCATCGAGGACATGCATCAGGGTGTCTACCGGCAAGCCATTTTCGTAAAGGACTACCGTTGCATTTTCCACGGCGGGGTTTGGGTTTTCGCTTAGGTAGTTGACGCTCCAACTAAGGTCTGCGTAGACGGGCTGGTTGTCGCTGACCGAACCGTTTACGATCAGTCGCGTCTGGCCGTCGGGCAACGTGAGGTCAATAGGGTCTTGGCAGCTCCACAGGGCGGCTAAGGCTATGCTAGCAAGCAAAAGGGTAGGGCGCGTCCGCATTAGAAGGAGAAATTGTAGGTGAAGTAGGGGATAACGGAGCCAAAAATGGACAAGCGGTAGGCTTGCACATTGGTGGGTTGGCTGAAGTCCGCCCGAAAGAAGATGCTGTAGGGGTTGCGACGTGCGTAGACGTTGTAGGCGCCAAAGGCCAAGGAGGATTCGCCCCATTTTTTGGCGCGCTTGGACTGTGGGGTGTAGGTAAAGCTGAGGTCTAAGCGGTGGCTAGCGGGGGTTCGGGCTCCGTTTCGGTTGGTGTAGACCGGGAAGTACATGCCCTCAAATTCGCCGCGGGAGTCGGGGTAGGTAATGGGCCGTCCAGATTGGAAGGCAAAGTTGCCGCCCGCCTCCCAAGCCTTGGAGATGGACCAGTTGGCCACGACCGTGAGGTCGTGCAGTTTGTCGTAGTTGGCGGGGTACCACTGTCCGTTGTTGATGCGGGTATCGCGGGTGGGACCGTTGACCAGGCGTTCGGTGCGGGAGAGCGTGTAACCGATCCAGCCTGTGACGGCGCCGGTCTTTTTTTCGACGAGGAATTCGGCCCCGTAGGCACGGCCGTCCCCGCGGAGCAGCTCCGTTTCAATGTACTCGGTGAAGATGAGATCCGCACCATCCTTGTAGTCCACCAAATCTTGGAAGGTCTTGTAGTAGGCTTCAGCGGTCAAGCGAATCCCGCCCTCTTGAAGGTTGTGGGCGATGCCCAAAGCAACTTGGTCGACCGTTGCGGGCTCAATGAACTTTCCAGCAGGACGCCAAACGTTTACCGGTGTGGCCGTAGTGTTGTTGCTGATCAAATGCAGGTATTGACGCGAACGGTTGTAGCTGCCCTTCAAGGCCGTAGCAGCACCCACCTTGTAGTTCAAAGCGAGACGGGGTTCTAGTCCTTGCCATCCCGTGAAGGATTCAATGATCTCCCCGGGCGCGTAAGTCTGAATGCCCGTGGCCTCGTTGGCTTTGGGGTTGGCGGCGTTGAGGTAGGTTTGGATATCCCGACCGCCCACATTGAAGAACGTACTGTAGCGCAGACCGTAGGTGGCCGTCAACAGATCGGTGATGCGCCAATCGTCGCTGATGTAGAGCGCAGGTTCCGTCGCGTATTCTTTTTGGAGCTCCAAACTGAAGACCCCTGAAATGGCGCCCGGGTGGAAGGTGTAGGCGGTGTTTTGGACCCCAAAGTCGACGGTGTGGGCGGCATTGGGGTACCAGGTCCAGCCCAGGTTGGTGACGTAGTTTTCGATGCGTGAATCCCAAATGAAGGCGGGGTCGGCATCCTTGGGGGTGCCCAGCTGGTAGGTGTAGTCCGAATACACCGCCGTCGCATTGAAGAACCACTTGGGGCTGATCAAACGGTTCCAGCGGAAGGTGCTCGTCCAGTTGCCCCAGCCAAAGTCGAAGAGTTCGGACGCGCCAAACTGGTCGCGCCCAAAGTACGCGCTCACAAACACTCGGTCCTTCTCGCTCAATTTGGCGTTGAGCTTGAGGTTCAGATCGTAGAAGTAGATGGTGGTGTTGTCGAGTTCGGGCGAATTGAAGTAGGGAAAAAAGAGGTCAAAATAGCTGCGTCGGCCGGCCACCATGAAGTTGACTTTGTCCTTGAGAATAGGGCCCTCGAGCAACAGACGGCTGGATAGCAAGCCAATGCCGCCTGTGCCACTGAATTTTTGGCTGTTGCCCTCCTTTTGGCGCACATCGAGCACGGAGGACAAACGGCCGCCGTAGTTGGCGGGCATTCCCCCTTTGAAGAGCTTGACATCCTTGACGGCATCGGCGTTGAAGATGCTGAAGAAGCCAAAGAGGTGAGAGGAGTTGTAGACGGGCGCCTCGTCTAGAAGAATGAGGTATACGTCGGCATTGCCGCCGCGCACGTTGAAGCCGCTAGCGCCTTCTCCCACGGTCGAAACACCGGGCAACAACGTGAGCGTTCGAATAATATCCGTCTCGCCCAGCAGCTGCGGAACTTTCTTGATTTCCTTGGCGCTCAGGGCGCTGACACTCATTTGAGTCGTCGTGATGTTGCTGTTCAATCGCTCCGAAACCACATCCACCTCCTGCAGCTGGGTCGCAGATTCCTTCAGCGAAATATCGACTTTTCGGGCGCTGGTGAGGGAGCCCAGTTTTTGACTGAAATCCGCGTAGCCGATGAGCTGGACCTTGACTTCAGCTGACTTCCCGGCAGGGACGCTCAGCGAGTAAAATCCATAGGCATTGGTGTTGGCCGAATAGGTCTTGCCGTCCGTTTGTAAGGAGACGACCACAGATGGCAAGGACTCACCCGTACTGGCTTCCGTAACGGTGCCACTGACGGTAACGCTTTGGGCAAAAAGACCCGCAGAAAACCCAAAAAGGGCGAGGAAAAGTGTGATTTGGCGCATAACTTGTAACGCTATAACCCGTCGAGGGAAAGTAGGTTCAGCCCTCGGGGACAAATACCGGGCCAACCTCCCTAGAAAGGGGCATGATTTATGTACTTTCGGCGCATGCTCGCATTGATACGCATCCTGTTCATGAAGAAGAATTTGAAATACACGCTGCCCGCCTTGTTCTTGGTGGCTGCAGCCGCCCTCAGCTTTGCCTGGAAGGCCCCCTCCGACGACCAAGAAAAAGTGGTCATGCTCTTGGTGCACGACGCCTTGACGGGGGTGCACTACCAGGCCAAAGACATTGACGATGCCTTTTCACACGAGGTTCTTGAGTTTTTCTTGGAGTCTATGGATGCTGAAAAGCGTTTCCTGCAGCAAAGCGATATTGACCAAATGCGCGTTTATGATACCCGCATGGACGACCTCTTGAAGAATGCGGATTTGAGCTTCTTCAACTTGACCCAAGACATCTGGGCCAAGCGCTTCAAACAGTCGCAAGCACTCTACCGCGAAATTCTCGCAGAGCCCCTCCACTATGAAACGGGCCGCGCCTTCCAAACGGATGCAGAGAAACGCGGCTACGCCCAAGACGATGCCGGCATGCGCGCCTACTGGACGGATTACTTGACTTTCCGGGTTTTGATGCGCTTGTACGACCGCTCCTTGGCGGCGGATTCAGCGGGTCAGGCCAAATTCACCCTGGGCGATCCCGGATTTGCCGAAGAAGAAAAGAAGGCCCGCGAAAAGGAGCTGGAAATCCACGACGAGTGGTTTAGCAGCATGACGGACATGGAGCGTTCGGACTGGTTTGGCTTGTACATGAATGCCTACACGGGGGTGTTTGATCCCCACACGCAGTACTTCCCGCCCCGCCAGCAGGAGAACTTTGAAATCGAAATGACCGGCCAGCTCGAGGGCATCGGCGCGTCTTTGCAGCAGGACGGGGAGTTCACCACTGTGGCCTCCATCGTGACGGGCTCTGCCTGCTGGCGCCAAGGCGAGCTGGAGGTGGGCGATAAAATTCTCAAAGTCGGCCAAGGATCGGCCGAGCCGGAAGACATTGTGGGCATGAGCACCAACAAAGTCGTGACCAAAGTGCGCGGCAAGAAGGGGACAGAAGTGCGTTTGACGGTTCGCAAAAAAGATGGCACCGAAAAGGTCATCCCCATCATTCGGGACATCGTGGAGATCGAAGCCACCTTTGCCCGCTCCGCGCGCCTGGGTGCCGACGGCAAAACGGGCTACATCCGCTTGCCCAAGTTCTACGTGGACTTCTACAACGACAACAACCGCAGCTGTGCGGACGACGTGCGCAAAGAGATCGAGGCCCTCAAAGCCGAGGGCATGGAGCGCTTGATTTTTGACCTGCGCGGCAACGGCGGTGGTTCCCTGCCCGCCGCAGTGGACATCGCCGGCCTCTTCTTTGACAAGGGCCCCGTGGTGCAAGTGAAGACGAGCGGGCAGCGCGTTCGGTCCTACGACGATCGGGCGGCCGGCGCCGTGTGGGACGGGCCGTTGCTGGTGATGGTGAACGAGGGAACGGCGTCTGCGTCGGAGATCGTCGCCGCCGCCCTGCAGGACTACGACAAGGCCATCATCGTGGGCACACGTCAAACGTTTGGCAAGGGAACGGTGCAGAATATGCTGGATTTGGACCGTGCCGCTGGACCCTTCCACGGAGATAAGCCCTTGGGAGCCTTGAAGTTGACCATACAGAAATACTACCGCGTGACCGGCGGAACGACGCAACTGCAAGGCGTGGAAAGTGATGTGGTGCTGCCTCATCCCTACCAGGAGATTCCCTACGGCGAGCGCGAATTGGACTATCCGTTGGCGGTGGACTACGTGGACCCTGTGGTCCTTGAGCCCAAGTTGCCCAAGCCCTACCTCAAAGTGGCCCAGCAGCGCATTGCGGAAAACCCTGAGTTTGCCCGCATCGCGGAATACGCCCAGTGGCTGAAGTCCCAGCAGGACCAGACCTTGGTGCCCCTGAACTACAGTGCCTACTTTGAGCGGGAGGCCAAGGCGGACGCTGAAGCGGAGGCCTACGACGATTTGCTGGTGTCCAAAGACAGTTTGGCGGTGACCTACACCTCAGTGGCCTTTGAGAGCAGTCTGGACAGCGGCAAGGTGACCGAATACAGCCGTTGGTTTAAAGGCTTAGCCACGGATATTTATCTGGGCGAGGCCTACCGCATCGTAGGCGAAATGCCCCGCTAACCCTTCCCATGCACGAAGCTCGTCCCTCTGCCTCTGTGCTGCGCCGAATTTGGCAGCACGGCCTGGGGCGTTGGGGCCTCCTGATTTTAGGGCTTTGGCTCCTTTTGGCCGTATGTGCCTATGGGCTGGCACGCGACCAAAGCCCGCACGCCAACCGCATGCAGCTCGCCTATTCAGCGGCCGAAGTAGGGGCGGAGTTCCCTTTGACGCAGATGCCCCGAACCGAACCGCGCACCTGGACCTGGTGGCTCACCGGAGACGAAAGTTTCCCAGCCTGGGAGCCTTCCGAGACGGAACGCATGCGCTTTTGGCTGGGGACGGACCGCTACGGTCGAGATGTATGGAGCCGCCTGCTACTGGGGGCGAGGATCTCCCTCAGTGTGGGTCTGATTTCCGTCTTCATTGCCCTCTTGCTGGGCATCCCGTTGGGGGCCGCGGCAGGCTACTTTGGCGGTTGGCTGGACCGCGTTTTGCAGACGGTCATCCAAATTTTCTGGAGCATTCCCACCTTCTTGATGGTCATTGCCCTCAGCTTTGTGCTTGGAAAGGGCTTCTGGCAAGTGTTTATCGCCGTGGGCCTGACGGCCTGGGTGGAGGTGGCGCGTTTGGTTCGTGGGCAAGTGCTCTCCATCAAAGAGGCCGAATTCATCCAAGCCGCCCAAGTCCTGGGCTATTCCTCCAGCCGCATTATTATCCGCCACATTTTGCCCCAAGTCATTCCCGCCCTTACCGTGTTGGCCGCGAGCCAGTTTGCTTCCGCCATTCTCTTGGAGTCGGGCCTGAGCTTCCTGGGCATCGGGGCGCAGCCGCCGATGCCCTCCTGGGGAGGCATGATTCGGGACCACTATGCGTATTTGTTGACGGGCCAAGCCCACCTCGCCTTGGTGCCGGGCTTTGCGCTTGCAAGCCTCGTCCTCGCCTTTATGGCCTTGGGCACGGCCCTGCGCGACGTGTTGGACGTTCGCGCCTCCAGCTAAGCCTCAAAAAAAAAGACCCCGGGCGTTGGCCCAGGGTCCGAGAAGTTCAAACGTTTGGATGGTTTAGAAAGGCAGATCGTCGTCGTCGCCGTCAAACGCATTGGTATTGGGTACAGCGGGAGCTTGCGCCACGGGGGCACCGCCGCCGTAGGTCTGGCCTTGTGGCGCGGGAGGGGCTACGGGAGCATCGGCGTTTTGGATGCGCCAGCCTTGGATAGACACGTAGTAACGCGTTTCGCCTTCACGACCGGTCCACTCACGTCCACGAATGTTGATGGAAACCGTCACTTTCTGACCTTCCTGCACGCGGTTCAAAAGGTCTGAACGGTCCTGGGTGAATTCAATCAGAATGGGTTGGGGGTATTGCTCATCGGTCTGAACTACGAGTTCGCGCTTGCGAAAAGTAGGGCTAACCTGCTGTAAGTCAAGGATTTTCTTTACGGTTCCAGTAATTTCCATATAAAAAGTATTAAGGACGTGAATTTATGCGTTTGAATTGGTTTTTGGGGCATTTAAGCGGTCGGTAAGCAGGATTTTCCACGCTTTTTTCACCTTGTTCCTCTCCAAGGCTTCTTTGGCGTAGTGGTGTAGAAGTTCGCGGCGCTCGATACGGTCGGCGGTTTGATCAAAGATTTCACGGATGCGGCGGTGGGTGGCAAATTCGGCTACTTCATCTTCCGTGGGAAGCATTTCCACATTTCCCAAACGGCCCAAATCATTACCGCTCAAAATGGTAGAGGTGCGTATAGGCCTAGGGAGCGCATCCACCCCAATACCCTTGGTGGCAAGGGGTTTTTCTACTTCAAAGAGGGCATCCCCGTTGGCGCGAACATACCAGTCCCCCCCCAATCGACCCACCAAGTCCAACTGGTCCTGGTCCAAACGGCCCTCTTCGTCCAGCACGGAACTGTTGATGTGAATGAGCTTCACTTCACACATCACCAGGTTGCCAGCCCCAGGTCCCGTGCCGAGTTCTTTGACCTCGATGACTTCGCACTCCATGGCGACGGGGGCCTCGGCTACGCGAGGAGGGTGTACCAGGTCGCTTTTTACGGCTGTAAATCCGGCTTTAACGAATTCGTTTACGCCGGTATCGTATTCGGTGCTAGACAAGCTGGTTTGCTCCACCATAGCATGGCTGACCGAATGAATGACCACCTCTGGCACCGCCAAAACGTTGTTCAAGGTGTCCTTTATGCTGCCGTCGCGTCCACGACGTGCCGGTGAAAAAACAACGACAGGTGGGTTGGTACTAAAAACATTGTAGAAGCTGAATGGACTCAGGTTGACGCGTCCGTCGCGGTCGACGGTGGAAACCAAGGCAATTGGACGAGGTCCAACCGCGAATTGCAGGGTGCGCTGCAAGTCAGGAATGCTTAGTTCTTCAGGCTTGAGATGAATCATTTTAATGCGAATCGACTTGAAAGTATAAAGGTAGCCGACGGGCTCAAAAAGGCCCCCAAACCGGGAATAAATCTGCCTCCATGTTAACAACTTTTCGGTGGAATTAACCCTCAAAGCGAATATCTTGGAGTATGTTTTTGTCGAAACTCTTGTACCAACAATGCGTGGCGGGCGGGAAGTTCAATTTGGACCGTTTGCTGCAGCATCCGCCTGCCGTGAAACAGCTGCTTGAGCTTTCCAGCGATGATGCACGCTGGAAGCATGCGATGAAGACGATTCGGCCCTTTATCGCGGAGGCCAAAGGAGGCGAGCCGAGCGTAAAGGTCTTGCCCATTCATTGCGTGAATCGTTGCGCGAGCGGCCAATTGCTTTTCCGATTGGGTCTAAAACGCAATCCCTTTGTGCTCCTCGGGTTTGCGGACGGCACCTATCTGCTAGGCGACCTGAGTCAGTCGCTTTGTTACAAGGACAAGACGTTCAAGCCGTTGATTTATGGCTTTGACGGCATGCTGATTTGGGACCTCTTCCATGTGGAGGACGCCTCGAGCTGGGCCCTTATTTACCGAAATAAGTCCGTTCTCACCGGCGGGGGCGGGGAGCTAAGCACCTGAATAGCCTCTTCTTCGCGGGTTTCATGCATATGGCACGAATTCCCGATGGCGACCCCTATCTTTGCGCCATCCTAACTGCGGATGTGGCGAAATTGGTAGACGCACCAGACTTAGGATCTGGCGCCGTGAGGCGTGGGGGTTCGATTCCCTTCATCCGCACTAAATTCTCTTCGATATGTCAACAGAACTCGTTTTTGCGACCATAAGTGGTTTGTTGGTCGTTTTCCTCTTCATGATGCTTAACCTCATGAAAACCTGGATAGGCAAATTGGAGGACCGAATCAAATCCCTCGAAGACAAACAGAAGTAAGTTCTGAAAACAAAAAAGCCGGCTCATAGCCGGCTTTTTCATTTCAATCTGGGTACCCCCTCGTTTACTTTTTGAAATAAACGACTACGCGTCGATTCATTTCAGGGGTTCCGGCGGATGAAGGAGTTTCTAATCCTTCAGATCGCACTTCAATTCTAGTAGCTGCAACACCTCGTGTATTCACTAGGAAGTTTGCCACTTTTTGAGCTCGGTTCAGTCCCAGCGTGTAATTGTACGCATCTGTACCAACCTCGTCGGTGTGGCCAATAATGACGATATCCTCCGAGGGATTTTCTTTGATTGCTGTTGCCAATGCCTCCAACTTCAGTTGGCTTTCACGGGTATAAGACGTTGTATTGAATTCAAAGTAAAGTACCGCTATCTGCGTCAATTCAGTTGGTTTCACAACTTCCTTGACAACTTCTTTAACCACCTCTTTGATGACCTCCTCTTTGACAATTACAGTATCAATGCGCTCAATAATCTGAGGTTCTGGTTGTTTTTGAGCAACGGCCAAACCAGAAGATTGACTTTTTCTGGGTTGACGACCCTGGAAGGAAATGGCAGCAGGATTTGCGCCGAAGCGGTAGCCTACGCCAATGGTTGCTCCAACCCAATAACTATAACCTGTGCGAATTGTCAGTGGCCCTGTATAAAAAGCGAGGCCTAATTCTTTTCTCAAGTTTTTTCCCTGAGCATAACTAATTGGGTCGGCACCGGCAAAACATGCAACGTTCTCGTTGATTTCAAATGTTAAGCCCATTGGAATCCTGAAATAATAGTTCGTACCGTCTTCCAAAAAAGTGATGTTGCCCCGGTATTCAGGTGAAACATACGCGCCAAGGCCACTAAATAAATTATTCACACCGACGTAGGCCTTTGGGATTCCAAATCCTTCTGTGTGCTTTAAGGCATACCCAAGACCAATTTCAAAATTGGGTCCTTGGCCGGTTTGAGCGTTAAGATTTAACCCAAAACAAATAACTAGTAAAGCAATTATATTTTTCATGGCTTGGAACTTTGGGATAAAGGTAGTTATTTATCAAGTAGGAAGTTCGACATTTTATAGATTTGTACACGCTAAAATGGCCATATCATCGTTTAAATGAGGTAGTTTTGTCCCTCAAGATTCCAGATGAAACGCTTGCTCCTTTTCCTCCTGCTCGCTGTTGGGCCCATTGTAAGGGCTCAAAACGTGGCTATTGAGGTGCCGCACGCGTTTCAAGGCACCCATTTCAAAACATTTGTGGAGCAAGGCGATCAGGTCCGAACGTGGTATGAAGTTTCGGGCCGCTACAGCGAAGATTATATGGAGGTCGTGCGCCGCATTTACCAGCCGAATAAAGGTCAAAATTTGCGC
This sequence comes from Schleiferiaceae bacterium, assembly GCA_038145075.1. Lineage (GTDB taxonomy): Bacteria > Bacteroidota > Bacteroidia > Flavobacteriales > Schleiferiaceae > TMED14. The sequence continues at coordinate 157 of JAYQOY010000024.1, read as the reverse complement.
ATCCTCGACACCTACGGCGACGATGGGTACACGGCGGTGAAAATTGAATCGCGCGGGTGGATTTATATCTTGATTCAGTCCAATGCGGGCATGTCGGAATCTAAAATTCAGGCCCGAATGAAAGAAGCACGGGACTAGTTGAAAAACTTCCGTGTGC
>JAYQOY010000023.1:0-21348 GCA_038145075.1 Schleiferiaceae bacterium | reverse complement strand
CCCTTAAACTGTGTGGTGGATCTTCGCCGCGCGCCGGGACTTTCCGTTGATTTGCCAAGCTCTAGCCCTCTAGCCAAGCACCATCTCCGGAATCTCTCCCTCCACGACCAAACGGCCGGCGGTTTTAGCGACGATTTCTTCGACGGAGACGCCGGGGGCGCGTTCGAGCAGGATGAAGCCGCGCTGGGCATCTACTTCCAGGACGGCGAGGTCGGTGACAATTTTTTTGACGCAGCCTACGCCGGTGAGGGGCAGGGTGCAGGCGGGGAGGACTTTGGATTCGCCGGCGCGGTTGGTGTGCTGCATGGCGACGATGATGTTTTCGGCGCTGGCGACCAGATCCATGGCGCCGCCCATGCCTTTGACCATTTTGCCGGGGATTTTCCAGTTGGCGATGTCGCCGGTTTCGGATACTTCCATGGCGCCGAGGACGGTGAGCTGGACTTTTTGGGCCCGAATCATGCCAAACGACGTGGCGCTGTCAAAGAAGCTGGCGCCCGGAAGGGCCGTGATAGTTTGCTTGCCTGCGTTGATGAGGTCGGCGTCTTCGTCGCCTTCAAAGGGAAAGGGGCCCATGCCGAGGATGCCGTTTTCGGACTGGAATTCGACGTCTATGCCGTCCGGAATGTAGTTGGCCACTAAGGTGGGGATGCCGATGCCCAGGTTGACGTACCAGCCGTCCCGGAGCTCTTGTGCAATGCGCTGTGCGATGCCGTTTTTGTCAAGTGCCATGGCGGATGGGTTTAGGCGCGCGGACGGACCGTGCGTTGTTCAATGCGTTTTTCAAAATGCTCCCCCTGGAAGATGCGGTGGACAAAGATGCCCGGCACGTGGATGCTGTTGGGATCGAGGGTGCCGGCCGGGACCAGCTCCTCGACTTCCGCGACCGTGATCCGGCCGGCCATGGCCATCATGGGGTTGAAATTTCGGGCCGTACCCTTGAAAACGAGGTTGCCCGCTTCGTCGCCCTTCCACGCCTTGACAAAGGCGAATTGTGCGTCAAAGGCGTGCTCCAAAATGTGGGGCTTGCCGTTGAAGATGCGCACTTCTTTGCCTTCGGCGACCTCCGTGCCGTAGCCGGCGGGGGTGTAGAAGGCGGGGATGCCGGCGCCTGCGGCGCGGCAACGCTCGGCGAGGGTGCCTTGGGGGATGAGTTCGACGTCGAGCTCTCCGGAGAGCATTTGGCGTTCGAATTCGTCGTTTTCGCCCACGTAGGAGCTGATCATTTTGCGCACTTGGCGTGTTTCTAGCAGGAGGCCCAGGCCAAAGCCGTCCACGCCTGCGTTGTTGGAGATGCAGGTGAGGCCGGTTACCCCGGTGGCGCGCACGGCGGCGATGGCGTTTTCGGGGATGCCACAGAGGCCAAATCCGCCGAACATGACCGTCATGCCGTCCGCGATGCCGTCCACAGCGGCTTGGGCGTTGGGGACTACTTTTTTAATCATGCTTAGTTGTATTCGGAGCGCTCCTCGCGCAATTCAGCGGATTCCGCCAAGAACGTAGCACAATCCAAGGGTATCGTAATGGGACCATCGGGGCGATCAAAGCCGTCGCGTCGAATGCCTAATTCGGGGACGGTATAGACGTCCTTCATGTACAGCGCCCAGATGGGCAAAGCGGTCGTCGCCCCCTGACCGTAGGTGGTGGAGCCAAAGTGCGCGGAACGGTCCTGACAGCCGGTCCAAACAGCCGTCACCAAGTTGGGCACCATGCCGACAAACCAGCCGTCGGAGTTGTTTTGGGTCGTTCCCGTTTTGCCCGCGATGGGGTTGTCGAAGCCGTAAGGGTAGCCTGTCACGTAGCTGCCGTAGCCCGCTCCCGTGTGGCGAAGGCGAACGCCGGTACCGCTCTGGGTCACGCCTTGGAGGAGGTTGACCATGGTGTAGGCAATTTCGGGGGAGAAGACTTCCCGGGTTTCGGGGGCAAATTCGTCCAGGACTACGCCGTTTTTATCCTCAATGCGGAGCATGACAATGGGCTCGGTGTAGAGGCCTTGGTTGCCAAAGGCAGTGTAGGCGCCGGCCAGCTCAAAGATGCTGAGGTCAACGGTTCCCAGGGCGATAGAAGGAACCTCGGGGATATCGGAAGTCACACCCAAGGCTTTGGCCATTTGAATGACCGGGCGCGGGCCGATTTGCTTCATCAAGTAGGTCGTGACGGTGTTGACCGAACCCGCAATGGCCTGCTTCAAGGTGAGGACCCCGCCGTACTCATCGTCCGAATTGGAGGGACACCAGGGTTCAGCTAGGCCAAATTGGCCCGCTTCAATGCAGGTTTGGATGTTGGGCACCTGCATACAGGGCGAATACTTCTTGTCCGCAATAGCCGCGGCATACACAAAGGGCTTGAAGGTAGAACCGACCTGGCGGCGGCCTTGCTTGACCGCGTCGTACTTGAAGTGGCGGAAGTCAATGCCGCCCACCCAGGCCTTGACGAAGCCCGTCTGGGGTTCCACGCTGAGCAAACCGGCTTGGTAGATGCTCTTGTAGTATTGGATGGAGTCCCACGGGCTCAGGACGGTGTCGCGGTCCCCGCCCCAGGCGAAGATTTTCATGTCGCGGGGCGTCTTGAATTCCTTCACGATGCGCTCGTCCGACCAGCCCGAATCGCGGTAATGGCGGTAGCGCGGCGTTTGGCGCATGGCGCGGGCGATGATCTTTTGGCCCTCGGCATAGGAGTCGCCTCCCTGGAAGTAGAAGGGGCCTGCTTTGCGCTTGGAGATTTGCTTAAAGAACAGCCCTTGGAGGTTGGTCAAGTGGCGCTCCACGGCTTCTTCGGCCATGCGCTGCATGCGGCTGTCGATGGTGGTGTAGATCTTCAGGCCGTCCGTGTAGAGGTTGTAGGTGCCGCCGTCGGGTTTGGGGTGCTCGGCGATCCAGTCCTTCATGTAGGAGCGGATGTATTCGCGCAGGTAGGGGGCCAAACCTTGGTCGTGTCCCTGGCGCTGGAAGCTCAACACTAAGGGAAGGGCGACGAGGCTGTCCGCTTCTTCCTCCGTGAGGAAATCGTTGCGTTCCATTTGGCGCAGGACGGTATTTCGGCGCGCTAAAGCAGCCTCCTGACGGTCCGACTTTGCGGGATTGTAGGACCAAGGATTCTTGAACATGCCCACCAGCATGGCCGCCTCCTCCACGTTGAGCTCGGAGGGCAATTTGCCAAAGTAGACGTTGGCCGCATTGTGAATGCCCACCCCCTGGTAGAGGAAGTCAAACTGGTTGAAGTACATCGCGATGATTTCCTCCTTGGAATAGTTGCTTTCCAACTGGAGGGAAATCACCCACTCCTTGAGCTTTTGGATGACGCGCGCAAAAATGTTGCTGGAGCCTTCGCCGTGGAACATTTGCTTGGCCAGCTGCTGGGTGATGGTAGAGCCTCCACCGCCCGTGCCTAGGGTGGCGACGGCACGGCCCAAACTTCTAAAGTCAATGCCCGCATGATCGTGGTAGCGCTCGTCCTCTGTGGCAATCAATGCGTTAACCAGGTGCGGAGGGAGTTCGCTGTAGTCCGCATGGACGCGGTTCTCCATGAAGAAGGTTCCGATTTGCTTGCCGTCGGCGGAAAGGATTTCAGTGGCCAAGAAGCTCTTGGGGTTGGCGATTTCTTCGGTGGAAGGCAGTTCGCCAAAGAGCCCGGCCCAGGTCAACAGCAGCGCCAGAACCAGGGCGAGGGGCGCCCCAAACACGAGGATCCAGAAGTACTTGACGTAGGTGCGAAAATCCGTATCCGAGGGTGCCATCTTAGTTTTCCGTAGGTTCTTCTTCTTTTTCAATGGTCAGCGCAATGTCCCGAATGCCCACCAGCGGCTCGTCGCGCATGCCGTGCTGGAAGCGGAACCGGTAGGTGCCCGGCTTGGGAAAGCGCAGGCCCGCCTGGCGGTAGGGCAGTTCCAAGGTTTTCAACGCGCCCACGCCACCGCCATTCCAAGCGCCCGCCTCATTGGCTAAACGAACGTCAACCGTGTCTTGGTATTCGGTTTGATGGGCGGACCGAATCTCCCGAAACAGATACACATTGCTGTAGGGGTAATCGGCCGTATGCCGAATTTTAAAACTCACGCGGTAGACCGCCTGGGTGTCCGTCACGTTTACGTCCACCGTCACTACGCTGTCCTGGTACCATTGGTCTTCCGAAAAAGAGGTGACCGATTGAACCAAAGGCCCCTCCTGGCAGGCCAAAGCGGCTAGGCCAAATGCAAAGAGGGCCATCAGGGACTTAGCTTTCACTCGGACGGGGGGTATCAGACGAATTAGAGCGTGAACGGTTCCGGCCACCGCGTCGACGGTTGCCACGGGGTTTCTCGCTGCGGGGTTGTTCTCCGCTTGCGGCGCTTACTGTGCTTTGGGCAGTTGGAGCAGGGCGGGCTTCATTGCGCGGGCCGGTATGTACCCCTTCAGTTATGGCGTTGGGTCCACGCTTTTTTCCACCGCGCTTGCGGTTTTTGCCCCGCCCTTCGCCCTTGGGACGGTCAAAGCGCGTCAGGCTGTCTTCTTCGGGCTGCAAAAGCTCGGGCTCGGCGGTCTCTATGTAGACTTTGACCTCTTTTTCTTCGAGCGATGCAGGTTCTTCGTCGCGCTGGTTCATGGCGACCATTTCCGAAAAGTCTTCTGCCTTCATCGCGACCCAGCGGCCGGGCTCATCTCGGTATGCCAGCCACACCATGCCGGTAAGGATGTCCATTTTCTGCACATCCGCGCGGCCTTTCTTGGTCCGAACTTTTTGCGACTTCGGGAAGGCCTTCAAGGCTTCGGCGTACTGGTCCAACTCGTAGTTCAAACAGCACTTCAGCTTGCCGCAGTTGCCCGCCAGCTTGGTGGGGTTCAAGCTGAGGTGCTGGTAACGCGCGGCACTGGTAGACACCGAACGGTAGTCTTTCAGCCAGGTGCTGCAGCAGAGTTCGCGCCCACAGCTGCCAATACCGCCCAGTCGACCCGCCTCTTGGCGTGCACCGATTTGGCGCATTTCGACCCGAAGGCCAAACGCCGTCGACATCTCACGGATGAGTGCCCTAAAATCCACACGCGCATCCGCCGTGTAGTAGAAGGTTGCGCGCGCGCCGTCGCCCTGGCACTCCACATCGCTGATCTTCATGTCGAGCTTGTGGTAGTCCGCCATGCCGCGTGCCTTTCGCATGAGTTCGTCTTCGCGGTCGCGTGCCTCTTTCCATCGGTCGAGGTCGCGCTGAGAGGACTTCCGGTAAATCACCAAGGGGGCCTCTGCCTCTGTATCGGCTTGCGCCTTGCGCATTTGAATGCGGACCAATTCTCCCGTGACCGAAACCGTACCTACATCGTGTCCGCCGTTGGGGGTGCTTACTGTGACTGCTTCGCCTGCGTGCAGGGAGAGGTTTTCCGTGTTTTTGTAGAAGTCTTTTCGGCCATTTTTAAAGCGCACTTCTACCCACTCAAAAGGGGATTCGCCCGCCGGTAACTGCATGTTGCTCAACCAGTCAAAGACGTTGTACGCATTGCAGCCGCCCGTTCCACAAGAGCCGTTGCTCTTGCATCCCTTGGGGACGCCGGAACTTGATGAACACGAACTGCAGGCCATAGAGCGAAGATAGTGCATCTTTGTCCCGTGAAGCGGTTCGTTGGCCTCCTCCTTTTTGTGCTTTTTGCCCCGTTGAGCGCGGGTGCACAAGGCATTCCTGTGGGCACCTGGCGGGCGCATTTCCCGCTCCGAGCCACGCACAGCCTCGCCGCTTTGGAGGCCGAAATTCTAGTGGCCAGCGAGTTCGGGCTGCTGCGCTATGACCCGGTGGATAAAGTCATGACGGCCGCCACAGCCGTGGATGGAATAAGCGACGTGGGCCTCACGAGTTTAGCCGCCTCCCCCGATGGGAAAACGGCCCTGATCGGCTACGAGGACGGCGGCCTCGACCTCTGGTCGGAGAACGATACCCGCCGCATTTCGGACATCCCCGCAAGCGGCGCCTATCCGGGCAAGTCCGGTATTTCGGCGGTCGTTTTTGCTTCTGAACAGCGCGCGTTTGCCGCTACAGGCTTTGGGGTGGTAGAAATCAATCTAGCCTTTGGGGTTATCCAAGGAACCTACCTCCTGCGCAGCGACGGCGGAACCACTGCGTGCTACGACCTCAGCGTACAGGGCGACAGCCTCTTCGTGGCGTCGGAATCTGGCCTTTGGTCGGTGCACCTTCAAGATCCCCTTTACCTGCCTGCGAGCTGGCAGAAAAATGCTTTTTGGGCGGATGTCCCCATGGCGCACCTCGCTGTTTTGCCCAACGCCAAGCTGGCCCACCCCATGGGTGACGAGTCTGTATGGGTGGAAGCGGCCGGAGCCTGGTCCCAGGTGGTCCTTGATACCACGGACGCCCCCGTTTTGCGTCGCTTACGTGCGAGTGCTGGGCATTTTTTGGTCGTTCGGAGCTACGGCGTCACCACGGTTTCTGCTTCCGGGGCTTTGGGCGCCACGATTTCATCGGGATACGGCAACAACGAAGGCTTTTCACCCTACGATGCCTTTGAAGATGCCGCGGGTACCCTTTGGACGGCCAACAAAGACCGCGGCTTGACTTTCTTTGACAACCCGTCCTATGCGCAGCACCGCGCCGTACAAGACCCCGCTTCTGCCCAAGCCTATGCCTTGAAGGCGAGCCCAGAGGGGCTGCATGTGCTCTCGGGAGCCGTAGACGCTACATGGACCGCGACCTATACCAACGAGGGCATCATGCACTTTGACGGCAGCCGCTGGACGGCCTTGCAAGAGGCGGCTTTGGGCGGCGCCAAGGACATCTTGGATGTCTGCTACGACCCCGCGGACCCCGAGCATTGGTTTGCGGCCAGCTGGGGCAAGGGCATCCTAGAATTTCAAGGCGGGACGCTGGTCCAGACCTGGAACCACACGAATAGCACCCTCCAGACGGCCGCGGGATCTGGGCCCAACGACGTCCGAACGGGAGGCCTCTGTTGGGGCGAGGATGGCGCGCTATGGGTCAGCAATGCCCTGTCCGGGCTGCCCTTGCACCGCTACGACCCCACAACGGGGCAATGGCAGGGCTATCCCGCCGGCAGCTTCAACGGGGAAACGGTAAAAACGCTCTTGCAAGACGAAGACGGGGTCTTTTGGCTGCAGTCGCGCACCGAAGGATGGATGGCCATTCAAGTGACCGGTACGTCGACCTCCACGCGCCGGCTGACCAAAGGCGTGGGGAGCGGCAATTTGCCCAGCTCTACGGTGGCGGCCGCTCTTTTTGATGCCGATGGCGAGCTTTGGTTGGGCACCAGCGACGGCTTGGTGGTCTGCTTTTCGCCCTACAATGCGTTCAACGGCAAGTCCATCGATGCCCAAGCGCTCCTCGTCGCCGAGAACGGCATCAACCAGAAAGTCCTGGCTGGGCAAAACATCCTTTCCATGGTTGTGGATGGCGCCAACCGAAAGTGGATTGGCACCTCCGATGCGGGCGTTTTTCTGCTTTCACCGGACGGCCTTGAGACCATTCACCACTTCACCAAGGAGAATAGCCCCTTGCTGAGCAACCGCGTTCAGGCCCTCTATGTGGACCCGGCTTCAGGCGAGGTCTTTATGGGTACCAACCGAGGGCTGCTTTCCTACCGCGGAACCGCCACGCAGACGGCCGATCGCTTCTCCGCTGTAGAGGTCTTCCCCAACCCCCTGCAGCCTCAGGACTACGGCCCCATTTCCGTGCGCGGGCTGGTGCCGAACAGCTATGTCAAAGTGACCAACACCAATGGCCGCCTCCTCTACGAAGGCTATGCCACCGGGGGACAGTTTACCTGGGACACCTACAGTTTGGACGGCAGTCGCGCGCCCTCCGGCATCTACCTGTTCTGGATCACAGACCCCCTGGGTACCCAAACGACAGTGGTACAAGGCGTGATTGTTCGGGGACAATGAGTGCAGCGAGCAGCCATGCGGTTCATGGGCTCATGCTCAGCAAGATTCCCTACGGGGACAAGGGGCATATTCTGAAGATTTGGACCCGGCCCTTTGGGGTGCAGGCCTATATGGTGCACAGTGTGCGTTCGGGCAAGTCCGGGATGCGGCCGGCGTTGTTGCTGCCCATGACCGCCTTGGACGCGGTGGTGAGCCACCGGGACAAGGGACAGCTCGAAAAAGTCTCCGAGGTGCGTGCGCTAGTCGTTTGGAAGCGCTTAGCCACGGACCCCATGTGCCAGGCGCTTTGCCTTTTTGCGGCGGAAATCTTGACCAAGACGCTGAAGGCGGGGGACAGCAGCGAAGACTTTTTCGACGATGTCCTGGATGCGCTGCACCGCTGGGACGAGCCGGGGACCTCCTTGGCCATGGCCGCGGTGGAGCTCTGCGCCTTGATGGCCCACCACTTGGGTTTTGCGTTAGAGCCCGAAGACTACCGTTCGGGCTGGGAGTTTGATCTTCAAGAGGGACAGTTCTGCCCCGAGGGCCAGAGTCAGGGGGAGTTTATCGATGCTGAGGCCACGGCGGCTCTAGTGGGCTGGATGCAGCAGCGCGAGGCCGTTCCAACCAAGGCGATACGGCACCGTTTACTAGATCGATTGCTCTTGGGGTTGCGCTGGCACCATCCCGGAATGGGCGAAGTGCACAGCGTAGACGTCTTGCGCGCCCTGCAGGCTTAAGGTTTCAGGATCACCGATTGGAGCGAGGTCTCCAGCTCCATCATCACTTTCCGCTTTTTCATGCTCGGCCCGTAGACCAAGTAGCAAAGGTTTACGACGCGGTTGTTTTTTTCGTCCGTGTAGGAGTAGAGCAGGAAGGGTCCGCCGCCGAAGCCTTTTTGCGTTCGGAACAAGCCGCGCGATACATAGGTCAGACGGCCGTCCTGCTGGCGGTAGGATTGAATGACGGGAATCTGAGGCTCTACCGCGAGGTAACTGCCGTCTTGAAGGCCTTCGAAGTAGCTGTTGAGAAGCGAGTCCAAGTCGCCCAGGAGCGCTTGGCTGGGGTCGTATTCGCCGTCCCAATGAGCCTCCCAAGCGAGGAGGTACTGAATGCTCTTGCGGGTGTCCTCGCGCAGCACGGCCATGCCGTCGCCGTTGAGCGTGGTCTTGAAGCCCTGGGCCAATGAGAGTTTTTGGATGCCTAGTTCTTGGAGGGAGGGGGGCACCACGGCGCTTTGGGTGCTCTTGATTCGGCTAGTCAGGACGCGCGAGTCGTGCTCGTCAAATTTGGCGATGACTTCTGGCAGGGACGCCCGAACGCGTTGTTCCAGCGCATCCGCATTTGGGGCGATAATGGCAATGACCAACTGGGGCGAAGCCCAGAGGTCTCGAATCACCAGCGTAGCACTTGAATCGGGAATGACGGCCAGCGTCAAAATGCTTTTGGAGCGCTTGGTCAGACTAGTGACGGCCTTTTGATCGATGCGCGAAAGGTCAAAATGAGGTTCGGCCTGAGGCAGGCCCGCCATGGGCTCAGCCAGGGATTCGATAAGCGTCAGGCCCAAGCCGCCCTCCCAGAGGTCGCGGTCGCAAAACAGGGTGAGCTCGTTGTGGGTGCCGTTGCTGCTTGGGAGGCTGTTGCTGCGCTGCTTGGCACGCGCTTCAGGGCTGTCCGCTTCGGGCTGGCATGCCGCGAGGGCCAGAACAAGACCGAGGGAAAGCGCCTTCCAGGTCATCCTTTGACTTTCAGCTTTTGGCCAATTCGGATGGTTGTGCCTCGCATGCCGTTCCAACGTTGGATATCCGACACGCGCACCCCGTACTTCTTGGCAATGGCGCCCAAGGTGTCACCGGAACGCACGGTGTGGTACCTAGAGCTGCCCGAAGAGCTACTGGCCACCTGAGTGGGCGGAGGCAAGGGCGCCTTGGTCAAGCGGTGCGCCGTTGTGGCATACAAGGTGTCGCTGAAGGCCACATAGGCGGGCATTGCGGCTTTGGGGATGACGAAGCTGTAAACCTTGCCTTCCTTGGTGGGGCCGGGCACGTGGTGCAATTTGTACTGCGGGTTCAACACCGTGATCAGCGTGCTGTCAATGGACAAAACGGCCGCAACATCATAAAGCCCAACAGCTGCCGTGGCATTGACGGTATCCACATCAAAGAAGGTGGTAGGGGGAAGCTCTGCGCGGACGCCGTGCAGACCCGCGTAGTTCATCGCATAGACGGCGCCAATGAAAGCGGGCACGTAGTTGCGGGTTTCTTTGGGCAGGTAGGGGCGGATTTCCCAGTAAGTGGTTCGGCCACCCGAATAACGAATCGCCTTAGACACGTTGCCCGGCCCCGCATTGTAGGCGGCCAAGGCCAACTCCCAGCTGCCAAAGATGTCGTACATCTTCTTCAAGTAGCGGCAGGCAGCGTCGGTGCTCTTGTAGGGATCCATGCGCTCGTCCACGTAGGAAGAGATTTCCAAACCCTGCAATTTGCCCGTCGCATACATGAATTGCCAAAGACCTTTAGCGCCCACGGGGCTCGTGGCCGAAGGGTTCATAGCGCTCTCAATGATGGGCAGGTACTTGAGCTCCATCGGCATGTTGTAGCGGTCCAAGGCCGCTTCAAAAATGGGGAAGTAGTAGCTCGAACGGCCGATAACGCGGCCCAAAAATTCTTTGCGGCGACCTAAGTAGAACTGAATGGAGTTCTTTACATCCGGCGTGAAGCGCAGGTCCATGGGCGAGCGTTGGTCCAAGGTGGCCAGGCGTTGGGCAATTACGGCTTCCGAAACGCCCAAGATGTCCGCAGCGTTGGTGTCAACGCTCTTAATGGCGTGGTGGGTAAAGGTCTTTTCGGCGCGGGAATTGAGCCAAGCGGCATAGGCCGAATCGGCTTTGGTCGCCAGCGGAAATTTGGGCACAATGCTGTCCAACACGGCAGCCTGGAGGGCCGTCGTGCTCGCCAAAACGAACAAAACGAGGAAGCGTCGCATCATGAAAGCTGGTCTAGAACGCGGGCCGCTTGGAAGAGTTTAGGCTCATCAAAGGGACCGGCCATAATTTGCATACCAAAAGGTAGGCCATTTGGATGCGGACCAGCAGGAATGTTCACCGCAGGGATGCCCGCGATAGGTGCTTGAACGGTAAAAATATCTTCCAAGTACAAGACCGTAGGGTCCGTGTACTCTTGTCCCAAGGGGAAAGCGGTGTGCGGAGTCGTGGGCCCAATCAAGGCATCCACTTCCTGAAGAGCGTCCAACGTAGCGTTGCGCACCACTCGGCGGGCTTTTTGGGCCTTGCCGTAGAAGGCGTCAAAGTAGCCGGCGCTGAGGACAAAGGTGCCCAGCAAGATGCGGCGCTGTACCTCCTTGCCAAAACCTTCCGAACGCGACAGCTTGTACAAAGACTCCAGGTCTTCAAAGCTTTCGCTGCGGTGGCCAATGTGAATGCCGTCGTAGCGCGCCAGGTTGGAGCTCGCTTCGGCGGTCGTCAAGATGTAGTAGATGGGCACGAGGGCGTCCAAGTAGGGAAAATCCAGGGCTTTGACGTTGTGCCCGGCCGCCTGAAGCTTAGCTACGGTGGCGTCAAAATGGGCGCGAATCGCAGGATCCAATGTGAATACCGTCGTAGCGTGCCAGGTTGGAGCTCGCTTCGGCGGTCGTCAAGATGTAGTAGATGGGTACCAGGGCGTCCAAGTACGGAAAATCCAGGGCTTTGACGCTGTGGCCAGCCGCTTGAAGTTTGGCTACGGTGGCGTCAAAATGGGCTCGAATGGCGGGATCCAAGGCCTCGTTTTCAATCACCTCGCGGTAGTAGCCAAAGGATAGGGGACGCTCGGCGGCAGCGGGCTGCATGGCAGGCACGTCGCGGTCTGAGCAGGTCGTATCGTAGTCGTCCCCGCCCGAAATCACCTCCGTAATCAAGGCCAAGTCGTCGAGGCACTTCGCAAAGGGCCCGACCTGGTCAAAGGAAGAGGCATAGGCAATCACCCCGTGGCGCGACACGCGTCCGTAGGTGGGCTTGACGCCGTAAATACCTGTAAAGGCAGCGGGCTGGCGAATGGAGCCGCCCGTATCGGAACCCAAAGAGGCGTGGCAGATGTCGGCAGCCACAGCTGCGGCAGAACCGCCGGACGAACCCCCTGGCGTAAGTGCAGGGTTCACGGGATTTTTGACGGGACCGTATGCTGACGTTTCGTTGGAGGAGCCCATGGCGAATTCGTCGCAACCCGTTCGGCCCAAAACAATGGCGTCCGCCGCGAGCAATTTCTCGACGACGGTGGCCGAGAACTGGGCCTCAAACCCGCGCAGCATGTTGGAACTCGCGCTCACCCCGTGTCCGGCATAGCACAAGTTGTCCTTGAGGGCCATGATGACACCGGCGAGAGGTCCTGCCAGCCCCGCCTGGAGCTTGGCGTCTACCTCAGCGGCCTTGGCCCGGGCGCTCTCCGGAAAGAGCTCCACAAAAATGTTGAGATCGAATTTTTCTTGAGCACGCTGCAAAGCCTCCTCTACCAGTCGGATACAGGTGGTCTCCCCGGCGTGAAGCGCCGAGTGCAGGCTTGCAATACTTGGATAGGTCACTCCTTGTCCTTGGGCTTCTCGTCCTCGTCTTCTTTCATCGCCTTCTTAAACTCCTTGACGCCGCCGCCTAAGCCTTTCATCAACTCGGGAATTTTGCGACCGCCAAACAGCAAGAGGACCAAAGCCACGATCAGAACAATCTGCCAAGGGCCAACCATGCCCAGAAAAATGCTTGATACCATTGTGTTGTCGTTAGTGGGGGTAAAAGTACAAAGCCCCGACCCGCTATTTCAGTTTTTCCGCCAACTCGCGGATGACTTTTTTAGAAGCTTTGCCTTCGTACAAGATTTTATAAACGGCCGAGGCGATGGGCATCCGGACTTCGCGCGACTTTTTAACGTCCCGAATCAACTTCGTCGCATAGTAGCCTTCTGCCACCATGCTCATTTCCAACATCGCACTGCGAACGGTATAGCCCTTGCCGATGAGGTTGCCGAGGGTGCGGTTTCGGGAAAAAGGCGAGTACATCGTCACAAAGAGGTCGCCGGAATACGCGGTCTTTGAAATGTCTCGCTTCATGGGCTCCACGGCCTTGATGAAGCGCTTCATTTCCACCAAGGCGTTGCTGACGAGGACCGCTTGGAAGTTGTCCCCGTAGCCCAAGCCATGGCAGATGCCGGCGGCTATGGCGTAGATGTTCTTTAGCACGGAGGCGTATTCGGTGCCGTAGATGTCGTCCGTGCAATTGGTTTGGATGGCGGGGCCGCTGACTTTCTTCGCCAGGGCCTTGGAAAGTTGCTCGTTCTGGGAGGCAATGGTCAGGTAGGACAGGCGCTCTAGAGCGACTTCCTCCGCGTGACAGGGCCCCAAAATGGCTCCAAACTGGCTGTAATCCAGCCCAAAGTTGTCGTGGAGGAATTCCCCGACGATTTGGTGCGTTTGGGGTACAATGCCCTTTACCGCGGAGAAGACCATTTTGGTCGGAAGAATGTCGCGCAGGGGCTCAATGGCTTCGGCCAAGAAGGCGGAAGGGATGGCCAAGACCAAAATGTCCGAGTCTTCCGCAACGGTGCGGATGTCGCTGTCCATGTCCAGCTTTTCCACATCCAATTCGACCTCGGACAGGTACTTGGGGTTGTGGTGGTGGATCTGAACATGCAAAATGTCTTCGTCGTGACGCAGCCACCAGCCCACGCGGTCGTTGTTCTGCGAGAGAATCTTGACCAAGGCGGTGGCCCAGGATCCGCTGCCGATAACGGCGATGGAAGGATTTTTACCCATGGTGGATTATTGGACGCGCGCGTTCTTGACGGCGATGTCTACAAAGGTGAGGCGCGGATGGGCTTCGGCGCGTCGAATAATTTCAAGCGCGGCTTCCGTGACTTTCACCAAGCCGTCCATGTCAATTTTCTCCAGGTCGTCCGTGGGGCCGTGGTAGTCCTCGTGCAGTCCGGTGTGCAGCATGATGGCAGGGATGCCCGCGCGCACAAAGGAGGCGTGGTCGCTGCGGGGGAAGAGGGCAGGAATTTCTTCAATGCCAAACTGGTCGCAGGGCATGTCGCGAAGGATGCTGGTCCATTCGGTCGCGCTTTCGGTCGCGTAGATCATCAAACTGTCCGCGCGGTTCAAACGCCCCACCATATCGATGTTCAACATGTAGGCAAAGTCGTGCACGGGAACGGGGCAATTTTCCACAAAGTGCTTGGACCCGAGCAGGCCGTCTTCTTCGGCGGAAAAAGCGACGAAGAGTACGTTGCGGCCTTGAACTTCAGGGTGTTGTCCGATCTGACGGACGAGTTCAAGAAGTACGGCGGTGCCACTGGCATTGTCGTCGGCGCCGTTGTGGACTTGGCCTTCCGCTTTGGGGTCCCGCGATCCCCATTTGCCCAAACCGACGTGGTCGTAGTGGGCGCCAATCACCATCGTGGTGGGCATGCCGTTGTCCAGGTAGCCTGCGACGTTGTAGGCTTCGGCGCCACGCTCTTGAATAGACATGGAAAGGCCCACGTCCTTTTGCGAGCGGCGGAGCTTGCGCACCCATTTCTTTCCGCTCACCAGGGCCACAGGAATGCCCAGATCGCGCTGGCGGCGAATCATCATTTGGGTGATGCCTTTTTTGTTTTTGCGGTCGAGCAAAATGACCGCTTTGGCGCCTGCTTTTTTGGCGTTGTCGATGCGGGTCGAAAGCCCCGTGTAGTAGCCGGCGTACTTCTTTTTGTCTTTGGCGCTCAGCTCCCAGTCCATGGTCACAATTTGGCCCATTAGTTCTTGCCCCGAATAGTGCACGCCTTCAATTCCGGCTTTCACATAGACCGAACTTCCTTCAAACGCGCCCGTCTGGCTGTAGGGCAAGAGGACAAAGGCGGGAGCGGCTTCCTGCGTTTCGTTCACAAAAAGGCTGTCCTTTTTGATCCGAATCCAGTTCCCATGCTTGGGCAAATAGGCCGGACGTGGCGCCACAAATTGCTGGGTGTAGCCGCCGGGGAAGAAAGGACGGAGGCCGGCCTCTTGGAAATTGCGAATGATGTAGGCGACGGTTTGGTTGGCGCCTTCGGTACCGGGCAAGCGGCCCTCCAAATCGTCGGAAGCCAAGAATTCCATGTCGCGCTTGAGGTTTTCGCGGGAATCGACGGACAGGCTTCCGCACTTAAACACTTGGGCAGACAGCCCAAAAGCGGCAAAGACAAGAACAAAAAAGAGACTGCGTTTCATGCGCATGAGGGTTTATCGGTTTTGGCCCCAGTGGTCTGGATTTCTCGAACTCCAGTACAGCAGAACCACGCCCACGGTTACGCAAGCGTCCGCCAAGTTAAAGATGGGCCGGAAAAAGATGAAATACTCGCCGCCCCAGAACGGGATCCATTCGGGCAGCACGCCCTCCCAAAGCGGGAAATATAGCATGTCGACGACGTTGCCGAGGAGCATGGGCGCATAGCCGCTTCCCCACTGGGCCACGCCGCTGTAAATGAGCCAATCGCTGTATTCGGCCGAATAGGTCAGGCCGCGGTCAAAGACCAAGCCGTAAAACAGGCTGTCCACCACATTGCCCAAAGCGCCCGCGAGCACGACGCCAAAAGCGACGAGGACAAAGAGGGTCGCGCCCCCTTTGGCCAGGCGGTTCATGTACCAAAGAATTCCCCCGATGGCGAGGATGCGGAAGCTGCTCAAGGCATACTTTCCGGCCACGCCGCCCCATTCCATGCCAAAGGCCATGCCGGGGTTTTCCGTGAAATGGAGCTGAAACCAGGGGGCAATTTCCACGCTTTCGCCCAGAGCGAAGGTGGTTTTGATCCAGAGTTTGAGGGCTTGGTCCAGGAAGACCAGAAGGGCTGCGAGGAGCAGCGGTTTTTTTAGGGCTGGGTTCACCGTTGCTTCATCTTGGCCTCCATGCTCATTGTAGCGTGGGGGACCAACTTAAGTCGTTCTTTTTCAATGCGTTTACCGGTCACTCGGCACATGCCATAGGTCTTGTTCTCAATGCGAATAATCGCCGCACGCAGGTCGCGCAGAAACTTCTCTTGGCGGGCGGCCAGCTGGGCATTTGCCTCCTTGCTCATGGTCTCCGAACCTTCCTCAAAACTTTTGAAGATGGGCGAGGTGTCCTCCGTGCCATTGTCCATGTCGTTGGTGAACTGCTCGCGCAAAATGCGGAGGTCCTCCTCGGCTTTGTCAATTTTGCTTTGGATCAATACGCGGAACTCTTCCAAATCCGCGTCGCTGTATCGTTCGTGGGTATTTTCCATGATTCCAAGAGTAAGGAGCCGAATATACGCAATCCGATGTTTTACAGCCGGTAATTGTTCGTTACTTCTCAGGCTTTCCTAAGACCAAAGACCGCGGAATGGCCTTCCAAGTCCGTTTCCAACACAAAGCCGCCCTCTGCAGGCGCTACGTAGGCCACGTCATCGGCCAAAACTTCGGCACAGAGGTAGGACTCATGCGCGCGCACTGCCGCTACGGCTTCGTCCGAACCGCTGACCCATACCTGAATGCGGTCTGTAATCTCCAAGCCACTGTCTTTGCGCAAGCCCTGGATGCGGTTGACGGCTTCGCGGGCAAGGCCTTCTTGCACCAATTCGGGGCTCAAAGTGAGGTCCACCGCGAGGGTAGTACCGCGCTCAGACGCCACAGCCATGCCGGGGATGTCGTCGGTTTGTACGTCCACGTCCTCACCGCTCAGCTCAAAAGAGCCGCTGGCCAAGGCCAGGGTGTAGGAGTCGGATTGCTCCAATGAGGCGATGGCATCGGGGCTTAGCTGGCTGATAGCGGCGGCAACATCCTTCATCTGAGGTCCCGCTTTGGGGCCGAGCGTTTTAAAGTTTGCTTTGGCGCGCTTGACAAATACGCCAGAAGCTTCGTCGACCAGTTCCAGCGCTTTGACGTTGACCTCCGCCAAGACCAAGGCTTCCACGGCCTGAACGTCTTCGCGCTGCGCGGCACTCAAAACGGGTACAAGGACGCGCGCAATGGGTTGGCGCACCCGAATCTTTTCCTTCTTCCGCACGCTGAGCACCAAGGAGCTCAGGCGTTGCGCAAGGGCCATGCGGCGCTCCAAGGCGCTGTCGATGGCGGAGGCATCGGCTACGGGGAAGTCTGAGGTGTGCACGGAAAGGGCCTCCGGATGCAGATCGCGGTAGAGCTGCTCGGCATAGAAGGGAACAACGGGCGCCATCAAGCGGGCAATGCTGTCCAAGCAGGTGTAGAGCGTTTGATAGGCCGCAAGCTTGTCGGGGCCCATCTCGCCTTTCCAGAAGCGTCGGCGGCAGAGACGAACGTACCAGTTGGAAAGTTCATCTTGAACAAAGTCGCTGATAGGGCGGAAGCCACGCGTGGGCTCAAAGTCGTCGAGGGCGGCGGTGACGTCGGCCACCAAGCTGTTGAGCTTGGAGAGGATCCAGCGGTCAATTTCGGGCCGATCCGCCAAGGGAACTTGTGGCGCATTCGGGTCAAAACCGTCCACCTGCGCATAGAGCGCTAGGAAGCCGTAGGTGTTGTGTAGCGTTCCAAAAAACTTGCGCTGCACCTCCGTCACGCCGGCAAAGTCAAACTTGAGGTTGTCCCAGGGCTGCGCATTGGTCAGCATGTACCAGCGAAGCGCGTCCGAACCGTATTCGTCCATGGCCTGGAAGGGGTCCACGGCGTTGCCGAGGCGCTTCGACATCTTTTGGCCGTTCTTGTCCAGGACCAAGCCGTTGGAAATAACCGCTTTGTAGGCCACGCTGTCAAAGACCAGACCCGCGATGGCGTGGAGGGTAAAGAACCAGCCGCGCGTTTGGTCCACGCCCTCGGCAATGAAGTCCGCGGGGAAGGCTTTGTTTTGATCGACCGCCTCCTTGTTTTCAAAGGGATAGTGCACCTGCGCATAGGGCATGGCGCCGGAGTCAAACCAAACGTCGATGAGGTCGGATTCGCGCTTCATGGGCGCACCTTTCGAGGAGGTAAGCACCCAAGCATCCACGTGGGGACGGTGAAGGTCCACCTGTGCGTAGTTGGCCTCCGAAAAGTCTCCGGGGACAAAGTCGGCCAAGGGATTGCTGGCCATATGGCCCGCGGCGACGGACTTTTCGAGTTCCGCCTTCAACGTTTCGATGGAGTCGATGACGATTTGCTCGCTGCCGTCCTCCGTGCGCCAGATGGGCAAGGGGATGCCCCAGTAGCGGCTTCGCGAGAGGTTCCAGTCGTTGAGGTTTTCCAACCAGTTGCCAAAGCGGCCCGTGCCGGTGCTGGCGGGCTTCCATTGGATTTCTTGGTTGAGGGCCTGCAAGCGCTCTTTGACGGCGGTCGTTTTAATGAACCAGCTGTCCAAGGGGTAGTAGAGAACAGGCTTGTCGGTACGCCAGCAGTGGGGGTAGCTGTGACTGTACTTCTGCACTTTAAAGGCCTTGCCCTCCTGCTTGAGCTGGATGGAAATGCGTTCGTCGGCGCTGAGTTCGGGCTTTTCGTCGTCCGAATAGTAGTCGTTCTTCACGTACATGCCGGCCAGATTGCCCATCTGAGCGACAAAGCGGCCCTGGAGGTCGACCAAGGGAACGGGCGTGCCGTTTTCGTCGAGGACCAACATGGGGGGAACACCGGCAGCTGCAGCGACACGCGCGTCATCTGCACCAAACGTAGGCGCCGTGTGCACGATGCCCGTACCGTCTTCCGTGGTGACAAAGTCGCCCGGGATGACTTGGAAGGCTTGATCTGCGTTCTCGTAGGGAAGCGTGTAGGGAAGCAACTGGGCATAGCGCAAGCCCACGAGCTCACTGCCTGCAAAGGTTTTCAGCACCGACCAGGGGAGGACCTTGCCTTCGGGGCTGCCTTCTGCATTCTGGTCTTCTTCGCGGAAATACTTGGAAATCAGGGCCTCCGCCAAGATAACGCGCTGCTTTTCCTTGGTGTAGGGGTTGAAGGTGTCCACCAAGGCGTAGGCAATCTTGGGGCCCACGGTCAGAGCGGTGTTGGAGGGAAGCGTCCAAGGTGTGGTCGTCCAGGCCATGATGTGCACGGGCTCCGGGCCGAAGAGGGCTTCCGATTGTGCGCTGGGCGTCACGGCAAAGAGGGCCGTGGCGGATACGTCCATGACATCGCGGTAGCAACCGGGCTGGTTCAGTTCGTGCGAGCTCAGGCCCGTGCCTGCTTTGGGTGAGTAGGGCTGGATGGTGTAGCCTTTGTAGAGGTAGCCTTTTTGGTGAATTTGGGCCAAAAGCCACCACACCGTCTCCATATACTTAGAGGTATAGGTCACGTAGGGGTGCTCCATATCGACCCAGTAGCCCATGCGGGTGGTCAGGTCGTTCCAAATGTCCGTGTAACGCATGACCGCATTGCGGCACGCGGCGTTGTACTCCTCGACGGTGATGGTCTTGCCGATGTCCTCCTTGGTGATGCCGAGTTCCTTTTCTACCCCCAGTTCAACGGGCAGACCATGGGTGTCCCAGCCCGCGCGACGGTCCACCTTATAGCCTTTCTGCGTCTTGTAGCGGCAGAAGACATCTTTGAGGGCACGGGCCATGACGTGGTGAATGCCTGGCAAACCGTTGGCGGAGGGAGGGCCTTCGTAAAAGACAAACTCAGGGCCCTCGTGGCGGATGGATTGGGCAAAAACGTCGTTTTCCTCCCAGTATTGGAGGATGTCGCGTTGGATACTAGGCAAGTTCAGGGAACCGCGCTCGGGGAATCGTTGGCTCATAGGGCCGCGATGCACTTCAGTTCAACAGCAATGGGGGTCGGAAGCGAAAGCACCTCTACCGTGGTCCGGCAGGGCTTGGGGTTCACGTCCGCAAAATACTCGGCGTACAAGCGATTGAAGGTGGCAAAGTCGCGCTTCATATCGGTCAAAAACACCGTGATGTCCACGAGCTGATCCCATTGGGCGCCTGCTTCTTCCAGAATCGTCTTCACGTTGGCCATAACCGAATGCACCTGGGCCTCAAAGTCATAGTCCACCACCCTTCCTTCTGCGTCCAAAACCAAACCTGGAACCGAAGCGGCACTGGTGTCACTCTTGGGTTTCCGCGGGCCAACGCCCGACAAAAACAAGAGATCGCCCACCCGGCGGGTCATGGGATAGGCCCCCACGGGAAGTGGGGCATTGGAAGAAGGGGAAGAAGAGGTTTCGCTCATACGGCCACAAAAGTACCCCATTTGCCCGGAATGCCGGCGCTTAAAGGGCGGCATCTAGGCGGTATTAAGCGTTTAAAACGGCTAGAGAAAAACCAAAAGGTCTAGAAATAGAAAACGCCGCTTTTACAGCGGCGTCTCACAACCCTTGATGAATCCGTTCGATTTCGAAAGATTCATTGCAAACATAGCAATAATTTTGACTTAGTGTATACTTTACAATAAGATTTTTTTCCGAAATTTGTCGAGCAAGTGATTGGGAGCCTTTTTCAAGGCTGCGTCGAGGGTGTGATTTCTGAGCCTTTTCAATGCCCTTGACCCCCCAGTCCTAGCAGGTGCACACCAGACAAGCATGAGCCCGACTTCGGTCGGGCTTTTTTGTGTCCAACTTCAAAAGGATGTGGGAAGAAACTCGGGAGGGGGTCAAGCCCCCCAGCGGTGCGCCTGCAAATCCAAATTGCCGCCGGACAATACGACGCCCACACGCTGGCCGGTAAAGACCTCGGGGTGCTTCAGGACCGCGGCAAAGGGAGGGGAGCAGTTGGTTTCGACGATGATTTTAAGGCGTTCGGCCAAGAGGAGCTGGCCGCTGAGAATTTCGGGATCCGTCACGGTGTGGATGGCGGTGACGTGCGCTTTGATGACCGGGAAATTGATGTGGCCCAGCTCCGTGCGCATGCCATCGGCGACAGTTTGGGGATTTTCGTTGTGTTCAATTTGGCCCGAGGCCAAGCTGCGGAAAGCATCATCAGCCCCCGTGGGCTCTCCCGCGTACACGCGCACGGACGTTCCGTGCTTTAGGTTCCACACGTGGACAGCGAAAGCCGTTCCCGCCAAGAGTCCCCCTCCTCCAACGGGTACCCCCACCCAGTCCAAGGGCTGGCCTTGTGCGGCGCAGTCCTCCAGGAGTTCCCAGGCCGCGGAGCCCTGGCCCAAGATTACCGGGGCTTGGTTGGACGGGTGGATTTCTACCGCGCCCGTTTCGCGCTGAACGGCTTCGACCGCTTCCATGCGGGCGGTCAGCGTGGGGGTGCACTCGACGATGCGCGCGCCGGTCAAAGCGACGGCCCGCTTTTTAAAATCGGGGGCGTTGGAAGGCATCACCACCGTGCAGGGCAGGCCCTTTTCGGCGCAGGCCCAGCCCAGAGCTTGGCCGTGGTTGCCGCTGGAATGGGTGACGACCCCGGCGGCGGGCAGGCCAGCGTACTCCAATTCGAGCAAGGCGTTCTGTACCCCGCGCATCTTGAAAGCGCCGGAGCGTTGAAAGTTCTCGCACTTAAAAAAGAGCGAAGCCCCACTGAGCGCATCGAGGCTAGACGATGTGAGGACGGGCGTTCGGTGCAACTTGGGCGCGAGCTGCTGGTAACGTTCGGCCAA
>JAYQOY010000022.1:0-21631 GCA_038145075.1 Schleiferiaceae bacterium | reverse complement strand
CTTTCGATGTAAGTGCTTGATTTTCATTGTGACCCCGTCAGGATTCAAACCTGAAACCTTCTGATCCGTAGTCAGATGCTCTATTCAGTTGAGCTACGGGGCCATTTCGAAGAGGGCATTGCCTTCCTTGAATGAGGCTGCAAATATACGCCCCCGCAAGGATTTGCAAAGCACCCATCCAAATTATTTGCATTCGGATCAAGGCGGGCAAAAACATCGCACCAGCAAGCCGAGGAAATCCAAGCACTTACTTCTGATCGTCCTCGTCGACAATTTCTTCGAGGCCGTCCAAAAAGCGCTTCATATTGCCGCGCGTCGTCGTCACATAGGTGTAATAGGGCTCCCCATCTTTGGCAGGCAAGGAACGCTTCTTGGTGTCCGTAGCTAAAATGGCATCCATGTAGGACTTTTCCGTGCTGTAGAAGCGAAGAACATTGCGCTTGTAGAAGAAGTAATGTTCCAAATTGGGGTTCAAATACAAGGAGAATTCATCCCCTCCGCGACGCTTGCGGAGTTCGAGTACGCCTTCCACATAGCGGTGGATGGCGGTGCCACTAACACCCCCTACCCCGAGGGCGCCCTTGCTGCGGAACGCTCGAAGGTTTTTGTCCCAAACCAAATCGACTTCATCGAAGTAGAGTGTTTGGCGCAGTTCTCGCGGCAATTTATCGTCCGTGGAGGCGGTATAGAAGCGATCTCGTTCACGAGGCGTCATCAAGCGGTTCAAGCCCTCCAAGAGATAGTCGTTGGCCCAATCCGTACTCAGACCTCCCATACCGGGTCCCATTTCTTGAGGCAAAGCCTTGAGGATTTCCTCCTGGAAGACAAAGTCCATGGTGACGGCCGCTGTGGCGCTGAGCTTGTTGCGGTAGAGGTCGTGTTCAATATGCCCGTAGGCTCCCAGCTG
Source organism: Schleiferiaceae bacterium (assembly GCA_038145075.1). Taxonomy (GTDB): domain Bacteria; phylum Bacteroidota; class Bacteroidia; order Flavobacteriales; family Schleiferiaceae; genus TMED14. The sequence goes on along the minus strand of JAYQOY010000022.1, from coordinate 20,724 downwards.
AACCCGGCCCATTTTAGCCCCAAGCGAAAGCTGGCCCATACCTGTGACCGTACATTCCTTGTTGCTGAAGACTAAATGGTTGTCCGGCGCATTGAGATCCAACAAGCGTCGACGCGTGGTGACCACGTACGCATCTTCCTCCGCGTCGTAGAACAAAATACCCCGCGCGCTGATGAGCTCCACCGCAATCGAAGGATTGTTCCGGCGAATGAAGGCCGTATAGGGACTGGCCGAATCTTGCATCAAATAGATACCGCTGTACACTTTGTGCGCCGGGCGGGCAGTATCGGGATCGGGGAGGTCGATGACGATGTCTAAGGGGTCGATTTGGGTCGTCGTCATGATCCAATCGGTCTCCAAGGCAGGGCACGAGGTGACGATGTGAATTCGGCCACGGACGGTCAGCATAGGCTCAATAGACTCCATGTTGACAATGCCATAGTACTGGAAATGAGGACTTAAATGGAAGCCTGCTTCAGGGAGCAATTCCCCTTGGGCCACCACGTGGTCCAAACTGTCCACATCGATGCGCCCCATGGGAATGGGCCAAATTTTACCGAGTTCGTCGGTGTATTGGTATTCGCCAGCGCCGAAAAGGTCGTTCCGACCGCGGACCTTAAATTCCGCTTTCTCAATGCGGTGGTAGGCCCCAACGCGGGAGGCCAACAAGGAGGCATTCTTCAAAGGACGCATGTAGGCGGCTTCTTCAATGGTCACGCGACCGCTGTCGGGGAAGACGCGTGAATCGGCCACGTCGATGTTGGGCACGCCGTAGGCTTCTAGAATGCTCGGCAATAGGAAGAATTCGGCACGCTTGGCCAGGAAATTCAAACCTTCTTGAGATTCCTTGGTGCTGGTCATTCGGGCATCCACCCCGCTACCCTTCTGAATGGAAATCAGCTTCTTCCGAATGTCCCAATCCGCTTGGTTCATGTCGGCTTCATATTCGTTGCGCGGGAAGCTGAGCGTGGCATCGCCTCCGAGGAGCTCAAAATGTCCTTTTTCCTGGGCAAAGTCAACCATGGCGGTGGCGCGTTGCATCTGGAAGCCCCAGGCCAAGTCAGGCGCAGCTCGCACGCGGAAATCGGCTTTTCCGGACTCTAACCATTGAGCATGTAGGCGGATGACGGCCCCCTCCAATTCCGCATCGTTGAAGGCCAAAAGACCATTTGCCTCTAGGCTACCGGGCTGGTAGGTGAGGCGACCGCTGGCGGTCATGGGCCGCTCGGGATACGTGGTAAAGGGCTGGGATAGACTCTGCGACCACCAGGTCTTCTGATACGGCAGCCAGTGCATGGACGCATCCAAACCGGTGGCCGATGGATGGCCTCCTCCTTTAGGTGGACCGGCCAAGGCAGCTAAATCATAGGATCCTCGACCTCGAGCCGAGTCCGGGAAGAGCACAAACTCCTCGGAATGCCCCCTAGATTTTTGGTAGGCCAGATCGCCATTCAAACGCAAACCAGCAATGGAAAGCTGAATGGTCCCCGTAGAGGTTCCAGCCCCCTGGTAGGACCGCCAGCCTTCTGGCCCCGTCTCTTCGGTAAATCCGAGGGAATAGTCGCGTTGAACTCGGATATCCTGGCGCTTGACTGGAAAAATGCCCGCGGACGTGAAGCTGCCCCCAAAGACCAAACCTTCGGTGGACGTATTGTCCAGCGAGTCGATGGTGAACGGATCAATGTTCACGTAGAAATTGGACCGTTTGTACACCCCGCCGTAGGCCTTGTCGTAGTAGATTTTGGCCGGCGCCGCGGATTTGAAGATAGGGTACTCGGGATACCTTAAATAACTCGACTTGTTGGTCGGATAGTCAATCCATAGCTCGCCTGAAATGTCTTGGATGGTGTTTCGGACCAGCACCAAAGGACGTGTGCCATCGACTGCCAAGTCAAAGCTGGGCACCTTAAAGCGCATACTGTCAATGGCCGGCATGTTGAACATGAAGAGGTCGTAATTGAACTTGTTCTCGCGGCTGTAGAATGTGAAGCGCCCCGCCTCTACTCGACCGTCAAAGTCAAAGTTCAATCCCTTGTGAATCAACACTTTCTGCTGCGTGGGAAAGAGGGCCACTTTCTGGCTGTCCGACAACGCAATGGTCTGAACGCCCACCACTTCCATGTCCAAACTCAGCAGGCTCAAACGCGCATTCATACCCTGTGCCACCTCCGAAACAAAGCGAATAACATCGTAGTCGCGCCGGTTGTCGTGGTCGAGGATGTACTCACTGGTCTTGGGCAGGACGTCGATGACTTTTTTCTCCACGTCGTAGCGCACGAAGCCCTGGACCGCAAGCTCCATCATGAAGCGTCCACAGGGCTCCAGGGGCATGCCCAAGCCCACCGCCATGTCGTAGAGGCTGATGTTCTCATTGCCAAAGGAGGCGCCCACCTGGTCCACTTTGACCAGAGGATTTTCTAGGCTCAAACCTTGCAACGCCGCATAGCGCGCGCTTCGGAAGTATTGGTCCGACTCCAAAATCATCGGCGACCCGCTGCCCATGTTGAGGCCTCCCAGGTAGATGCTCGGTTCCGTCACCTTCCACTGCACTTGGTCCAGTTCCATCACCAAATTGTGGTAGCTGTCCACATACGGGGTCATCGCCAGGCCTTCATCCGGGCGGTTGATGCGCAAAAGCTGCCCAATGGGGTCGTACTTCACCTCGCTCTTCAAGTGGTAAATGCTGTCCGATTCACCGAGCCGAATCACCACCTCCGACGTAGGACTCAGCAATTCGTCCGAACGTATCACAAAGCGCTCCGACCGCAACTCCAGCACCTCCGTACTGTCGTAGCTGAACGTAAACCGTGCTTTTTCTTCCGCGGAACCCGAGGCGAAAAAGCGCTGCCCAATGATGGAGAAGCCTCCCTTGTAGTCCACGCCTTCGAAGAAATCGTCGATTTCGATGTTCTTGTCGTACGCCTCAAAGCGGGGATAGATAGCGTTTTCGGCGGTGTTTCGGGCCGTTAATCGGTCCTCAAAATGACCCAGCGAAAGGATGGGAACTGCCTCCCCTATCATGCCTTCTTTCATGAAGGATGAAGTGAACAACTCTACCGAATCCACCTGAATACCAGGAGAATGTAAGTCTGCTTCCCAAGCTGGAAAGTCCGCGTAGAGCTCTCCAGGGCCAAAGCCAGCCCGCAGCCATTCGACCCGACCTCCGACCGCCTTAAACCGCCCGGTAATGGGATTGTAGAGGCCTTCCACATCGGCCACTTCGACCGAATCGTTTTTCATTCGGCCGACAAGCCGGCCTTCCTTGAATAAAAAAGTGGCTGTATCCCCGTAGCTCGCCGGACTCACTTCAGTCGTGCCATCGAGGTACCACCAGCTCAACTTTCCGTCGTCGTACAAACGAACCGAAAATCCTTCAGCACCTTCCGTCAACCCCGTGTAGGTATGCAGAAAGAGCTCCATTTCACTACGAGAAGCGCGCTTGAATTCGCGCTGGAGTTCTTTGAAGAAGCGGTCACTTTGGCCTTGTTCGTAGCGTCCCGCGGGCCAGGACCAAGCCTGAAAGAGGTTCATAAGCTCCAGCCAGGGCTCCACATTGACCACGCGACGGCGCAGCATCTCGCGGGAAATAGCCATGAAGGTCTCCCGCTGAACAGGATCCATGTCCCAGTCAGGTGCGTTGAAGTACGGAAGGAATTCGGCCAATTTGGCTTCTGCCTCCTTCTTCCCCATCAGCTCGTTTAAATGCTTGCTGAAATCTTTAGAAAAAGTCTCCGCATCGTTGCCAAATGCCCGTACCCCCTGCGCCTGTACTTGAGCGACAGAAACTAGAAGGAAGAGTGTGAAAAAGAAGGTGTTAGCCCACTTCGTGAAGGGGACTGCGAGAAGCTTACGCGCGGTGGGTATGGTCATGGCCTTGATACTCCAAAGTAAGGCGCATCCAGCCCTCTTTAGAGGCCTCCTTGACCAAGGAATATCCACAGCGTTTTGCACATTCTACCAGGGTCGGCACATCCGCCTGGTAGAAGCCACTGAGATCCAGACGCGCACCCGGCGCACTCACCGATGCATAGTGGTGGAGATCCGCCAGCAAGATATTGCGGTTGATGTTGGCCAGCACCCACTGGTAGGGTCCAGGCTCAACCTTTAAGGTGCTTGCGTCTCCAGCGTAAATGCGTAGTCGATCAGCCACCCCATTGATTTCCGCGATTTCTTGGGCATTTTCTGCCGCGTAGGGGTCGATTTCAATGCCTACCGATGTAGCTGCGCCGGCCTGAATGGCCAAGACCGCCAAAATCCCCGTACCGCAGCCCATGTCTAGGACGTGCTTGCCTTCCAGCATGCCAGTTTGAGCGGCCTCCAAAACCGCTTCCATCATCAAATAGGTCGTGGGGTGGTGTCCCGTTCCAAAAGCCATTTTGGGCACCATCTGGATCACGTGCTTAAATTCCTCCGGGTTGGGTTCCGAATGAAAAGGTGCTTTTACCAAAACATCCTGCCCCAAAACCAAGGGCGGGAAATTGGACTCCCATTGGGCATTCCAGTTCTGGTGGGCGATTTCCGCGGTAGTCCACGTCAGCTGGCCCACTTGGCTTGCCATGGGAAAATCCTCGCTGGTCCAATCGCTGTAGTCCTCCTGCACGACATAGGCCTTCACAGTCAAGCCCTCTTGGGTCACCGACTCCACGGGCAAAGCGTCCAAATCGGCCATCAGCAATTCGGCCGTGACCGCCGAATCGCAGGAAAAAGTGACTTCTATGTAATTCACTGGGCGTCCGAGATTAGGCGTCGCGCAATTGCTTGACCAGCTGAATAAAATCAGCCGCCACCAAGCTTGCACCGCCAATCAAACCGCCGTCCACATCCGGCTGAGCAAAAATCTCTTCCGCATTGCTGGGCTTGCAACTTCCACCGTAGAGGATGGGCAATTCTCCCGTTCCAAACGTCTCTTTGAGCTGAGTGCGCAAATACGCGTGCATCTCCTGGGCTTGAGCCGGTGTAGCCACCTCCCCGGTACCAATGGCCCAAACGGGCTCGTAGGCAATGACGCAGTCGGTCAAATCATCCGCACCCACACCCTCCAAGGCCGTGTGCAATTGCTTCCACGTGTCCTCCAAATAGGTACCTGCCCTGCGTTGCTCCAACACTTCACCCACACAAATGATAGGAATTAGCTGGTGCTTCAAGGCCGATTTCACCTTGGCAGCCACCTCTGCATCGGTCTCACCGAAGTACTGACGACGCTCAGAATGGCCCAAAATCACCGCATCTACTTCCGTGTCGCGCAACATGGCCATGGAAATCTCTCCGGTAAAGGCTCCACCATCCGCCGCATGGCCATTCTGTGCGGCCACCGCGATGTGCGCGTTCTCCCAAAGGGCATCGACCGTTTGGGGCAGTTGCAAGAAGGGGGGTGAAATCACGACCCGTACATCTCCCACTTCTGAAGCTGGTAGTCCGTCAATCAATTGTGCCACAAGCGTAGCGCCCTCTTCCAGGGTATTGTTCATTTTCCAGTTACCAGCAAGCAGTTTCATGGGACTCAAGTTTAAATAAATAGTGGCGCAAAATTCGGCATTTCGCTTGGCAGGGCCAAGGCCGAAAGCGTTGCTTTCGTGGTAGGGGGTGTGGGGGCGCCTCCGGCACGTTAGGGAGCTAGGGAGCTAGGGAGTTTGGGGGATTGAGGGAAATGTCTTTAGTCGTTTAATCCCGAATCTGAGTGAAGCCAAAGCGTACTTGCAACTATGTATGACTTCACCTCCTTACGCGTTTGGCAAGCCGCCCAAGAACTGTACCTCTTGGTGCACCCTTGGCAACACCACCCCTATTTCGTCCGAAATCGCTTTATGAAAGATCAACTTTTCCGAGCTGTCTTATCCATACAGCTGAATCTAGCCGAAGGCGCCGGTCGAGGCAGGAACAAAGAGTTTGCGTTTTACATCCGAATTGCCCGGGGTTCGGTGGATGAAGTTCGAAGCCTTGTTTTGTTGCTTGAGCGCTTGGAACCAGGAATCTTTGAAACAGAAAAAATTCTAGCCGAACTAGCCATCATCCGCAAGTCCATGAATAGCCTGCATTCTAAAGTTCAACCCTTAAATTCCAAAGACTCCAAAACTCCCTAGCACCCTAACGCGCCGTAGGCGCTCCCAAACTCCCTAACCCCCTGACGCGCCGGAGGCGCCCCCTAGCCCTTAACTCGGGGATCAATCCACCGGTAGGCCCACTCCACAGCCCACTGGATGAGCACAAAGACCGCGGAAAGCGCCAGTACGCAGCCCATAACGACAGGGAAGTCGCGCGATTCAAGGGCGTCCACCATGAGCTTGCCCGTGCCGTTCCAGCCAAAGACAGATTCGACAAAGACGGCACCGGAAAAGAGGCCCGCCAACCAACCAGAAACCGTGGTTACCAAGGGATTGAGGGCATTTCGGAGCACGTGCCGGCGCATTACTTGCGCACGGGATAGGCCTTTGGCGTAGGCGGTTCGAACATAGTCCTGGCTCATCACCTCCAAGGCCGAGGAGCGCATCATTTGGGCAATCACCCCCAGGGGCCGAACGCCCAAGGTGACGGCAGGCAGAATGGCGTTTTGCCAATGCAAGCGGTAGAACTCGCCAAAATCGTCGAGCTCCCTCAAGTTCCCCGTCATGGGCAAGCCCGTCCAGGGGGCGAGTACAAAGCCAAAAATCCAACCGATGAGAACGGCGCTGAAGAAGCTCGGCATCGCCATGCCCGTGGTGGACAGGAATACGACGGCACGATCCGCGAGGGTGCCTTGGCGAACCGCTGCAAACAAACCTAGCGGAATTCCAATCACAAGCGCCAGGCCCATGGAAAGCAAAGCCAAGAGGGCCGTGTTAGGCAGAGTTGCGGCGAGCATGCTGGTCACCGCGCGCCCCTTTTGCTGGTAGGAGGTTTGGAGATCCGGCCAGCGGAGTCCCCAACCGCCATCGGACGTTTCACCTACGGGAAGAAGTCCTTCGAGGTAGTGGCCATATTGGACAAGCAAGGGTTGGTCCAGGCCATATTCGGCGCGCAACGCCGCAAGTGCCTGAGGGTCTTCCACCTGACCCAGCATCATTCGGGCGGGATCCCCGGCCACCGCATGAAACAAGAAGAATACGAGCGTAGCAACGCCCCATAGGACGAGAACAGACTGGGCAATGGACTTCCAGCGACGCGTCATTCAGGCCAGACTAAATTGCTGTCTTTTAAGAATATAGCATCATTGTAGTGCCAGTGCATTTGAATGACACCGTCCTCCAGGAAGGTCACCCCGGGATTGGAGCGCTGAACCGTCTTCAAGGCCGTACCGTCCATCACCGCCCAAGGAAAACGGCAGCCGGTTTTCCCCACCAAGGCTGCAATCTCCTCGTCGCTCGAAGAGGTCATGCCCACCACCTTGACACCACTCTTCGCGACGTGGATGTTGAGCTCCGCAATGAGGCGTTCGAGCTCGGAGGTATTTGCCTTGGACAAGTCATACGCAATCAGCCAAAGGACCTGCGGAGCGGCAACGAACTCCTCCGTGCGGTCTTCGCCGTTGATCATAATGGCGAAGTCGTGGATGGGAGGCTCATAGCCCTCAGCAATTTTTTTGCTGTAGGTGCCATCCTCTACGATAGTGTAGTCCGTGCGCTCGTACCACTTTTCGTCGATGTAGGCCGTTCCCGAAACTTCAACGCGACTGCCGTCCGCTGCCGCTAGGGTGAAGTAGGTTTCGTACTTGGGAGGCTCCAAACCGAGTTCTTCGGCTGACTTCATGGCTACCAAGACATCGGTACCGGGCTTGTACGCACGGAAATCCCAGACCGGACCATGGCTCAACACGTGGTTGGTGAATAGGGCGCAAAACAGAAGGGCGCCGGCCATTTTGGCTTGGTTGAATCGGACCGGAAGCCAGGTGCGAATATGCGTTTGGCCCCAAATCAATATGGCAATCAAGACGCTCAAAACCACGTCCTTGCTAAAGCTTTCCCATGGCGTCAAGGGAATGGCATCCCCAAAGCAGCCGCAATCCGTCACCTTGTTGAAGTAGGCGCTGTAAAAGGTCAAAAAGGTGAAGAAGGCCATCATGCCGGCCAAGCTCCACAGGGTGAAACGCTTAAAGCAGCCCAGCAGTAAAAAGACTCCGAGCATGACCTCCAGCACCACCAAGAATACCGCCAAATGCAAGGCCCATGGCTGCAAAAAGGGCAGGTTCAAAACGTCCTCCCCAAAGTATTCCTCTAGTTTAAAGCCAAAGCCGACGGGGTCGTTCATCTTGATGACCCCACTGAAAATAAACAAGCCCCCAACTAGGACGCGGGAGATCTGGGTGAGAAGGTTCTTCATGCTGGAAAATTCAGTTTTATCAGGGCAAAGGCCGCATAGTTGACCATGTCCTGGTAATTGGCGTCAATGCCCTCACTGACCAAGGTTTGGCCTTGGTTGTCTTCGATTTGTTTGACCCGAAGCAACTTTTGGAGGATGAGGTCCGTCAGGGAAGAAATCCGCATGTCGCGCCACGCCTCGCCGTAGTCGTGGTTCTTAGCCTCCATGAGGTTCTTGATAATTTCCGCCTGGGCGTTATACGCTTCGAGCGCCTCTTCAGCGGTCATGTCGGGCTCGTCAGCCACTCCTTTTTCCATCTGGATGAGGGCCATGATGCTGTAGTTGACGATGCCAATGAATTCGCCCTCCATGGGGTCCGCTACTTTCTGTGTACCCGCCATTTGGATGGAGCGCAGGCGGTTGGCTTTGATGAAGATTTGGTCCGTCAAAGAGGGCAGCCGAAGGATGCGCCACGCGGTTCCGTAATCCTGCGCCTTCTTGGTGAACAATTGACGGCATTGGTCGATGACCGTTGCGTATTCGTGTGCGGTGTTTGCCATGAGTATCTTTAGGATGTGAAAGGTACGATGTTCCGCTCTTTTTCTTTGCCCATATCGGGCCAAACGTGGACTGCAAACCGCCCCGTCATTGTGGGCATTCTCAACACTACGCCCGATTCTTTTTACGCAGGAAGCCGAGTCGCTTCCGCCGATGCCGCCGAATCCCATGCGGAAGCCCTCCTCGCAGGCGGGGCTCAGTGGCTGGACCTCGGGGGTTGCAGCACGCGTCCCGGCGCCGAAGTTCCCAGCCTTGAAGAAGAATGGGCCCGCGTAGCGCCCGCCCTGCAGCGTCTGGCGCTGCGCTTTCCCGGTGTACCTATCAGCATTGACACCTTTCGGGGCGAGATTGCCTACCGGGCCTTAGCCCAAGGCGCACACATCATCAACGACGTGTCGGGCGGAAGTTTGGACCCGACCATTTGGACGGTTGCGGCCCAAACAAAAGCCCCTTACATCCTCACCCATTATCCCGCTGGTCACAGTCCCAGCACCATGCAGAATGCCGCCTTGACCCCCGACAAGGTCATGGCGGACCTACGCGCGTATTTTCACCGGCATCTTCACGAACTCCGCCAACAAGGCGTTGAACACGTCCTCCTAGATCCTGGGTTGGGCTTTGGAAAGACGGTGGAAGCCAATTACCGCGTGTTGAAAGACTTGCCCCTTCTGCAGGAACTGGAGGCGCCCTTGTACATCGGGTTGTCGCGCAAGAGCATGCTGTGGAAGCATTTGGACCGAAGTCCCGACACCGTTTTACCGGCCACGAGCGCCCTTCACCTCTATGCCCTTGAGCGTGGTGCCCAAATCCTCCGCGTTCACGATGCGCAGGAAGCAGCAGACGTGGTTAAACTCTGGGAATCCCTAAACTCCTAAGCATGAATTGGACCCCCGTACGCAAACGCGAAGCCCGCCGCCTACTCGCCTGGGCGCTTCTGCTCCTCTTACCCATGAGCGTTGCATCCTGCGATGGGGAGTTGAACATCAGCTATGGACATGAGTATCTCCTTCTGCTGTTTGCAGGAAGTGTATACGGCGTGGTGTTTGGAGGCTTGGGGCTCGGATTTCTGAGTCTAGGACTCGTTTCCATTTGGAGCCAATCCGCCTACGCGCGCTGGTCCGCCACGAGTATTGCGTTGTGGCAGCTTTTACTGGGAACAATGCTCTTTATGATTGCCGGCGACTGGATCTACGGGGCAGACGGTCTGTTTCAAAAGCAACTCTTCTTCCCCTTCTTTGGCCACTACGGCTTCTTCTTTGAGGGCACGTGGTTTTATGTCGATGCGGACGCTACCCTGCCGGATCTCTTCAATTCAAAAACAAATGAAGCAGCCCAAATGCTGGACGGCATCACTCCCCTCCCCCTGCTAGGGGCCACCTGGTGGCTCGTACAGACCTACCAGGACCTTCGTTGGATGCTTCGCGGCCGAACCCAACACAGCGCTTCTTGACGCGATTCGCCCCAAGTGCGCAGTGTCTCTGGCAGTGCAGAATAGGAAACCACCCGCATCTCGATATGCTTCACCCCCCTGGAGCGCCAATAGCCCTGAAGGGATTTGTCCCAGTAGTAGGCTCGACCCAGGAAGCCCTGTGTTCCTTGCACCAAGGCACTGTCCCCGCGAACTTCCACCTGTGCCAACCCTCGCCCATAGCGATGCCAGGTGCGCTCCTGTGTTGGAAGGGGCGTGCTCTCGACCATGACTGCCCATGCCGTACACAGCGCCAACGCACATAGTCCCTTCCTCCGGGTGTAAAGTCCCCACCAACCGCCAACCACGGCCACAGCCAAAGCTAGCCTCCCCGAAAAAGCCAGGTAGCCTCCCTCCCAGACCCAGGAATCCGGAACCGAAGCCAAGAGATCCAGGGCTTTTTCCGGAAAAGGCAGGTCATGTCCTAGGGCTTGAGCGACCAGCGCAAAGCCCACGTAGGGATAGACGAGTAAAAGCAGCGGCGTGAGAAGCACATTGGCGGGCCAAAAAAACCAGGGCCACAGATGAAAGGTGGGCAGGGCCACCCAAAGTGTGGAAAACTGGGCCACTACCGAGATTCCCAGTGTTTTCCATCCGGATTTAAATGGCCAGCGCATCCAAAGTACAATGCCCAAAACGGCACTGACCGAAAGTTGGAAACCAAGGTCGTAGAGCCATTCGGGCTGGTAGAGTAGCATGCCCCCAACGGTGAAAGCGAGGCCGCGTAGGCTGGATTTTCGGCGCGACCCAAGGCCCAAGAGTGCCAAGACCGTGAGCATAACGGCGGCCCGAACGGCCGAAATAGGCATGCCAATAACGCTCACGTAGGCCCAGATGCCCCCTACCCCTGCCATGCGTACAAGAGGCCGGATGCCCCATGGGAGCATGCGGCTACAGGCTGCGATGAGTCCCCATAAGAGCCCCAAATGAAAACCAGAAACGGCCGTTAGATGGGAAAGCCCGAGGCGCTGCATGCCTGTTCGAATGCCCTCAGGCAGGTCCCGCGCCTTGCCTAAAACCAATGCGTGCACCAGAGCTTTGGCGCCCGTGCTCCACGGAAGCTTTTCAATGCGTAACATCCATATTTTAAGCAATTTAGGGCTGCTTGCTACATAAAGTTGTTCAGCCTTCAGAATGCGCGCTTCGCCCAACATGCCCTTAGCGCCATAGACCTCCTTGGCGCGAAAAACGAAGGGCAAATCCAAGCTTTCAAACGGCCGTAACGTCAAAGCCCCGAAGTAACTCCCTGGGCCTTCCGCTGCTGAAGTGTGCCAAAGCTGCCCCAGACTGTCCCGAAGGCTTCGCGCATCCACTACGGTAAACAAGCCTGTGTAGCTCAGGGGCCGATCGAGCGGTTGCGCGCGCGGAACCACGGCCCAGAGAACCCCAAAGGCCAGCGCAAGGAGCACGTCACGGCGTGCATGTGGATAGAGCATGGCTCAAAATGAGCTCTCTTTTCGAGGCAGAACCGACCTTAAACGTTTGGAAACGCCTTCAGACCCTAAAACCTGTCTGTGAATACTTTACTCCGACCAATTGGCTTCATCCCAAGCCACGAGATGGGTGCCCGGGAAGTAGAAACGAGTAATCTCATCGGCCGAATAGCCCTTCTTGGCCATGGCATGCGCGCCTTCTTGGGACATACCTATGCCGTGCCCGTAGCCGCGGCCGTGCAAGGTGATTTGGCCCGAACCATCCGACACGGAAAACCAGGTCGAACGCAGCTTATAGTGTTCCCGCACCGTTCGCAGGCGGAGTCGCTGGCCTTGGTAGGTGAGGTATTCGGCACGTTCGGGCTGCTGGTAGGTGCAGATAAAGCGGCGGAAGGCGGAATCTTTAGCCGACTGGCGGAGCCAGGAGGCCATTTGAGCAATGTAGGCCTCTTTGTCCAGAGACTTGGTCCAATGCGTCTGCGGACAGCCAACACTGAAACTGTCGGGCACACTGACGAGATAAGCACGCTCGGAGAAATACCAGCCGGACGGCATGGTCTGACCGCCCGAATTTGCATGAAACAAGGCCTCCACGGGGCGACCCTCTGCCGTGACCACCAGCAAATCGTGAGTGAGTGAAACAGCCGTTTGCAAGCGCTTCAAGCGAGCCGTATCAGCAGGCCAACCGTGGTAGACTTGAGATTGCACGTCGTCGGTGACGGCATAGCACTCGCCCTGCTCGCAGAACTTGCGCTGGTTTCGGGCAAACCAGGTGCGCGCGACCGCAGCCTGTGCCGCCCACAGCTGGGGATGCTCTAGGCGCCCCAGCTCCGCATGTACCACGCCAACCAGGTAATCGTCCATTTCCAACACGTTCACGGCCAAGACATAGGCGGCACCACGGGGCTTGAGAACGACTTTGCCCGGCAGGTAGCGCTTCACGCCTTTGGCGCCTAAAAAGTAGAGTGGACGCGCCGCACTGACGGCCACAGAATCCACAAGGAGGTCGGGGTTTCCTTCCGATTCGACGCGGATTTTACCGCCGGACTGCTGAAGCATGAAGGTAGATGCAGTGAGGGAGCTGTCTGCCCCTAGCCCAAAGAGTTTCGCCTGCATGCGCGTGCCACTGAGGATGACCTGGCTCATGTTTTGGCCGGAAAAGAGCCGAACCCGCACCTGAGGCACCGCGGCATCGAGCGCGACGCTCAACACCGTGAGAGTCAGAACAAGCAACTTAGAGCTGAGACGCATGTAAAACAAGGGTTGGCATGGGGTTTCCGTGGTCAATAGCATGGCGCAGGTCACGCACCGTTTGGGGCCAGTGCGCGTCTGCCAAAGCCGAATGCAAAGCTGGGGCCAAAACCGATGGGTGGCAGCGTGCTTGGATGCATTCGGCCACAGCAGGGCGGTCGAGGATCAAATTCACCAAGGAAATGTAGGGGACGCGTATCACGCGTTTTCCAATGGCATAGGAGAGCGCCGAGGTCTTATAGGCCACGACCATGGGAATGCCGCGCAAAGCGACTTCCAAGGTAGCGGTGCCACTGGCCACCAGCGCGGCTGCATACCCTGTCATCGCGGGAACACCGGTCTTAATCTGTTGCTCCTCAACCTCCACCCCAAAGCCTTGCAACATAGCCTGGTAGTCAGGAGCGGAAATATGCGCAGGCCGAAACCAATGCGCTTCTCGCTGGAGGGCCCGCGCAGTTTCCGCAAAAATGCGGACGTGCTGGGCGAATTCTTGGCTCCGGCTGCCCGGCAGTAGGGCCAAGGGGCCTTGGGGGTCCCAACCTCCCATAGACACCCTGTGGGCTGCTGGGTGCCCGGCGAAGGGGGCTTCTACCCCCGCTTCGGCCAAAAGTTTGGCCTCAAACGGCAGGAGCGGATAGACGGCATCAAAGTGCGCTTGAAGAAGCGCCAAACGCCCCGCTTTCCAAGCCCAAAACTGGGGGCATACCAGCTGGACAACGCGCGTGCCTGCGCGGCGAAATCCCTGCGCATCTAGCCATTTGGCCAAGCGGAGGTTGTACCCCGGATAGTCCACCAATACAATGAGGTCGGGCCGCTCAGCGCGCAGATGGGCCTTGATGCGACGGTCGTTCGCCCAGATGGCAGGCAAGTGGCGCAAGACTTCCGCAAAGCCCATGAAGGCCATTCGTTCCATGCCGACTACCGGAGATTGCCCATCCAAGACGGCTTGCATGGCAGGGCCACCCGTGTAGGTGATGGAGCTGGTGGGAAATTTGGCCCGCCAGGCAGAAAGGAATTCGGCACCTAAAATGTCGCCCGATGCCTCCCCTGCGAGCACAAACACCTTCTTCACAGCCATTCCCAGCGGTAAAAGAGGGCAATCGCCGCATACAGGGCGGAAATGGCTAAAATCATTCGCACCAAGCGTCGGCGCTGCATCATGACCCCCACGATGACAAAGGTGAATTCAATCAGGATGGAGAAGATCAAAACGCGGTTCAGGAGATAGGTCCACAAATCGGGATCAATTTCCGCCACCGGGGGCAAATCGGGATAGGTCGCCTGCAAGTAGGCCCACACAAACCAAGGCGTGCCGCCCGCGATGACGGCGCCCATGAGTGCTTCTAGTTTATCTCTGCGAGGTCCTGGACTCATGCTCCTATAACGCCGTGAACGGCTGCTAGCGCATGGTGCGCAGTTAAATCAAAGTGAACAGGTACCACCGAAATGTAGTGGTGGTTCAGGGCCCAAATGTCGCTGTCGTCGCCCCCGTCCGAATCCACAAACTCGCCCCGCATCCAGTAGTAGGGCTTGCCGGTGGGATCGAGGCGCTTGTCAAAGTCCTCTTCCCAGTGGCCCATGGTCTGTCGGCATACCTTAATGCCCGCATAGGGCTGGCCCGTCGCCTTAGGGATGTTGACATTGAGGCAGACCCCATCGGGGAGCCCCTTTTCCAAAACGGAAGCCGCAATCTGCTTGATGAAGGGTTCTGCGGGGCTGAAATCTGCGTCCCAGCTGTAGTCCAACAGGCTGAAGCCAATGGAAGGCACATGCTGCATGGCTCCCTCCACCGCGGCGGACATAGTGCCGCTGTAGATCACATTGACACTGGCATTGCTGCCGTGGTTGATGCCGCTTACGACCAAGTCAGGTTTGCGGTCGAGAATTTCATGAACCGCCAATTTGACACAGTCGACCGGGGTGCCGCTGCAGGCGTATTCCGTCTGGGGTCCTGCATCTTGCTGCGCGGGCAGACAGCGCAAGGTGTCGTGAATGGTAATCGCGTGGCCCATGCCGCTCTGTGGGCTGTCGGGCGCTACCACGACTACGTCGCCGAGGGTATTCATGATGCGGATGAGCGTCCGAATTCCGGGCGCCACAATGCTGTCGTCGTTGGTCACGAGGATGAGCGGTCTGGCCTGCTTTGTCATGCTTCAAAACTACATTTTGACAGGTATGCATCAACGGCACCGAATTTGTACTTTTCCACAGTAAATCAAACAGACCTATGTTCATCGTCATCCTCCTCGTTTTTATGGGTTTGGGCTTCGCAGTCCAGGCTCGCCTCAAGAACCGATTTAAGAAATACAGCCAAGAGCTCCTGCACGGCGGCATGACCGGCGCGGAAGTAGCGCGCGCTATGTTAGACCACTACGGTCTAAATTCCGTGAGCATCACGGCGGTTCCCGGCAAATTGACCGACCATTACAACCCCGCCAACAAAACGGTCAACCTCTCTCCTGAAGTGTACGAAGGACGTTCGGTAGCCGCCGCCGCCATCGCTGCGCACGAATGTGGCCACGCCGTCCAGCACGCTTCGGCGTATGCGTGGTTGACCATGCGCACCAAAATGGTTCCCGTGGTGAATGCCTCAGGCCAAATTATGAACATTGTCTTCTTTGCTTCCCTCTTTGGCATGGGTTTGCTGGGCCTGGGCTATGACGGCATCCTCCTGTTACTCATTGGCACGCAAGCGGTCATCGCGGGCTTTGCGGTCATCACCTTGCCCGTGGAGTACGACGCTTCGCGCCGCGCCCTAGTTTGGCTTAAGGGAGCCGGCATCACCAACCCCCACAACCACGGCATGGCGGAAGACGCTTTGAAGTGGGCCGCACGCACCTACCTGGTGGCTGCAGCCGCAGCGGTGACGCAATTGCTCTACTACGTGATGCTCTACATGGGCCGTCGCGACTAATGAAACTTCGGGCCTACCGTTCCCAAGATGCCGCTGCCATTCTGAGCATCTACGGCCCCATCGTGGCTACCTCGAGTGCCACCTTTGAATACGAGGTACCCAGCCTCGAAACCTTTGAAAAGCGCCTGGCGGCCATCGCCGGGCGCTTTCCTTTTTTAGTGGCCGAAGCCGCAGACGGGAGCATAGCCGGCTACGCCTACGGTACGACCCACCGCGAACGCATCGCCTACCAATGGGCCGTGGAAACCTCCGTCTACGTGCGGGACCCCGGACAGGGCTTGGGCCGGAAACTCTACGACGCCCTCCTCCCCCAACTGGCGGACCGCGGCTTCCTCTGGGCCTACGGCGTCATCACCCAACCCAACCCCGCCAGTATTGCACTGCACGCCGCTTGCGGCTACGAGAGCTTCGCCACGTACAGCGCGGCTGGCCAGAAATTCGGGCAGTGGCATGACGTGCATTGGATGCGCAAGGCGCTCCATTTGCCGACTCCCCAGCAGCCCGCACCGCATTTTGCCCCTGCGCAAGACCCACAGCCTTAAACATTTGGCTCGCCCATGCTGTTTATAAGGCATGCAATGGGTTCTCATCTCTATCGGCGTTCTAGCTATGGCTTTTTTTGGATACACGTACCAATCTTCTAAAAACTTAGAACAGCCCAAATACCGCGTCCTCGAAAAAGAAGGCGCCTTCGAGCTTCGCGAATACGTGCCTAGCCTATGGGCGGAAGTCAACGTGTCCTCAGCGAATTACGACGCCATGCGCCAAGGATTTCGCCCACTGGCGCGCTACATCTTTGGCGGCAACCAGAGCGGAACCTCCATGGAAATGACGGCTCCCGTTTCGCTTATCATGGAAGAAAGCACGCCCACGATGCGCTTTTTTATGTCGGCCGAAAGCCGCCGCGAAGACCTCCCCGCGCCCAATGATCCCAACGTGCACTTTGTAGAGGAACCCAGCCGAATCCTAGCCGTCTACCGCTTTGGCGGCATACTCTCGGAATCCGGTCGCCTCGAAGCTGGTCAAAAATTAAAAACGTGGTGCGACGAGCGCGGCTACCCCATCTCGGGACCCGTGGAAGTCTATGGCTACAACTCGCCGTGGGAGGTGATTCGTCGCAATGAAGTCGCCTACCCCATCCAACGGCCCTAAACCCCGTTCAGGCCTCCGGGAAGAACTTGCCCGGATTCATGATGCCTTTAGGATCCACGACCGCTTTGATTTGCCGCTGCAAGTCTAGGGCCGGCGCACTGAAGGCCAAGTCCATGTAGCCCTTCTGAACCAAACCAATGCCGTGTTCTCCGCTGATGGTCCCGCCCATGGCGACTACCTCGCGGAACAGGGTTTTAATCCCCTCCTGCAACTTTGGACCGTTCCAGTCCGCATCGGGCATATCGCCTTTGACGATGTTGACGTGCAAGTTTCCGTCCCCGGCGTGGCCGTAGCACACGGATTTGAAGCCAAACTCCGCTCCAATGCGCTTGACAGCGCTTAGCAATTGGGGCAATTTGGCGCGGGGAACAACCGTGTCCTCCTCTTTATAAATGCTGTGGCTCTTCACAGCCTCGCCCACGCGGCGGCGCAGTTTCCAAATCGCGTCGCGTTCCGCCGCGCTTTGAGCGAACAAAACCTCTAGGGCGCCCGCCTCTTCTACGACGCCGGCCATGGTTTCGGCCTCTTTGAGCACCGCGTCCTCGTCAAAGCCGTCCACTTCCATCAGGAGGTGGGCTTCAATGTTCGGTCCGGTAGGAATACTCACCCCATCGACGTACTTCAGCGTCCAATCAATGGCGTCGCGCTCCATAAACTCCAGACCCGAAGGCGTCACGCCCGCCTGGAAAATCTTCGCCACGGCCGCACAGGCCGCCTCCGCGGAGGCAAAAGGCGCCAGCAAGGTGTAACTCACCTTGGGATAGGGAATCAATCGAAAAACAATTTTGGTAATCACGCCCAACGTCCCTTCCGAACCCACAAAGAGCTGGGTCAAATTGTAGCCCGTGGAATTCTTCAAGGTGTTGGCACCCGTCCATAGCACGTCCCCATTGGGAAGGACGACTTCTAAATTCAGCACATAGGCCGAAGTAACCCCATACTTTACGGCCTTGGGTCCGCCTGCATTGTAGGCCACGTTGCCACCTAGCGTGCTCGAACCCCAGCTCGACGGATCCGGCGGGTAAAAGAGGCCCTGCTCCTTGCAGGCCTCATGAAAAACTTGGTTGATGACCCCCGGCTCAACGGTCGCTTGAAAGTTGGCCGCATCGATTTCCAAAATTCGATTCAAGCGCTCCATACTGAGCGAAATGCCGCCGTGCACGGGAATGGCACCGCCGGACAGTCCCGTTCGGGCCGCAGCGGGCGTCACAGGAATCCCATGTGCGTTCGCAATTTTCAAGACGGCCGACACCTCGTCCGTGTTTTCCGGCACACAAACGACGAGAGGCCGAACGTGCAAATCTTCCGTTTCATCGTGGGCATAGGCGTCCAAGCTCTCGGCGTCCACACGCAGGCGCTCCACAGGCAGAATCTGCTGCAGCAAGGGGAGCCATATTGAAGTATCTTCGGCCATCTGTGCAATTTGTCCCCTAAAATACAACCTACCCATGCGCAAGTTTGCTCTTCTTTTCGCTCTTTCTATCGGCATTTCTGCGGCGGCCCAACAAGCGGTCACGTTTGACGACGTCTACCGCTCGCGCGCCTTTGCGGCCAAAGGCGTCTACGGCCTTCGCTCCATGGAGGACGGTTTGCATTACTCGCGCCAAACGTCCAACGGCATCGAGAAATTTGACTTTGCCACGGGTGAATCCCAGGGCGTCCTCGTCGCCAATGGCGCTGCAAAGGATGCCTCCGGAGCCAGCCTGCCCTTGGGCAACTACACCTGGACGTCAGGCGAAAAGAAGGTTATTATCGAAGACGACATGCAGCCCATCTACCGCCATTCGTACACAGCGAAGGTCTACGTCTATGATTTGGCGAGCAACGCAACCACCTTGGTCAGCCCCGAAGCCATCCAGAACCCCGTTCTCAACCCCGACGGCGACCGCATCGCATGGGTGCACGACAACAACGTCTATTACCGCTCTTTGTCAGGCAGCACGCAAACCCGCGTCACCTCTGACGGCGTGAAAAACGCCATCATCAACGGCGCTCCCGACTGGGTTTACGAAGAGGAATTTGGCTTTCACGTGGCCCTTTCCTGGTCTCCCGACGGCCGCTACTTGGCCTACTACCGCTTTGACGAGCGCGGCGTGACCGAATTCAGCATGGACCTCTACGGCACCGAACTCTACCCCGAGCCCTACGTCTTCAAATACCCCAAGGCCGGTGAAGCCAACTCCATCGTTTCTATTTGGGTCTACGACACCCAAACTGGAAAAACCGCCGAAGCCACCCAAGGCCAAACCTACGAGTACGTTCCCCGCACCCACTGGTCGCCCAAAAACGAACTCTACCTTTCCTTGCTGAACCGCCACCAGGACAGCCTGCGTTTGGTGTCTTACGTGCCCAGCACCGCCAAGGCCAAACACGTCTTCTTGGAAACCGACCCCGCCTACACGGATGCGGATCACAGCCTTACTTTCTTGAAGGACGGCCGCTTTGTGTGGATGTCTGACCGCTCGGGCTACAACCACGTCTACCTGGTCGACCCCATTAAGAACAAGGTTTCCGCGCTTACGTCTGGCGCCTTTGAGGTGACCGAACTCTACGGCGTTGACGAAGCCAACGGCCACATTTACTACCAAGCTGCGGACGTTTCCCCCGCCAACCGCACGGTGTACCGTGGAAGCCTGAAAGGTGGCAAGCCCAAAGCCTTGAGCAGCACCGATGGCTGGAACGGTGCCACGTTTAGCACCACCTACGCCAACTACATCCTGAACTATTCGGACGCCAACACCCCCGCGCGCATCAGTTTGCACGACAGCAAGGGCAAGGAAATTCGGGTCTTGGAAGACAATGCCGAACTGGTCGAGCGCATGAAGGACTATGCCCTCTCGCCTAAGACCTTCTTCACCCTCGAGGCCACCAACGGCCAGCGCTTGCCCGCCTGGGAGATGAAGCCGACCAACTTTGACGCCAGCAAAAAGTACCCTGTCCTGATGTTCCTCTACGGCGGTCCAGGCAGCCAGCAGGTCACCAACAACTTTGGCGGCCGGGATTACTTCTGGTACCAAATGCTTGCCAACGAGGGCTACTGGATCGTCTGTGTCGACAACCGCGGAACCGGCGGTCAAGGCCGAGACTTCACCAAATGCACCTACCTGCAATTGGGCAAGTATGAAACGGAAGACCAAATCGCCGCCGCCAAGGCCCTCGCCCTCCGCCCCAACGTGGACGGAAGCCGCATCGGCATCTGGGGCTGGAGCTACGGCGGTTTCATGGCAGCCCATTGCATCACGCAAGGCGCTGACGTCTTCAAAGCCGCCATCTCCGTCGCTCCCGTGACGAACTGGCGCTTCTATGACAACATCTACACCGAGCGCTACATGCGTACCCCCGCCGAAAATGCCGAAGGCTACGATGCCAACTCACCTCTAAGCCATGCCAGCAAACTCAAAGGCAACTACCTGCTTATTCACGGCACGGGCGACGATAACGTGCACGTTCAAAACAGCATGCGCTTGGCCGAGGAACTGATCCAAAACAACAAGGACTTTGAATACATGGTCTATCCCGACAAGAACCACGGTATCTACGGGGGCATGACCCGCATTCATCTGTACACGAAGATGACGAAGTTCTGGAGGGAGAACCTTTGAGGGCTAGAGGGCTAGAGGGCTAGAGGGCTAGAGGGCTAGAGGGCTAGAGGGCTAGAGCTTGGCAAAACAACGGAA
>JAYQOY010000021.1:0-23058 GCA_038145075.1 Schleiferiaceae bacterium | reverse complement strand
AGTGTAAAAGAGATTAAGCGTTTAAGCGTAAAGGCTACAGCGCGAAGCGCGTGCTTTCTAGCTTCAGGGCGAAGCCCGAGCTCTCTAGCCACAGGGCGCAGCACGTGCCCTCTAGCTACCTAGCCTTCTAGCTACTTAAATCTCCCGCTGAACTTCGATTTCTTGGAAGCCTTCAATCACGTCGCCGACCTTGATATCGTTGAAGTTCTTGATGTTCAGACCACAGTCCATGCCCTTCTTGACTTCTTTGGCGTCGTCTTTGAAGCGCTTGAGTGAGCCCAGTTCGCCCGTGTAGACCACGACGCCGTCGCGGATGATGCGGACGCGGGTGTTGCGGGTGATGGTGCCGTCGGTGACCATACAGCCGGCGATGGTGCCCACTTTGGAGATCTTGAAGGTTTCGCGGATTTCCAAGGTGCAGGTAACTTCCTCCTTGAGGTCGGGGGAAAGCATGCCGGACATGGCGTCCTTGATGTCGTTGATGGCATCGTAGATGATGCTGTAGAGGCGAATTTCGATGTCTTCTTTTTCGGCTAGCTTTCGGGCAGATGCGGCAGGACGAACCTGGAAGCCCACGATGATAGCCTTGGAAGCAGTCGCCAACAGAACGTCGCTGTCGGTAATGCCCCCCACCGCTTTGTGGATGATGTTCACTTGAATTTCTTCCGTGCTCAAACGCTGGAGTGAGTCGGACAAGGCTTCGATCGAACCGTCCACGTCGCCCTTCAAAACGATGTTGAGCTCTTGGAAGTCGCCAACGGCCAAACGGCGTCCGATTTCTTCCAGGGTGAGGTTCTTCTGAGAACGTACGCTTTGCTCACGGGCCAATTGCTGGCGGCGCGTGGCGATGTTCTTGGCTTCGCGCTCGTCTTCCATGACGACGTAGTTGTCGCCGGCTTGAGGGGCGCCGTCCAAACCAAGGATGGATACGGGCATAGAGGGGCCAACTTCCTTGAGTTTGTTGCCGCGCTCGTCCATCATGGCGCGCACCTTGCCGCTGTAGGGGCCTACGAGGATGTAGTCGCCAATGCGGAGGGTACCGGTTTGGTTCAAGAGGGTCGTGACATAGCCGCGGCCTTTGTCGAGGGTGGCTTCAATGACGGTACCCTTGGCCAAACGCGTGGGATCGGCTTTGAGGTCGAGCATTTCGGCTTCGAGCAATACTTTTTCGAGCAGCTTGTCCACGTTGAGACCGGTCTTGGCCGAAATTTCTTGCGACTGAATTTTACCGCCCCAGTCTTCGACGAGGAGGTTCATTTGGCTCAATTGCTCCTTGATGCGTTCGGGATTTGCACTAGGGCGATCCACCTTGTTGATCGCGAAAACGATAGGCACACCGGCCGCTTGAGCGTGGCTGATGGCTTCTTTCGTTTGGGGCATGACCGAATCGTCCGCCGCAATCACGATAATAACGATGTCTGTCACTTGAGCACCGCGCGCTCGCATGGCCGTGAAGGCTTCGTGACCGGGGGTGTCGAGGAAGGCAATCGTTTGGCCCGTGGGGAGCTGAACGCTGTACGCACCGATGTGCTGGGTAATGCCGCCCGCTTCGCCCGCAATGACGTTGGCACTGCGGATGAAGTCCAGCAACGACGTTTTACCGTGGTCTACGTGGCCCATGACGGTCACGATAGGCGAACGAGGCAGCAAGTTTTCTTCCTTGTCCTCCTCGTTGAAGACCTCTTGCATTTCCTCATCCACAAATTCTACTTCGTAGCCAAATTCATCGGCCACGATAGTCAAGGTCTCTTTGTCCAAACGCTGGTTCATCGACGCCATGATGCCCAAAGACATACAGGTGGAGATGACCTCCGTGGGGGATACGCTCATCATGTTGGCGACCTCCAAGAGGGTCACAAACTCGGTGAGCTTGAGGGTCTTTTCGCCCTCCATGCGTTCGAGTTCTTCCATCTCGCGACGTTCGCTGCGCTCAGCGCGCTTGTCACGACGCATTTTGGATCCCTTGGACTTGCGGCCTCCGCCCAATTTCTCGAGCGTCTCCTTGATTTTGCGTTCGATATCCTCCTTGGACACCTCTTTGGGTGCAGGGGCAGGCGCGCCGCGGCGGCTTCCCAATCCAGGGCGGTTGTTGTCGCGGCGACCAGGTCCACCTACAGAGGCTGCACCTGTCGTGGTGCGGCCGCCGCCGGCGGCGGGCTTCTGTAGACCTTCGGTCTTGATGCGCTTGCGCTTGCCAGCCTCACCTGCGGGTTTGGGCTTCTTGGCAAACTGCGAAAGGTCGATGGTCTGGCCCGTCAACTTGGGTCCGTCCAACTTCTGGTACTGTGTGGCGTGGTTGCCTTCTTCTTTGGGTGCTTCCGTTGCAGCAGGAGCAGCAGGGGCTTCAGCCGAAGGAGTAGCAGGAGCCTCTTCCTTCGCCGTTTGGGCGGGAGCAGCAGGGGCTTCAGTTGCAGGAGCAGCGGGAGCCTCAGGAGCAGGAGCTTCAGCCGCGGGAGCAGCAGGGGCTTCAGCCGCGGGGGCAGCTGCAGGTTCCTCTTTCTTGGCAGCGGGCTTGGTGCTCAGGTCGATCTTGCCTGAGATCTTTGGGCCGTCGAGTTTTGCCGTTCCTCGGATGACTTCGGGTTTGGCCTTTTCGGCCGCTTCCTCGCGTTCCGCCTGGATGGCTTCCTTCTCTTCACGCTTCTGCTGAATTAAAGTTTCGGCCTTGTCCTTGCTGGATTTGTCCGAGGCAAAATTCTGCAGCAAGAGATCGTACTGCGCCTGATCGATTTTGGCGTTACGATTCTTTTCCACCTCGTGCCCCTTGGACGTCAAATAGTCCACGGCGGTATCGAGGCCGATGTTTAACTCGCTAAGAACCTTGCTAATTCGGTAACTACTCATAAATGCAAATTTCGCTGCTAGGCTATAAAATTATTGATCTTCAAACTCTTTCTTCAAGACGGTGCGCACTTCTTCGATGGTTTCCACCTCCAAATCGGCACGACGAGCCACGTCTTCGATTTCAGCGTTCAAGATGCTCTTGGCGGTGTCGTAGCCGCTCTTGCGGAGCTGCTCGATGACCCAGCCTTCAATTTCGTCGGCAAATTCCAAGAGCTCAACGTCTTCCTCGTGAACCACGTCTTCGCGGTACACGTCAATTTCGTAATTGGTCAAGCGGCTGGCCAAACGAATGTTGGTGCCGCCGCGGCCAATGGCCAAGCTGACTTGGTCAGCAGGCAAGTACACGTCAACGTGGCGGTTTTCCTCATCCATGCTCATGGTGCTGATTTTGGCGGGAGAAAGCGCGCGCTGAATGTAGAGCTGCTGGTTGGTCGTGTAGTTGATCACGTCGATGTTCTCGCTGCGGAGTTCGCGAACGATACCGTGGATACGTGAACCCTTCATACCGACACATGCGCCCACAGGGTCGATGCGGTCGTCGTAGCTCTCAACGGCCACTTTCGCCTTCTCGCCGGGGATGCGGACTACACCTTTCACGGTGATGATGCCGTCGAATACTTCGGGGATTTCGCTTTCAAACAACTTCGCCAAGAAGAGGTCGGCGGTGCGGCTCAACAAGATGAAGGGCTTGGTACCGCGTACCTCTACACTCTTCACTACGGCGCGTACCGTGTCGCCCTTGCGGAAGAAATCCTTTTCGGGGATCATTTCGTCGCGGCGAAGGATCAATTCGTTTTGCTGGTCGTCGTAAATGATCAATTCGCGGTTGCGCACGTGGTGCACTTCGCCAGAAATGATCTCGCCTTCCATGCCCTTGTAGCGCTTGAAAAGCTCGTTGCTGTCGTGCTCTTGCACTTTCTGCACCAAGGTTTGGCGGAAGGCCAGTATGAAACGACGGCCCAAATCCAACATTTTAATCTCTTCAGACACTTCTTCGCCCACTTCAAAGTCAGGCTCAATTTTCAAAGCGGCCGAAAGCGCGATTTCTTCGTTTTCGTTCTCGACAGCACCGTCTTCTACGATGGTGCGGTTGCGCCAGATTTCCAAGTCGCCCTTGTCGGGGTTTACAATCACGTCGAAGTTCTCGTCCGTGCCGTACTTCTTGCGAAGCTGCACGCGGAAGGCCTCCTCAATGAAGGACATCAGGGTTACGCGGTCGATGTTCTTTTCGTCTTTGAACTCGCCGAAGGATTCGATGATGGCTAGGTTTTCCATGGTTAGGGAAAAATCAGAATTTGAACTCCAATACAATTTTTGAGACATCCGAAAGAGCGAGCTCTTCGCGAACGTCTACGGTTACTTTGCCCTTGCCCGAAGGCTTGGGAACTCGCTCCGTCCAATGCAGGGTAATCGTCTCGCCGTCGTAACGCTCTAGCGTTCCTTTGAGCGATGTACCGCTGGAAATTCGGTTCACTTTCACCTGGCGACCAATGTGCTTGGTAAACTGTGCAGGCACTTTGAAGGGGGCAAACATGCCGGGGGAAGACACTTCAATGGAATAATTTTCCGAATCCTCTCCCAATGCACCCTCTACGGCACGGCTCAATTTCTTCAGCTGGTCAATCGAAATATGGCCTTCCACCATGTCTGCATACACCCGGATCTGGTTGTCTGCATTCATGCTGAATTCCACCAAAAACGCCCCGCACGCGGCGAGTTCCTGCTGAACCAAAGTTTCCAATTCGACCTGTGTCATCCTTGAACGAAAGTTTAGAGAACAAAAGAGGGGACTCGCGGTCCCCTCTGTGTTGTTGCTCACGAAGTTGCGGCAAAGGTACTACATCTTCCTCAAATTTGCGCTATGTCCCTTTACCACTGATAGATTAGCGTCAAACGAACCTGCCGGCCAGGTTCCAAAACACCCACCTGCTGGGCCAAACTCAACGGGTGCGCATAGGCGGCATTAAGCAAATTATCCACCCCCATTTCTAGAGAAGTGCGATCGCTCAACGTGGCCGCTACTTGCGCATGCATCAACAGATACCCCGGCAAATACGTAGTGCCCCAAAAGAGCTGCTCGCTATACGCCAGCCGTGTTTTGGTGTCAAAATACTCGGCTACCACGTGGACCATCAACGGGATTTTGTGCGCAGCGTTTTGGTAGCGCAGGACCGTACTCCACTTGGTGGGGGCCACACTGGGAAGGGGTTCGCCGCTCGGCCGCTGGGCATACACACTGGCGTACATGGCCTGAACGTGCCAGGGTCCCTGGTGGGCGTGCACCGAAACTTCTCCTCCTGCAAGCACAGCGGGTGCGGCTCCGTAGACAAAGACCCACTCGCCGTCGCGCTCCTCGGGGTTCAAGGCAATGAAGTCGTCGTAGCGCTGGTAGAAGCTGCCCACTTGAAGGTCCAGGAAGCGCCCCTCCCAATGCCATTGGGCGTCGAGGTTCCAGAGTTTTTCGGGTCCAAGCGTGGAATCGCCGATTTCAAAGCGCCCCGCGCCGATGTGGTTGCCGAAGGCATAGCGTTCTTCGAGTTGCGGGGCGCGGCTGCCCCGGCTCACGCGCAGCTGTCCGTGGCTGTTTTCGCGAGGTGTCCAGGCGAGGCGCCCCAGGCCGCTCCAAACGGGAAAGGTTCCCCATTCGCCGCGAAGGCCCGCGGAGGCCTCTAGGTTCTTAAAGTGCAATGCACGATGGTAAAAGCCTGCTAAGTAGCCCTGCTGGGCGTCGGGGTAGACACGTTCTTCGGCTTGGGCTTGATTGGCGACTTGGCGAGCAAGGGCTTGAAATCCAAATGTTTCCGTCGATTTATCATCGACGCTGGACCGGGTTAACGTAGTCGTACTGCTTAAACTATGGAGCGCAAAACCAATGTGTACCTCTTCTCCTTCGCGTTCCTGGCGCAGGCTGCGGTTGTAGCCATGGTGGCTCCGAATTTGGCCTTGAGAGGTTTTCCAGGTGCTCTCGAGCGCGAGGTATAAGCCCTGAATGCCTTGGAGGTGCTCTTCATGGGCCTCCACCGTATCCCCCTCCTCTTCGGGACCCTCGGGAACCCCCAGGAGACGCGATGTCGCGGTCAGGGCGAGCTTGTGCTGTCCCTCGTGGACCCCTTGCCACGTCCAAAGGGCTCGGAGGGCGCTGGTCGCACCTGAAGTGCCGTGGACCGTGTCCCCTTTGCCATCGCGGTATTCGGATTGGCT
Source organism: Schleiferiaceae bacterium (assembly GCA_038145075.1). Taxonomy (GTDB): domain Bacteria; phylum Bacteroidota; class Bacteroidia; order Flavobacteriales; family Schleiferiaceae; genus TMED14. Next base: position 17,013 of record JAYQOY010000021.1, on the reverse strand, counting down.
GGCATGAGAAAGCCCCAAAAAATAGGGAGCTAGTCCATTGGCCGGGCCGTGCTGGGTGAACTGCCCCCCTGCGAGCGCTGTACCGCCGTAGGCTTGTAGGTGCCGATGCCGCTCCGTTCTTGGACGCACATCGGTGAAGTACACCACGCCACTTAGGGCGTCCGTGCCCAATGCTAAGGTGTTTGGGCCAAGTAAAATTTCGGCATGGTCGACGCCCAAAAGCGGAAAATCAAGACCATGATCCGCGGCCCCTTGCAGGTTGTCGTAGCGCCAACCCTGGAAGGCCGTTAAGACTCGGTTTCCGCCAAGGCCTCGGAGGACGGGCTTGAGGGATTGGCCCCCGGCGGAAGACCACTGCAGGCTGGGGCTTTGGTCGGACAGGCGACGCATTTGGAGGGGATCTCCTTGAGCGAAGGGCCGAACAGCCGCAAAGGTGGCCGCTTCGTTTGCTTGAACGACGCCCTCCGAGGCGCAGACATGGGCCTCGGTTAGTTCAAGGTAGAATTCGGGTTCTGGGAGCGTGTCCACGCTTCCCAAGGACGCGCTCAAGAGCCCGCCCAGGATGGGTAAAATCATAAATTAGATAATTGGAAATTAGACGTTTGCGAACAGGTTCCCGCTGGGGGGACCGCGTGCATCTGTCTTTCCAATTCCGCGCACCGCGGCAGGCGATTCATACCCCGTTTGGGGCGTTTGGGCTGGGGGGAAGTGGGGGGTACATTGGAAGGATTGGGGCTCCCAAGGCGTACTCAAAAAAGCGAAATGATTTAGCTCGCAATGCACCTCTTGGGGGTGCATGTGGGTGCCTTCCTCCTCACAGGCCGCAGCGTGGCTGTGGTGGCTGTGATCCCATGCCTCCAGGGCGCTGTGGACGCTCGGGAAGAGCGTCAATACCAGTAAAATGGAAGCCAGGAACTTTCGCATGCCCCAAATTTACGCCCTTTCGTTCAGTCAAGTGGGTCTTTGGGTCGCTTTCATCTCTGCGTGAACAAGAAGGGTTGTTTCTTTGTACTTCCTAGAACTATGCTCAGATTCCGCCTATTTTCCGCGCTGCTTGCCGCACTTTTGATGGTGCAGTCGCAACCGCTCTTATCCTGCAACACGCCAGTGACCGTGTCCTTGGCGTCGCGGACGACGACCAGTATAACGATTAGCTATTCAGCCAGTGGCACGCACCACCAGATTGAATACGGCACGCTGGGGTTTGCGCTGGGCAATGGAACGCGTTCGGCCTGGGTGACCTCGCCGACCTTTGCAGCGACAGGATTGGAGCCCTCTACCGGCTATGATTTTTACGTGCGGGATAGCTGTTCTGACGGTACCGTTTCCAGCTGGACGCCCTACTATGCCACCAGCACGCTTTGCGGTGTCGCGCAGCTTCCCTGGTTTGAGAACTTCGACCAAGACCAAATGACCCCCCAACCCGCCTGGCCCCTGACCGGTCCGGGTAGCTGGCCCAACTGCTGGCCGCGCAGTCCGACGACGGGCTATGGCTGGGTGGTGAATCCGGTTCCCTTCCCTAACACGTTTACTGGACCCAATTCGGACCATTCTGGCCGAAGCCAATATGCCGTCTGCGATGTGATTGGCTTTACCGGCAGCAATACAGACGCGACCTTGCGCACCCCACAGATTTCGCTGGGAACTGTGAGCAGCCCAGAATTGAGCTTCTGGTACCACATGTTTGGAACAGGTATTGGCAGCCTGGAAGTGCAAGTGAAGGAAGCGGGCGCATCCGGCCCCTGGACGACGGTAAAGACCATTACAGGTCAGCAACACAGCTCACAGGGCGCCGCTTGGACCAACGAGATTGTTTCCTTGACGGCCTTTGCCAACGACACCATATTCATTCGCTTCAAGGCGGTCCGAAACAGCACCTTCACCCAATTTGCCGATATCGCCATTGACGACATTCACGTGCGCCAAGGATCAGGCTGTGCTGCCCCCGCCAACATTCAAGTGGCCGGCGTCACCTCCTCCACGGCGACCCTTTCGTGGCTCGCAGGCGGTGGCACTTGGAGCCAAATCAGCTACGGCACGGGTAGCGTTTCACCCGGTGGTGGCACGGTGGCCACCGTTTCCGGCAGCCCAGGCACGATTACAGGCCTTAGCCCCAACACCACCTACCAGGCCTATGTGCGGGATAGCTGCTCGCTAGGTTCTACCTCCAACTGGATCGGCCCCGTCAGCTTTACCACGGACTGTGTCCCCGTGACCTCCCCCTATCTGGAGACCTTTGACGGCACGTCGTGGGCGCCTGGGGCATGGGGGCAACCTGGTACTATTCAGGGTTGCTGGGACCGAGATGCAACGACCAATTACTTCTGGGCGCCTGGGCCTCCCGCCTTCCCAGCTTGGAATACCGGCCCCAGTGGGGACCACACCCCGGCGGCAGGCGGCAAGTACATGTACACGGAGACTTCCACGTTTACGGCGGGAACAAGCACCATCCTTACGAGTCCGGCCATTGATTTGGCGCCCTTGGACACCCCTCAACTCTCCTTCTGGTACCACATGTACGGGGCAGATATTGCAGGGTTGACGTTGGAGATTTCTACGGGAACGTCTTGGACCTCGTTGTGGTCCATAACCGGGCAACAGCAAACGTCGTCGACGGCGGCCTGGTTGGAAGCCATTGTGGATTTGAGCGCCTATGCCGACGACACCATCAAGCTGCGCTGGACGGGGAGTAAGACCACAACCTTCACGCAAACGGCCGACATCGCTTTGGACGACGTCAGTGTCTATGAGAAGCCGTCATGCCCTAAGCCCTCGGGTCTAGCTGTTACGGGAAAAACGGCTTCCTCCGTGACCTTGTCATGGACCTCTTCGGGCGTGGCTCCTTGGCAAGTGGAGTATGGCAGTCCCGGCTTTACCCCAGGAAGTGGCACCGTAGTGACCGCGGCGACCAATCCGTACACGGTGACAGGTCTAAACGGTTCAACCTCCTACCAGTTCTACGTACGGGATACCTGTGGCGTAAGTGGAACGAGCCAGTGGGTGGGTCCCATTGGAGCCACCACCTTGTGTACTCAAGTTACCGCCCCATGGTCGGAGGACTTTAGCGGCACGGATTGGGTGCAGAGTTCCGGCGTTTGGAACGATCCAGGCGACATTGGCTTGTGCTGGAACCGTTCGGACACCACCGGCTACTACTTCACGCCACGTTCGGGCGCGACCACGTGGCCCAATACCGGACCCAACAGCGGTGCGGGCGGCAGTGGCAAGTACCTCTATACCAATGTCAACTCGACGACACCCTTAATCACGCGGGTAACTACCCCTTGGGTGGACTTGACCGCCATCGATACCCCGGCCATCTACTTCTGGACCCACCTGTACGGTTCCAACATCAGCAGCATGGCCGTGGAAATCAACGACGGCAGTGGATGGGTGAATATTACTACGGTCTATCCTGGCGATCAAACAGCCAAATCTTCGCCCTGGACGGAGAACATTGTGAACCTCTACACCTACCGAAACGACACCGTTCGCTTCCGCTTTTCGGCCGCACGTTCCAGTGGCTGGTGGGCCATGATGGGCTTGGACGACATTTCGGTGGATGCGGCACCACCTCCCACCTGTGTAACGCCAACCACCTTGAGCGTGGCCAGCATAACACCATCCGGCGCAACCGTGAGCTTTTCGACCTTGAGTGGCTACTCGCAACTGGCGGTCGGTGCCACCGGATTTACCCCTGGCTTTGCGACCATGACCAACCCCAACGCGACCTCGCCCACGGTACTGACGGGGTTGACATCTAGCATGTCCTACGATGTCTATGTGCGGGATAGCTGCGGCCCCGGATTGGTGTCCGGTTGGAAAGGTCCCTTGACCTTCTCCACCTTGCCTTGTCCGGCCGTCACCGCCAACTTTAACTACAGCGGCTTAGTCTTGACGCGCATCTTCACGGCACAAGGTTCCACCTCAGGCAACAGCTACAGCTGGGACTTTGGCGATGGCACCGGCGGCACGGGCAGCAGCAAGACGCATACCTACACCGCTCCAGGTACCTACAACGTGACGCTCATCGTCAGCAATTCCTGTGGATCGGCCGACACCCTCACCATTCCCATCACGGTCTGTGGGGTGTTAAGCGCAAACTACACCTCCATGGTAGCCGGCTTGACAGCGGCCTTCACGGCAGGCGGCACGGGCGCATCGGGCTACTACTGGGAGTTTGGCGACGGCGCGACGGGAACGGGCGCCAACCCTGTGCACAGCTATGCCGCTTCGGGCCTCTACACCGCGACGTTGCGCGCCTACAACGCCTGTGGCGATACGGCCAACTACAGTTCCACCGTCGTCATCTGCAACTTGCCCACGGCCGAATGGACCGCCAACATCTTGTGGTCCAACGGATCGGGCATGAACGTTCAGTTTGACGCCGGCTTCTCCATTGGAGCCACATCCTACACCTGGTACTTCGGCGACGGAACCCAAGGCGTAGGCAAGACACCGACGCACCTCTATGCCGTGGCGGGTCTTTTCTACCAAGTGACTTTAGTAGTCGCCAATGACTGCGGTGGCTCGGATACGTTGAGCAAATCCCTGACATCCGTGGGCTTGGACGATGCGGGCATTCCGCTCTACGGCCTCTGGCCCAATCCCGTGGCACCAGGTGGGCGCTTGATGATTCAGGGCTTGCCGGCCGATGCCTCCTTCCAAATCACGGACGCACTGGGCCGAATCATGGACCACGCCGCCGCTGAACCTGCCGGGGATCAGGCGGTCATGCTGTCCATCCCCGCAGATTGGCCCGGTGGTCTGTACTTCCTCCGAACGGAAGAGACGACCCTGCGATTTGCGGTCACCCCATGATGCGGAGCTCGCTGCTGACGCTGACGCTGTGCGTGGGGCTTTCGGGCTGGGCGCAGCCGACGCTATTTGGCAGTGCGACGGTGGTCTGGGACAGCAGCCGAGCAGCACAGATCAATCCCTACATGGTCGGGCAGGACGCCCTGTACCTGGGGGCCTCGGGGGGCACGGCGGATGAGGGAGTGCTCCTGTCGTATTCGGCCAAACACAAGACGACCTACCACGAATCGGTCGGCAACTGGCGACTAACCTTTCTGAATGCGCTGACCACCTACAGTCCGGAATGGACCCTGGAATTCAATGGACGCGCGCGCATCGACGCCATGAGCACCGTGCCCGGCGGCGAAGCCCTCATCCAGGTGGGTTACTTCGACAGCCTCGTCTATAAAGGGACCACCTACTACCAAAACAACCAGTACCGGCAGGCCTTTTTAAAAGTGCGCCCCGGAGATACCGCTGCTCCCGACCTCCTTTGGGAGCAGCCCGACACGACGGCCTTGGCTATTTTGGCGCACAACGGAAACATCCTGATGGTGGGAAGTTCAGGCTTTGGCGGTACAGTCCGTTTGCACGAGGTGAGCCCCAATGGAGTGATTGTGCGTTCGAAAACGCTGACCGGCTTTGGGTACATCTCTGAGCTGATGGAGCTGCCGGACGGAACCCTCCTCATTGGCGGGGGATGCCCCAGTTTTCAGGTGAGTCTCGATTCCATCAATGTGAGTCCGGGGGCGACGTACAACACGTATTTGGCCTGTTTGGCTCCCGATTGGACGGGGCGCTGGATGCGCTATTGGGAGGATGTGAGCTGCCACAAGGTGCATTTAGCCTATTCGGACCATCCCTCCTTGGACGGGACATATATCTTCATGGCCGGCCCGAATTACCTCTCCTTCACCATCGACAGCCTCAGCCACGAAGGTGCAAATACCAGCGGAGAAGACTTTTTCTTGGTGGCCTTTGACAAGGCAGGCAAGGCCCATTGGATCGAAGAAATCCCCGGCAACCAGGGTTTCTCGCGCTTTGGTTTGCCCAACCGTCATGCCTTAGTCGTGGAGGGAGATAACGTTTACCTGCTAGGCCGCCACTACGGCACGGATATGTACTGGGGAACCGATACGGTAGGCTCCGGTTGGGCCGTAGGGGGACCTGCGACCCTGCACCGCGCGGCCACAATGTTGCACTTCCACCTGCCTCCTTATGCACAAGGCGGTCCAGGACCTATTCCCGATCCGGTGTTCACCCAAGCCATGGAACTCCGCGCATGGGGCATCTATGGGGATGCCTACCCCTCTGCACTCGTGGCGGGGAGTGCACTGAACTCCAACTACCCCATGGTCTATGTCTACCATCCGGACAGTTTGGGGGTTTCTGGAGGGGTATTCCCGGGCGAAAACCTGCTGACGACCAAATCCTACTCCGATGCGTTGATCGGCTTTGACCTCACCGCCAACATCATTGTCTGCGGCGTGCCCATGCCTTGGCGCCTCTTCCCCAACCCTTCCTCCCATGAGGCCTGGATTACCTCCTTTGACGGCGAACGCCAGGTCCGAATTCTGGATGCCTACGGACGTTTGGTCTGGGAAGTTAGCGGTTGGGCGCCCATGGCGCTGCCTGCTGAAAACCTGCCCAGCGGCCTCTACTACGTGACCATGGACGATCCCTTCCATCCCACGCAGCCTTGGGTGGTGCAGCACTAGAAACAACCATTCCTTGACCTTCTCTTTTCTTAGGCTTAACCCTGGCTTTGGACTTTTGTCCCCAAGCAAGCCGAGGGACTTGTCGAGTCTGCGTTCAGATGTGTTTTAGTGTTAGATCTCCCTTAACCCGTGCGATTCGTGCGGGTTTCTTTTTGCCGCTGCCCTACCTTTAACCTCATGCGCGTTTCCCTCTTTTTCCTTGCTTTTTTAACCCTTTTCCTTGGTGCCTGCCAAGAAAAACCCCTGTGCTGCGAGCCGACCCCCACAGGTTGGCAGCAGTACGGCAGCCCCTTCGCGGACGTTCCCAACACCGAAAACATCGTGTTGTACGAAATGAACCTCTGGAACCAGACCCCGGAAGGAACGCTGGAGGCGGCGGAAGCGCATTTGGACAGCTTGGTCGATCTACACATCAACACGCTTTGGCTCATGCCTATTTTCCCGCAAGGGGAGGTGAACAGTGTGGGGTCGCCTTACTGTGTGAAGGACTACCAGGGCGTCTCCTCGCGCTATGGCAACTTGCAAAGCATTCGGGATTTTGTGGAACTGGCGCACAGCAAGGGTATAGCCGTCATTTTGGACTGGATTGCCAACCATACGGCCTGGGACCATCCCTGGGTGGCCGCGCATCCCGACTGGTACACGCAGGACGCGAATGGCAACATCGTACATCCCCCCGGCACGAATTGGCAGGATGTGGCAGACTTGAATTTTGCTTCGGATTCCCTGCGGGCAGCCATGATTTCGGCCTTGAAGTACTGGGTGCTCGAGGTGAATGTCGACGGCTTCCGCTTTGATGCCGCGGACATGGTTCCGGACGATTTTTGGGCTCAGGCGGTGGATAGCCTGACGGCTATACCGGACCGAAAGCTCATCCTCCTCGCTGAAGGCGCCAAAACCAGCCACTATGCCTCCGGATTCCACCTGACCTACGGATGGACCTTCTACGGCCGCCTCAAAGACGTGTTTGTCAACGGCGCCAGCGCCGGATTGCTCGCCTCTTCCCACAACCAAGAATACGCCGGCTGGCCTGCTTGCACACAGCGCGTTCGATTCGCCACCAACCACGACGAATCGGCCTGGGACGCGACGCCCTTTACCCTCTTTGGGGGTCGCTCTGCTGCCACGGCTGCCCACGTCTGCGCCACTTTCATGGGCGGCATCCCCATGGTCTACACCGGCCAAGAAGTGGGCGAAACGGGCACCACCTCCTTCTTTCAAAAAGACCCTGTTTCCTGGAATCTTCATCCCGGAATGAAGCAATCCTTCCAAGATCTTTTTGGAGTCTACGCCGCATCCGGAGCGGCCCAAACCGGCAGCTTGAAGTCCTTCAGCCATGCCGACGTCGTTTGCTTCAAGCGCAGCGCGGGCGCAGAGAACCTCCTGGTCTTTGCGAACACCCGGAACCAAACCGTCACCATGAACCTGGCCACCGAGATTAAAAACAGCACCTGGACGGATGCCTTGACGGGTGCCACAACATCCCTCGGGACCACGCTCACCTTAGCCCCTTACGAATACCTTCTCTTGAAATGAGCACGAAAACGAAATGGTTCGTGTATGCCGTGACCGGCCTGTTGCTTGTCGGCGCTGGACTTTCCGTTATTGGGGAGGCTGTCCTTCAAAAAGGCGCCGGTGAGCCCTTCTTTTGGATGGGCACCGCGGGCTTGGTGCTTTTTAATGCGGGACTCTCCTTTTTTGGGCAGGCCGTGGTGTTCCGCTCTAAGCTGTAAACACCTTACAAGCGCGTCAAGGCCCCCGTCGTCCAGGAGGAACATGGGATGCCGCATTTTTGGAAGCGATTCCAAGTAAGTGTATCCGCCGAAAACGTGATTTCAAGTGAGCTGTAGCTACTTCCGCCACCGCTTTGGGTGACATATCCCCCACCGGGAGTCACATGAAAACTTCCCAAGTCTTCAGCCGTGCCGCCCACCCATTTGGTAAGCGCTAGTGCACTGTCGCCTTCTTTCTCCACCTCAAGCATCCAGATTTCCGTGCTGGTCCCTGTGTAGATGTACCAATTGCCCAAACTGTCCGTGCTAGGATAGGAGGTCCCATGCTCCACTTCCCCTTCAAACGAGCCGACCCAGGTGTTGCGGTAGTCGCGATGGCGCTCGCAAGCCCAAAGCGCCAGGGTGAAAAAACCTAAAAGAAGCATTCGGCGCATGGGGAGAAGTTTGCCGAAATGTACGCTGAAGTCGAGCCGCTTGTTTGCGCCCCGGGGAAATAAAAAAGCCGCGCACATTGCGCGGCTTTCAATCGGTGTTGCCCCACTAGGACTCGAACCTAGACATACGGAACCAAAATCCGCTGTCCTGCCAATTAGACGATGGGGCATCGTGATTGGGAGCGCAAAGTTAATCCAACTGCCCTTTCTCACAATATCTTAAAGCGGGATGTTTCCGTGTTTGCGTTTGGGAGCGGAAACGACCTTGTTTTCCAGCATCGCAAAGGCCTTGATAAGCTTGCCTCGGGTCTCACTGGGCACGATGACCTCATCGACGTAGCCCCGAGCCGCCGCACGGTAGGGGTGCGCAAAGGCCTCTGCATACTCCGCTTCTTTCTCCGCCCACTTAGCAGCCGGATCCGCAGCCTCCGAAATGTCCTTCTTGAAAATGATTTCCGCCGCGCCCTTAGCCCCCATGACCGCGATTTCCGCAGAAGGCCAAGCGTAGTTCATGTCCGCGCCGATGTGTTTGGAGTTCATCACGTCATAGGCGCCGCCATAGGCTTTGCGCGTAATCACCGTAATGCGTGGCACCGTGGCGTCCGCAAAGGCGTAGAGCAATTTGGCCCCGTTGGTGATGATGCCGTTCCACTCTTGGTCTGTACCGGGCAAGAAGCCAGGCACGTCTTCTAGGACGAGCAGCGGGATGTTGAAAGCGTCGCAGAATCGGACAAAACGACCGCCCTTGGTGCTAGCGTGGATGTCGAGCACCCCGGCCAGATACGCGGGTTGGTTGGCGACGATGCCGATGGACCGACCTCCCAAGCGGGCAAAGCCGACGACGATGTTTTCGGCAAATTCCTTGTGGACCTCCAAGAAGGATTCGGGGTCGATGAGTTCGGAGATTACTTCCCGAATGTCATACGGCTGCTGGGGACTCTCAGGAATGACGGTGTCTAGTTGCGGGCGCGTTTCGTCGCTGGGGACATAGACGAGCTTGGGGACGCCATCTTCGCAGTTCTGCGGCAGGTAAGACAGCAAATGCTTGTAGCCTTCAATCGCAGCGCGCTCGTGGGCATAGGTGAAGTGGGTGACCCCGCTTTTGACCGCGTGGGCACTGGCGCCGCCGAGGTCCTCCGAGGAAACCTCTTCGTGGGTGACGGTCTTGACGACATTGGGGCCGGTCACGAACATGTAGCTCGAACCCTCCACCATGCCAATAAAGTCCGTTAAGGCGGGCGAATACACGGCTCCCCCGGCACAGGGACCCATGATGAGGCTCAGCTGGGGAATGACGCCGGATGCGCGTGTGTTGCGGTAGAAAATGTCCGCGTAGCCGCCCAAGGAAACCACGCCCTCTTGGATGCGTGCACCGCCCGAATCGTTCAATCCAATGACGGGGCAGCCGTTTTGCACGGCAAGGTCCAGGATGCGGCAAATCTTTTCAGCGTGGGCCTCCGCCAGGGACCCTCCCAAAACGGTGAAATCCTGCGCGTAGGCATAAACGGTGCGGCCGTTTACCGTTCCGTAACCGGTCACCACGCCATCGCCCAAAAAGCGCTGCTGGTCCAAGCCAAAAAGGGTGCTGCGGTGCGTCACCATTTGCCCGAGTTCCTCAAAACTTCCGGGATCAAACAAAACGTCTAAGCGTTCACGCGCCGTGAGCTTTCCCTTGGCGTGCTGCGCCTCTATGCGTTTGGAACCGCCGCCTTGCATCGCCTCTTCGCGGAGGTCCTGCAGGCGCTGAATCGCTTTTTTCTGAGCCATACAACGAATATACCCCGAGAAGGGCTCTGCCCGTCTTAGTCGTTGAGCTTGAGAACCGCCAAGAACGCGTCCTGCGGGATCTCTACGTTGCCCAGCTGGCGCATGCGCTTCTTACCGGCTTTTTGCTTTTCGAGCAGTTTGCGCTTCCGGGAGATGTCGCCGCCGTAACACTTCGCCGTCACGTCTTTGCGGAGGGCGGAGAGGGTTTCGCGCGCGATGATCTTGGCGCCGATAGCCGCTTGGATCGCGATGACGAACTGCTGGCGCGGGATGAGTTCACGCAATTTCTCGCAGAGGCGTCGGCCAATGTCGTAGGCGCGGTCCTTGTGAATCAGCGCACTCAAGGCGTCGATGGGTTCGGCATTTAGCAGTACGTCCACCTTCACCAAATTGGAGGCCTGGTAGCCCGTCGGATGGTAGTCAAAGCTGGCATAGCCGCGCGAAATCGTCTTCAAACGGTCGTAGAAATCAAAGACAATCTCCGCCAAAGGCATGTCAAAGCTCAACTCCACGCGGTCCGCCGTCAGGTAGGACTGGCCGGTGATGGTGCCGCGCTTGTCAATGCACAACTTCATAACGCCGCCAACGTACTCGCTCTTGGTGATGATTTGGGCCTTGATAAAGGGCTCCTCAATGCGGTCCAGACCGGAAGGATCCGGATAGTCGGACGGGTTGGTCACCAGGATGGCCTTGTTGGTATCCGCCTTCATGTAGGCAAAGTAGGACACGTTGGGCACGGTGGTGATCACCGTCATACTGAATTCACGTTCCAAACGCTCCTGAATGATCTCCATGTGCAACATGCCGAGGAAGCCACAGCGGAAGCCAAAGCCCAGTGCTGCCGAAGTCTCTGCCTCAAACGTCAAGGACGCATCGTTCAAACGCAACTTCTCCAAAGCGCCGCGCAGTTCCTCAAATTCTTCGGTATCCACGGGGTAAATCCCCGCGAAGACCATGGGTTTCACATCCTCAAAGCCGGCTACCGCCGCTTCGGCTGGACGCTCTACAGAGGTGATGGTGTCGCCCACCTTCACTTCCTTGGCCTCTTTGATGCCCGAAATAATGTAGCCTACATCGCCCGCTGCCAAGACCGCCTTGGGGTCCTTGTTCAAGCGAAGCACGCCTATTTCATCGGCTTCGTAGGTCTTGCCTGTGGCCATGAATTTGACCTTTTCGCCCTTTCGGATTTGGCCGTTTTTGATGCGGAAGATGGCTTCAATGCCGCGGAATGGATTGAAAACGGAGTCAAAAATGACGGCCTGTAAGGGCGCGTCGGCATCGCCTTCGGGGGCGGGAATTCGGTCCACAATAGCCTCCAATAGCTCAGGGACGCCCATGCCCGACTTAGCGCTCACGCTGAGGATGTCCTCGCGCTTGCAGCCGATGAGGTCGATAATTTGGTCCGCTACCTCCTCTGGATTGGCGGAAGGCAGGTCGATTTTATTCATGACCGGAATGATTTCCAAGTCGTGCTCAATGGCCAAATACAAATTGGAAATGGTCTGTGCCTGAATGCCTTGCGCCGCATCCACGACCAGCAAGGCGCCTTCACAGGCAGAAATGCTGCGCGACACTTCGTAGCTGAAGTCGACGTGTCCCGGAGTGTCAATCAGGTTCAAACGGTATTTTTCGCCGTTGAGGGCATAGTCCATCTGGATCGCATGGCTCTTGATGGTGATACCGCGCTCTCGTTCCAAATCCATATTGTCCAAGAGCTGCTCCTTTTGCTCGCGAGCGCTCACCGTCTGGGTGGCGTCCAAAAGGCGATCGGCCAGGGTGCTTTTTCCGTGGTCGATGTGCGCAATGATGCAGAAATTCCGAATGTCCTTCATAGCTATAGAACGGCAAAGGTACGCCTGCGGTTCCACCTAAAAATCTTTCCAAAAAGCCTCTGCAGAATTCCGATATTTGAGGCATGTCAACACCCAAACGACCCGCCATGGGACGAGGCCTTTCTGCCCTCCTCCAGACCAACACTGCAACGACTGGCCAAGACGCCGGCGCCAAAGAAGTGGTCAGTGGCATTTTTGAGGTCGCCATTGGGGACATTGAAGCCAATCCCAAGCAGCCGCGCGTGCACTTTGAGCCCGAGCATTTGCAAGAATTGGCCACCTCCATTGCCGCCTTGGGCATTGTGCAACCGATTACGGTTCGCCGCTTGCGCCCCGGCAAGTACCAAATCATCTCGGGGGAACGCCGTTTTCGCGCGGCCCAGCTCGCCGGATTAGAGGTTGTGCCCGTCTATGTGCGCCTGGCCAACGACCAGGAAATGCTGGAAATGGCCTTGGTGGAAAATATTCAACGCCGCGATTTGGACGCCATCGAGGTGGCCCTCTCCTATTCGCGCTTGATGGAGGAATGCGACATGACCCAACAGCAGGTGTCCGAACGCGTCGGCAAAGAACGCTCCACGGTCGCCAACTACGTCGGGCTCCTCAAGCTTTCTCCGCTGATTCAAGCGGGTCTGCGCGACCGTGAAATTTCTATGGGCCATGCGCGCGCCTTGGTCGGCATCTCCGACGATTCCGTGCGCGACCACCTTTACAGCCAATGCGTCAAAGGTGCCTGGTCTGTTCGTCAGCTTGAATCCGCGGTTCGCGGACTCTCAGCCCCGAAAGCGGCGCCCACTGCAGCCCCCACAGCGCACCCCGCCGCGGCTGCGCTTCAGCAGAAAACGGGATTGCCCGCCAAAGTGGTCCAGAAAGCCAACGGCAGCGGTACCATCACATTGAGCTTCAAGAGCGACGCGGAGCTCCAGGCCGCCTTGAAGAAGCTCTCCTAAGTTTTTCGCAAGCGCCCTTATTCCTCGTCCGATTCTGTCGCGATGGCAGGCTCTACTTCGTCGACGGTAACTTCCGACACATCGGAGGAAGAAAAGCTCTTAGTAGGATGCTCTTTGATAAAGGCCTCTCTCGCCGCATGGTCGTAGCGTCCATACAGGGCGGGGAAGACCAGAACCACCACCAAGGTCCATCCTACAAAAACGGGCAGCATGGTGTTCAATACACTTCGTACCGGCGCTGCCGCTCCGTTCTTGGCGCGCAGGATGGCCACAAGAACGCCCGTTAAGGCCACGGCAAAAATCAGGTTCCCAAAGAGCACGGTGATGCGGTTGGGCGTGAGGCCGTAGTCGAGCATTCGGGACCCAATGGCCCAAAGCCCAATGCCGTCCGCCACCAAGGTCAAAGCCACCAAAGCCCCCACCCCAAAGGTGATCGCCGGATGCTTGTCCTCGTCAAAGGCGTAGTGCATCATGACCAAGCCAATCACCAAAATGAGCAAGAGGTTGAAGATGAAGAGCTGCTCTCGGTTGCTGCGAAGCTCCTCGATGCCTTGGCCCACGTAGGTGACCAGGAAGATGGCCACGACTAGGAGGAACAAGGGGATGAAAATGCGCGCCAAAGTGGGAAGAATTTTTTCCAGCACTTGCTTGTTGGTCACCCAGAGGTAGTGGCCAAAGAAGGGAAGGCCGCAAAGTCCCCAAATGGCGAGGTTTTCAAAGAAGGATTCGGGGAAGTCCAAAAGGCTAAGCAGGCCGGCCGTCAAGCCCATAAGCGCGCCTCCAGCGAGGCCAACAATAAAGGCGAAGAGGCCCACTTGGACCGAATGCCGCACAAAGTCCACCCGCGCTTCGCCCACGTAAAGTTTGGTGTACAAGAAGCCCAATAGGCCCCAGAGCAGGAGCGGAAGGTGGATTTGGAAGAGCGCTTGCGTTTGGCGCGCCAAGGCAAAGGGGTCCTCCAGAATTTGATAGACTTGCTGACCCGTTTCTGGGTTGTGCACCCATTCGTAGCTGGGATAGTCCCAAACGCCCCAGTAGACGTCAGCAACCACGTTCAAGGCGAGCAAGCCTAGAACCAAAGACCAGAAAGCGCGCATGCTGACCCAGGCCTTCTGCACCGTCGTGTGGTAGGCCATCAAAGGCACCAAGAAAACAGGAGCGATGTAGGGAAGGAACCACTCATTGGAGATGAACCCATTATCTGGGATACGGAAAAAGAAAAAGGCCGCAAAGGTCATAGCAATGGTAAACCAGAGCGTGCCGTTGCCCAAGGTGGGCGTGGCTGCCGTTTCGGGTTCAAGGCCCAAGCGGTAGGTCCAGGCTAGAGCGAGGGGGTCTTTGGAGCGGGTGAGGCCCGCGGCCTGAAAGTCCGATTTAAACTGTTCAGGGTTGCTTTGGTAGGCCTCTTCCAGGCCCTTTGGTCCAAGGTGGAGCATGCGTTAAAAGTTTGGTGTGCGGGGGTATAACGACTCTAAGGTAAATTCCGTGTGTCCGGGGAGCAAAAAAAACGGCCCCCCGTTTCCGGAGGACCGCTTTTTCTTGCAAAGAATCGTTGAACGCTTCTTAGAAGTGCAGGGTCATCTCATCCACCAAGTGACGAGCGCCTGCGTACTTGTCCACAATGAACAAGACGTAGCGAATGTCCACGCTGATGGTGCGCTGAAGTTCGTCCTCAAAGAAGATGTCGCCAGACATCGCCTCCCAGTTGCCGTCAAAGGCCACACCGATCAACTCACCCTTGCCGTTGATCAAAGGAGAGCCAGAGTTACCGCCCGTGATGTCGTTGTCCGTGATCAAGCCTACGGGCAATTTGCCGTTGGCGTCCGCGTACTGACCGTAGTCCTTAGCGTTGTATAAATCCTTCAAACGCTGGGGCACCTCAAACTCCGGGTTGGTCGCATCTTCCTTCTGCATCACGCCGTCCAACGTCGTGTAGTAGTTGTAGGTCACGCCATCCTTAGGCTCGTAAGAACCCACCTTACCGAACGTCATACGCATCGTGCTGTTGGCATCTGGAGACCAATCTTCGTTGGGCAACATTTCGCGCACACCGGCGGTCCACAAACGGTAGGCTTTGCCCTCCATTTCGGCCAATTCAGGGTCTTGACCGCCGAAGTAGGCCTCACGGAAATCGTTGGCCACTTTGGTCAAAGGATCGTTCGCCAAGGTGGCGCTGTCGGGATTGGCCAAGAAGGCCTTGAAGCGCTCCTCGTTCATGTAAATCGACGTGGCGTAGATGTGGTCCGCGTAGGCTTTGAAATCGCCGCCTACTTCGCCCACATTCTTGATGAAGCGAGGCTGTTGGTCCACCGAAATATTCTTAGCATACATCGCCCAAAGTGCAGCCATCAAGTCGCGGTCGCTCTCGGCGTGGAATTCGGCAAAATGGCCGTTTGCCTGATCTTGAATCGCAGGCATCATCTTGCCCATCATCTCTGGATTGGCGATGCCACGCTCCAAGGCGCGCGCCGTGCGGTAGGCAAACAAGACGGCCGAAGGACCGCGAATGACCGCCTCCATCAAATAGACCTGGTTCTTCACCGTGGGGTCCGTGGCGCGGTAGTAGGTCTGCATGAGCTTCAACGTCTCACCGTACTTGGCTTGACGTTTAGGGTCAGCCGCTACCCAGGCCGCAAACTGCGCCTCGAGGTTGGCCTTCTTGTCGTACACGTGGTTGTTGACCAGCTGCTCGGTCTGGCCGATGTAGTACTTCCAATAATTTGCCGTTTGGGCGTAGCTAGACGCCAAAAGAATGTTCAATGCGGGATCCCCTTCCATGTAGCCACGCATAACCGCCAGCTTTACGTCGCGAATCGCTACCACCGTAGGGTTGTAAATGTCAATGGCCTGCTGAACGCCCCAGCTCGAAAGGTAGCGGTCGGTGCTGCCAGGGTAGCCCCAGACCATCGCAAAATCGCCATCGTTCACCCCCTTCATGCTGATAGGCAAGTGGTGCTTAGGCTGCAAGGGCACGTTGTCCGCACTGTAGTCCGAACCTTTTCCGTCCTTGCCCATGTACACGCGGAACATGGAGAAGTCCCCGGTGTGGCGAGGCCACATCCAGTTGTCCGTATCACCCCCGTACTTACCCACGCTGCTGGGGGGCGCACCCACCAAACGAACGTCGTTAAACTTGTGGTAGACAAACAGGTAAAACTCGTTGCCGTGGTAAAAAGACTCGACGTCGGCATCGTATTCCGTGCCTTCCGTAGCCTTGGCAATCAACTCTTTGGCTTTTTCAGCCACAGCCGCTGCGCGCTCTGCCTCAGACATGTCGTCCTTAAGCACCTTGTTCATGTCCTTGGTGACGTCTTCAATTCGGACCAAAAAGTTGACAAAGAGGCCAGGATTGGGAAGCTCTTCCGCACGCGTCATGGCCCAAAAACCATCCGCTAAGTAGTTGTTCTCCACCGTGGAATGCTTCTGAATCGCATCGTAGCCACAGTGGTGGTTCGTCAACAACAGGCCTTCCGAAGAGATGACTTCGCCGGTACAAAATCCGCCGAACGATACAATCGCATCCTTCAAAGAACCGTGGTTCACGTCGTACAAGTCTTTCGCTGACAACTTCAAGCCAGCCTTCTTCATGTCCTTGTAGTTGAGTTTTTTCATCAACAAAGGAATCCACATGCCCTCACCGGCATGCAACGTTGTCGTCGGCATAGCGAGCGTCAACGCGACTAAGAGAACGAGAATCTTTTTCATAGGAAGGCGAAGATACAAAGGGGTGGGCTTCGTTGGGGCTAGAGGGCTAGAGCGCTACAGATTTACAGAAATTCCCG
>JAYQOY010000020.1:0-24115 GCA_038145075.1 Schleiferiaceae bacterium | reverse complement strand
GCCTGTAACAAGGCCCACGTAGCCGGTTCCTACAACGGTAATTTTCATGATTGGAAAAAGGTTTGGATGGTTTGAATAATATACTCTTGAATGTCCTCTGTCAACTCCGTGTGCATGGGCAAACTCAGCACCTCATGACAAAGTTGTTCAGCCACAGGGAAAGCGCCCTGTGGGTAGCGGTCACTGGCAAAAGCCGGTTGTTCATGCAAAGGCCAGGGATAGTAGATCATGGAGGGAATGCCCGCCGCTTCGAGGTGGGCCTTGAGCGCATCGCGTTGGCCGTTCTTCACCTGCAGCGTGTACTGGTGGAAGACATGCGTGGAAGCGGGATTGCGCGCGGGAATCACCACCCTTTCCAGCTGGCCCAAGCCTGCATCGTAGTAGGCTGCTGCTTCCTGGCGTGCCTGAATGTAGGCGTCCAAATGCGGCAGCTTCACCCGCAGGATGGCCGCCTGCAGGGTATCTAGGCGGCTATTGCAGCCGATGACGTCGTGGCGGTACTTCACTTTTTGGCCGTGGTTGGCCATCATGCGGATGCGCTCGGCCAGAGCAGCGTCCTGGGTGTAAACCGCTCCCCCATCGCCCATGCATCCTAGGTTTTTGGACGGGAAGAAGCTGGTGCAGCCTATGGTGCCCAGGGTGCCCACCTGCGCCTGGCGTCCGTCGCTAAAGGTGTAGACCGCCCCTATGGCTTGAGCGCAGTCTTCGACCACTGCAAGGTCGTGCTGCTTTGCAAGCGCGAGCAGATCTTCCATGTCGGCCGCTTGTCCGTAGAGGTGCACGGGGACGATGGCTTTGGTCTTGGGTCCGATAGCCGCCCGAACCTGCTCCAAATCCAAGGAGAAGGTATCCGGCCGAACGTCCACCAGCACTGGTGTCAAACCGAGCAACGCAATTACCTCCGCCGTAGCCACATAGGTGAAGGTGGCGGTAATCACCTCATCCCCGGGTTGGAGGTCCAAGGCCATCAAGGCGAGTTGCAAGGCATCCGTGCCGTTGGCACATGGAATAACATGCGCCCCGCCGAGGTAGTCCGACAGCTCCTGCGCAAAGGCCTTGACTTCGGGGCCTTGAATGTAGGCGCCTCCCCGAACGGCCGCCAAAAGGGCCGCATCGAGTTCGGGCTGAATCTTGGCGTATTGACCCGCCAAGTCCACCATGGGAATCGGCTTTGAAGGCTTTGAGTGAGTGGACATACTTGGTGTGGAGTCGCTTTCCCACAAAAATACCCCTTTTCCTACGCAATCCACGGATGGATTCTGCGTTCTACCTTCGCAACATGCGCAATTTATCCTTGGTATGCATCGCCTTTCTCGGTCTTTGGGCTGGATCCCTCCAGGCTCAGAGCACTACCGTGGTGCGCCCACGCCGTTCTACCCCCGTCCCTACCACCGTCGCGGACCAGCGCGGAGGGTTGATTCAAGTGGGTTTAGGAGGCTACCAACCCAGCGGTTTTTGGAGCCGTCGCTACGGCGGATTGCTTGACGTCCAAACCAGCTACAGCCTGCTCAATGGCAAGACGCTCTTTGGGATCGATGCGGGTGCCCTGTACAGCAGCCAAGTGAAGGATTTGGCCTCCGTGGTGAATTTTCTCCTGACCCCCGAAGGCGAAATCCTCGCCAACGACGGGAGCTACGGCAATTTGCGCGTGGAAATGCGCGGCTGGCAAATTGGTGCGCACATCGGGCAACGCTATGCCTTGACCGAATCAGGTTCCGCCAAAAGCACCTGGTATTGGAAGCTGCACGGCGGCATCATGCAGCACAAAATGGCCTTCTTGAGCAGCGGGGGTATCCCCATGCTGTCCGAACCTTACACGCTGGGCCTAGACGAGCTCAAGCGCGGACCCTACCTCTCCGAGGAGATTGGCTTTATGCATTTGGGCCGAGTAGCGCCTCATTTTCAAGTGAGCTTGGTGGCATTTCAAGGATGGACCGAAGCGGTTCGCGGCTATTCCTTCACCTTGGGCGGCTACCAAAAAGAACCCAAATGGGATATGGGCTGGGGAATTCGGACCACCTGGGTGCTCCCCATGCTTCAAGAAAAATCCGCTATCCGATACTACTACTGATGAAGGCCCTACCCGGAGCGCTCTATGTGGGAGCCCTTCGAGGCGCCGCTGCAGAGGGGCATCGAAAGGCCCGAGCCATGCTGTCCGTGCGTCGCCAGCAGGTTGTTCCGGAAGGCCCCTTTGATCTATGGATACACGCGGCTTCCCTGGGGGAATACCTCATGGCGAAGCCCCTTCTGACACTGGCGGAGCAAGAGGGCTTGAGGGTGCTTCTTTCGTTCTTTTCAACATCTGGCGCGGAAATCGCTCAAAGGGAACACGCGCATTTTGCCTTCGCCCCCCTGGACCGCCCCAAAGCCGTCCGGTCGTTTTTAGCGCGTACCCAGCCGAAGCAGGTCCTCTTCATGAAGTACGACCTCTGGCCTATGATGACCTCTGAATTGCGCCGCGTAGGCATCCCCTACTCTGTGGCTTTTGCCGAGGTGAAACCCCGAGCTTCCCGTCTCTGGGCCTGGAACCCCTTGGAACGCCCCATGTGGACAGGGGCAGCCCATGTGTTTCACCAGACCTCCGAAAGTCTTGAGCGTTGGACCCGCGCCGGCTATGCCAATGGACAGCTTTCCGGCGACGGCCGCTTTGATCAGGTCGGGCAGCGCCCAGCCCCAGCTGGGGTGGAGACCTTCACGGATTTTCGACCCGTACTCGTGTTGGGCAGCTCCTGGAAACCCGAGGAAGACCTGCTTCTTCCGCTGCTCCTGCGCTTCCCCGAACTCAAAGTCATCCTTGCGCCTCACGCCATCTCGCGAACCGCCGAAATTGCTGCGCGCTTGCCCGTCCCCGCTATTCGTTGGTCCGAATTTGAGCAGCTATCCCTCACCGTCAAGGAAGAGGCGCGCGTTTTACTTGTAGATACCCTTGGGGATTTAGCTGCGCTCTATGCCTGCGGCGATCTGGCGCTGGTCGGCGGGGCCTTTGGACCTGGACTGCACAACATCTTGGAAGCGCTGGCGCATGGTCTACCCGTGGCTTGCGGACCCAACGTGGAAGGGCATTGGGAGGCGCAACATCCCGAAGCGCCCGTAACCTTGCTTCCCAAAAATGCCCAACCCGCAGATCTAGCAGCCTGGCTCAAGGAGCGCCTTGAAAAGCCTGCGCTCCTCCAAAGTGAAAAGGAAAAAGCCCTCGCATTCATCGCGCAGCACCGCGGCGCAAGCCAGCGGGTGTGGGAGGTCCTTAAACTCGCTTAATCTCAAAGGCTGCCGTTGAGTAGGCCCAAGAAAAAGGCGTACTCCATGGCTGTTTCCTTGTAGGCTTCGTACCGGCCGGAGGCGCCGCCATGGCCGGTGTCCATGTTGCAGTACATGAAGAGCGGCGCTTTGTTGCTGCGGAGTTCTCGCAAACGCGCAATCCACTTTGCGGGCTCCCAGTACTGAACCTGACTGTCGTGCAAGCCCGTGGTGATGAGCAAGGGCGGATAATCCATGGCGGCTACATTATCGTACGGAGAATAGCTCTTCATGCGGAAGTAAGCCGCTTCCTCGTTGGGATTGCCCCATTCGTTGTACTCGCCCGTGGTCAAGGGAATGCTCTCGTCGAGCATAGTGGTAACCACATCGACAAAGGGTACCGCAGCAATTACCCCGGACCAGAGATCCGGCCGTAGGTTGATCACCGCGCCCATCAATAGACCGCCGGCCGAGCCCCCCATCGCGTAGAGCTGATCTGCATGGCCTGAAGATTTAAGGAACTCCCCGCAGGCAATAAAGTCCGTGAAGCTGTTCATCTTGTGCTCCATGCGGCCATGCTCGTACCACTCGCGGCCGAGGTACTCGCCGCCACGAATGTGCGCAATGGCATAGGCCATTCCTCGGTCCAAAAGACTCAAACGCGCTATGGAAAACGTAGGATCAATGGTGATGCCGTAGGACCCGTAGCCGTAAAGCAACGTGGGCACGGCGCGGTCCACGGCGTCGGCGGGGCCTACCCACGAAATGGGGATTTGTGTGCCATCTGGAGCGGTAGCCCAGTAGCGTTTGGTCACAAATTGACTGGCATCGTAGCCGCCCATCACCTCCTGCTGCTTCAGCAAGCGACGTTCCCCGGTGCGCATGTTGTACTCGTAGGTAGAAGCGGGCGTCACCAAAGAGGTATAGCCGTAGCGCATCCACTCCGTGTCTTCCGTAGGGTTGCTCCCTGCGTAGAGCGTATACGTCTCTTCGGGCTGATCAATTTCAAACGGCGCCGAACCATCCCAAGGTCGCACCACCAGGCGAACCAATCCTTTCGTGCGTTCCTCTGTGACCATGTAGTCTTTGAACAGCTCCATGCCTTCCAGCAGGACATCCGAACGGTGCTCCAAAACGGGGGTCCAAGAGGTAGGTTGCTCGATTGGCGCTTTGAAGAGGGCATAGTTCTTACGGCCGTCGATGTTGCTTCGGATGTACCAGCTATCGCCAAAGTGGCTTGCCCCGTATTCTACCCCCATTTCGCGTGGGCGGAGTACCTGAAAGGCCCCCGTTGGCTCATCTGATTCCAGGTACCATAGCTCATCCACATCCGTCGCACCCGTGGCGATGTGAATGAAGCGCTTCGACTTGGAGCGGTAGACCCCGCAGGAGAACGTCTCATCTTTCTCGTGGTAGACCAGTTCTGGTTCAGTGCTGCTTCCCAGCTTTTGGCGCCAAATTTTATCGACGCGCAGCGTGACGCTGTCCTTAGTGGCATAGAAAAAGGTTTCTCCGTCTGCGGCCCAGGCAAATCCTCCAGAGGTTCCCGGCACTTCGTAGTCCCAGGTCGTTTGGGTGGCTAAGTCTATAAAGCGCAAGGTGTACAATCGACGGCTGACAAAGTCCACGCCGTAGGCCATGCGCTGATGGTCCGCAGTGAGGTGAATGCCCGAAACCTGGCAATAGGCTTGACCTTCCGCTAAGGCATTGACATCCAAAATGCATACTTCTTCCGCATCCATACTGCCTTGGCGTCGGTAGTACTTGGGGTACTCTAGGCCTTTCTCAAAACGCGTTTGGTACCAATAACCGTCCATTTGTACCGGTACGCTTGCATCGTCCGGGTTCAGGCGACTCTTCATTTCCTCAAAGAGCTCAGACTCGAGAGCACTCAAGCCTTCCATACCGGTTTCGCGGTAGCGGTTTTCTTCCTCCAGGTAAGCGATTACCTCCGGGTTTTCACGTTCGTTGAGCCAGTAATAGGGGTCTTGACGAACATCCCCATGCATCTCCATGGCATGGGCTTTTTGAATGGCTTTGGGTTCCAGCATGGATTCGGAAGTTGAACAAGCTAGGGTTAACAGGCCAAAAAAGCCGAAAAACGCAAGCCTACGCATCATTTTTGTTGTTTGATTACACGGTTGAGGCCCTCTCGAGAGGGGCCGTGCTGCGGGTTGAGGGTGAGTGCCTGCCGGTAATCCTTTTCCGCATTGGCCGCATCGCCACCGCGTTCCCAACAGAAAGCCCGACCGTAGTACGCTCGGTAGTTGATCTCACGCGCTTGAATGGATGAGGTGAAATGCTTGCGTGCCTCACTCAGCATGCTCAATTCCAAATGGATGTAGCCCAGGTTGTAGAAGGCTTCCGCGTCCGTAGGGTCCAACTGCG
This sequence comes from Schleiferiaceae bacterium, assembly GCA_038145075.1. Classification (GTDB taxonomy): domain Bacteria; phylum Bacteroidota; class Bacteroidia; order Flavobacteriales; family Schleiferiaceae; genus TMED14. The sequence continues at coordinate 18,490 of JAYQOY010000020.1, read as the reverse complement.
TGCATTTGGTAAAAGCTTCAATAGCGCCGTTGTAGTTCCCCACACCCAAGTGGTACATGCCCATTTTGTAGTAGGTACGGGCATTATCAGGCTGTAATTCTAGCAAGCGATTGTAATAGCTCAACGCTAAAGGATCTCCCTTGGCGGCTGTCATTACACCCGCCATGTCGATGGCGGCGACATATTCGTTGTCGAGGTCAATGGCCTTCTGGATGTAGGAGAGTGCCATGGCTGTATCTCCTTTGCTATCGCGAATATTCAAACCTTTGATGAAGTAAGCGGTGGCTTCATTGGGACTTAGCTCAATGACTTTATTGATGAGTTCCAAACTCTTGTCGTATTCCATCACCATGGAGTAGAGTTCGGCCAATTTCAGTCGGCATTCGGTTTCCGAAGGATGTTCAGCAATACAGCGCTGCCAGGCATCGCGTGCCACACGAGACTGATTGGTCAGGTACTGCACTTCGCCATACATCAACCAGCCGTCGTGGTGGGTAGAGTCCAATTCCAAAATGGCTAGAGCATCCGCTAAGGCATAGGGCAGGTTGGCTCCGTCCATGTAGCGGCGTGCACGAAGGCTCAGCGCAAATACATCATTGGGATGTTCAGCCAAGTAGGCATTCAGGCTATCGGCATCCACTGCAGCTGCCTCAACGGCCGTCTCCAGCTCTGGACTACCCGAGGTACAGGCTACGTTCGCTAGCAGAAGGCCTATCCACAAAAAGTGCTTAGCCATTCTGGAGGGTTGCGACGATCTTCTGCTCAATCTCATCTGCTAAATCCGGGTTGTCGCGCAAAACGCTTTTCACGCCTTCCCTACCTTGTCCGAGTTTGGTACCATCATAGCTAAACCAGCTGCCGCTTTTTTGAATGACTTCATACTGGGTACCGAGATCAATGATTTCGCCCATCTTGGAAACGCCTTCTCCATATAGAATATCAAATTCCGCCACACGGAATGGGGGCGCTACTTTGTTTTTAACCACCTTAACCTTGGTGCGATTACCTATTACGTTCTCACCGTCTTTGATTTGCGTAGAACGACGGATGTCCAAACGCACGGAAGCATAAAACTTCAACGCATTACCACCCGTGGTAGTCTCAGGATTGCCAAACATCACCCCAATCTTTTCACGCAATTGGTTGATGAAAATGCAGGTACAATTGGTCTTGGCGATCGTTCCAGTCAATTTGCGCAATGCTTGGGACATCAAGCGCGCATGGAGGCCCACTTTGCTGTCGCCCATATCTCCTTCGATCTCTGCCTTTGGGGTCAAGGCAGCTACCGAGTCAATAACAATGAGGTCAATGGCGCCCGAACGTATCAAGTTGTCGGCAATTTCCAGAGCCTGCTCTCCGTTGTCCGGCTGAGAGATGATCAGATCCTCTGTATTCACACCCAATTTCTCTGCGTAAAAACGGTCAAACGCGTGCTCTGCATCAATGAAGGCAGCGATACCCCCTGCTTTCTGCGCTTCCGCGATGGCGTGGAGGGTGAGGGTGGTCTTACCCGAAGATTCGGGTCCGTAAATCTCAATAACACGACCGCGAGGATAGCCACCGATACCGAGGGCCACATCCAAGCCCAAAGAGCCCGAAGGAATCACTTCCACCTCTTCTACTGCGTCGTCGCCCATGCGCATGACAGCCCCTTTTCCATAGGTTTTGTCCAGTTTATCCATAGTAAGCTTGAGGGCTTTCAATTTGGCTTCTTTATCTGAGCTCATGAGCGATCGGTATTAAGACGTTAAAAGTGTGAAAATGGGATCCGCAGATCGTTCCTCAAATGTAGGAAACCCGTTCCAGCTTACCCGATGCAAAACGCATCTAAGCGACTAAAAACGGGTCCTAAAAGCGGTCCTGTTGAAAAGTTTAGCCGTTGAGGATTTGGCCGGCGCTGTCCTTGGTGTCGACTTTCTCTAAAATGCGCTCCAACGCGCCGTCCGTGCCAATGACGAAGGTCTCGCGGTACACGCCGTCGTACTCGCGGCCCATGAATTTCTTTCGGCCCCAAACGCCGTAGGCATCTATAACTTTTCGGTCCTCATCCGCGATCAAGGGGAAAGGCAAGCTGTACTTGTCCACAAATTTGGCGTGCTTCTTCACCGAATCGGGCGAAACGCCCACAATAGCATAGCCGGCATTCAGCAGATCCTGATAGCCGTCCCGGAAGGAACAGGCCTCTGCCGTGCACCCGGGGGTGTCATCCTTGGGATAGAAGTAGAGAACGATTTTCTTGCCGGCAAAGTCTGCTTTTGAGATCGCGTTGCCGTGTTGATCGAGTCCGGAAAAGTCAGGAGCGGGGTCGCCCACCTTTAAATGAGTCATATCTGTTTGAATGAAGTGAGAAATTTCTTGCAATCTAAACGACGTAGCCGTTTCCTTTGTTCCCATGACCAAAAAAGAAAAAGCCGCCTACGTCATTGAGGAACTTGAGCGACTCTATCCCGAAACGCCGATCCCTTTGGACCATGAAGATGCGTTTACGCTGCTGGTTGCGGTGGTGCTTTCGGCCCAGTGTACGGATGCGCGCGTGAATACGGTCACCCCTACCCTTTTTGCCAAGGCCCGAACGCCTCAAGCGATGGCGGCCCTCAGCGTGGAAGAGATTGCCGAAATCATTCGGCCATGCGGTCTTACCCCGATGAAGTCCAAGGGCATCCATCAGTTTTCCAAGATGATTTTGGAACTGCACGGAGGTGAGGTGCCGCAAAGCTTTGAAGCTCTGGAGGCCATGCCCGCGGTTGGGCATAAGACGGCTAGTGTGGTCATGAGCCAAGCCTTTGGGGTCCCCGCATTTCCGGTGGACACGCACATTCACCGTTTGATGTACCGTTGGGGTCTGACGAACGGTAAAAGTGTGGAACAGACCGAAAAAGACGCCAAAGCCCTCTTCCCACGCGAACTCTGGAACAAGCTTCACCTTCAAATCATTTTCTACGGCCGAGAATACAGCCCCGCTCGCGGCTGGTCGTTGGAGAAGGATTTCATTTCCGCCAAAATTGGCCGCGCTTCCCTGCTGAAGACGCTGAAGTAAAGGTGCAGGGCGCACCCTAGCCCCCAAACTCCCAAACCCCCAAACTGCGCCAAAGGCGCTCGCCGCAGGCGCTCGCCACCGGCGCACCCTAGCCCCCAAACTCCCACACGCGCCACCGGCGCACCCCAAACTGCGCCACCGGCGCAATGGGCGCAAAGGGCACAAAAAAAAGCGGCCCGTTCCCGGGCCGCTTCCTTTTTCGGAGGACTGAACTACTTAGAGTACAGACAACTTCATGGTCTTCACATCGTTGCCCTTCTGAACACGTACCATGTACATGCCAGCGTTGAGGTCACCGATGAAGATAGATACGTTAGCGTCAGCGCGAACTACCTCAGACTTCATCACCTTACCGGTCAAGTCTACGATAGCTACGTTGTAGTCGCCTACAGCCATACCGAAGTCCAAGTTGATGAACTCAGAAGCAGGGTTGGGAGACAGAACGATTTGCTCCATAGCCTCTTCGTCCACACCGATGCCCATACAGGCAGCAGCAGAGGTCGCGGGGCAGTGGATGCCACGGATCCAAAGGTTGTTAAAGCTCTTGGAACCCGAGTAACCCGAGTACCAGCTACCCAAAGCGGCCAAGTACATGTAACCGGTGCCGCCTGTTTTCGCCCACGTTTGGTCGTTGCGAATGGTAAGGTAATTAGCACCTTGGTTGTTGTACATCGTCAAGTTGTAGAAGTAGGCACCCTTGGAGAGCTGCAAGTCTACACCGCGGCCCGTGTTGGGGTCGGTGAAGTCGAAGCGCACAAAGCCTTGAGCGGTATCCGCACCGGTCAATACTTTCTGACCGTAGGCGACCAACTTGTTGGCATCCCAGCCACCGTTGTTGCCCAAGAAGGCAGAAGAGTCGTAAACAGACAATTCCAGAATGGCCCCTGACTCGGCCAAAGAGCTCAAGTATACCTTGGCACCGAAGAGCATTTCGTCGTCTACGAGGTCGTGGCGGTTACACATTTGGGCACCGTCACCCCACTGCGTAGAGTTGGTAGAAGCACCGATGCTGTTGTCCCAGCTGTTGAAGTCCATGGACATCAAAGAGTCGTTCACGTACATCGTGGTCGTGTCAGAGTAGACAGACACAGAGTCCGACAACAGTCCGTAAACAACGCTGTACGCACCGTTTGCAGAAGGCGTCCAAGCCGTTGCATACGTGTTCAAAGAGTTGTAGTTGGCCGTGTCGCCAGCAGGCAAGCTAGAGATAGTAGCAGAGTTGATGGTCTGAACCAAGGTCGTGCCGTCGTAAATCTTCATTTGAAGCTTCACGTTGGTTTGAGCGTTGGTACCTGAGTTGATGGCGTTACAGTCAAAGGTTACACCACGTGCCTGCTTCAACGTTTGGATACCCATCTTGGCAGAACCAGAAGCGCCTGGGCCGAAGATGATGTCCTGAGCAGGAGCACCTTGCCAATCGGTGAAAGCCAAACGGTTAGGAGGCGTATTCACGATAGAGATGTCGTCGATGTTCCAGAAGTAGTAGTCACCGTCAAAACGGAAACGGATCTTCACGTTGGATTGACCACCGATGTAGCTACCCGCTTGAATAACAACGACGTCGCTCGTAGACGTTGAGCTGTTCACAGACACACCACTGTTCAAGGTCACAGAATTGCCCCATGTAGTACCGCCATCTGTAGAGAAATCCACATAGGTAGCAGGAACCGCTTGTGAGCCACCTGGACCGGCGAAACGGCGGTAGTACTGGGTGAAGATCAAGTCTACTACAGAGTAGCTAGACAAGTTGATGGACTCCGTTATCAATTCAGCTACGTGAGGAGCTGCAGCAATACCGTTGCCGAAGTTGCCGGCGATACCTGCGTTGTCCAAGAAGTCAGAATCGAATACTACGAAACCATTCGAAGCGGTCGCAGAGGCGATAGGAGTTTGCGAAGACAAGTAGGCACCGCGTGAACCCACCGTATTGTTGGGGGTCGTGCTGGGGCCACGGTACTCCCACTTGGCGTCAGGATCAGACGTACCGTTAGCGGTACCGTAGTTCAACCAGGTGGTAGGAATGCCGTTGGCGAAGTCTTGCGACCAAACGGGCGTTTCAGCGCCGTAGAAAGCCGCCAACTGAGCAGGATTGAGGTGACGCACAGGCGCATCTTCGTTCATGCGAACGTTGGGGGCCGTACGCTCCACATTCTGACCGAATGCAGCCACAGAAAGGGCGGCAGCAGCGGCGAAAAGCGTAAGTTTTTTCATGCTTGAGATGGATTGTTTTTGTGAAGTTTCAATATTACGATAGAAACCGCGAAGTTCTTCACGCCGAATAGGCTTCGATGGGCGCGCATGTGCAAACGAGGTTTCGGTCCCCGTAAGCGTCGTCGACGCGGCGCACAGCGGGCCAGAACTTATTCTCGGCCAATTCCGCCAAGGGGAAGGCCGCCACTTGACGTGAATACGGCATGTCCCAGGTGTCGTTGGCCACCAAAGCCAAGGTGTGAGGCGCGTTCTTCAAGGGGTTGTTGTCCTTGGGTAGCGTGCCCGCAGCAATCTGGTCGATTTCCGCCTTGATGGTAAGCATGGCGTCGCAGAAGCGATCGAGTTCGGCCAGAGATTCTGATTCCGTAGGCTCGACCATAACGGTACCAGCCACGGGGAAGCTCACGGTAGGCGCGTGGTAGCCAAAGTCCATCAAACGCTTGGCGATGTCCGTAACCTCTACGGCCGCATCCCGTTTGAACGGACGGCAGTCCAAAATCATTTCGTGGGCACAGCGACCTTTCTCCCCCGCATACAGTACGGGATACGCGCCTTCCAAGCGACTCTTGATGTAATTGGCATTGAGGATAGCGTACTTGGTGCTGTCTACTAAACCTTTGGCACCGAGCATCTTGATGTAGCCGTAGCTAATCAGCAGAACCAAAGCAGAACCGTAGGGAGCCGCTGATACGGGGCCGATGGCCTGTGCGCCCCCTACTTGGTGGGTGGGGTGTGTGGGCAAGAAGGGCGCCAAGTGGGCCTTCACACAGATTGGACCTACGCCAGGACCACCACCGCCGTGAGGGATGGCAAAGGTCTTGTGGAGGTTCAAGTGGCACACGTCCGCACCAATGTTACCGGGGGAGGTCAATCCCACCTGCGCATTCATATTGGCACCGTCCATGTAGACTTGGCCGCCATGGGCATGAATGATAGACGTTGCGTCTTTCACTCCGGCCTCGTACACCCCATGCGTAGACGGATAGGTAATCATCAAACAGCTCAAGGTGTCCGAATACGTTTCCGCCTTCGCACGCAAGTCGTCGAGATCGATGTTGCCTTTCTCGTCACAAGCCACGACGACCACGTCCATTCCGGCCATCACCGCGGAAGCCGGGTTGGTGCCGTGGGCAGACGAAGGAATCAAGGCCGTTTTGCGGTGGAAATCCCCATTGGCATGGTGGTAGGCACGAATCACTAAGAGGCCAGAGTACTCGCCTTGCGCACCTGAGTTTGGCTGCAAGGTCGTTGCGTCAAAGCCAGTCACTTCGGCGAGGTCACGCTCGAGCGAGGTGATGACTTCGAGGTAGCCTTCGGCCTGGTTGAGAGGCGCAAAGGGGTGAATATTTCCAAACGATGGCCAACTGAGCGGCAGCATTTCGGACGCCGCATTCAGCTTCATCGTGCAAGATCCCAGAGGAATCATCGAATGGTTCAGGGCGATGTCGCGGCGCTCCAGCTTCTTGATGTAGCGCATCATTTCCGTTTCCGAACGGCACGACGAGAAGATGGGGTGCGTCAAATACGCAGTGCTGCGCGCCAATCCGGCGGAGAGCTGCGTTTCACCCAAGGCAAAAGTGACCGTAGCCGCCCCCTTCGCCGCTGCCAACGCATCGACCAAGGCCTGGGCATCGGCCGCGTTCATCACTTCATTCGTCGAAATCAAAACTCCATTGGCGCTGAAGCCCACGTTGATCTCGGCAGCCTCAGTGGCCTGCTTCACGGCGGCCTTGAGCGTGGCATCTCCTTCGAGGTGCAAGGTGTCAAAGAACTGGCTGTTTAGCTGCGTGTAGCCCAGCGCTTTCACGGCAGCCGCCAGGCCGGTGGCTTTCTGGTGGATGCCGGTGGCAATGCGCTTGAGGCCCTCGGGACCGTGGTAGACCCCGTACATGCCCGCCATGACGGCGAGAAGCACTTGCGAGGTACAAATGTTGGACGTGGCGCGGTCGCGCTTGATGTGCTGTTCCCGCGTTTGGAGCGCCATGCGGAGGGCGGGGCCGCCGTCCGTGTCGATGGTGCGGCCGATGATGCGGCCGGGCATGAAGCGCTTGTACTCTTCTTTAGAGGCAAAGAAAGCGGCGTGCGGTCCGCCAAAGCCCATGGGAATGCCAAAGCGTTGGGTGCTGCCCAAGACGACGTCGGCGCCCCAGCTTCCGGGCTCGGCCAGCAAGGTCAGGGAAAGGAGGTCGGCGGCGACGGCTACGCGCACTTCCTGCGCTTGGCAGGCAGCTACAAAGCCGCGGAGGTCTTCAATTTGACCCACCGCGTTGGGGTACTGAATAATGGCGCCAAAGAAATCGCTCGAAGGCTGGAAGCTCTCGGCGTCGCCCACGACCAGTTCGATGTCCATGGGGACGGCGCGGGTTTGGAGCAAGGCTTGCGTTTGGGCAAATACGTTGCGGTCCACGAAGAATTTGTGGGCGTCCCGCTTCTGCTGCTCGCGGCTGCGTGCAGCCATTAGAAGGCTCATGGCCTCCGCGGCAGCGGTGGCCTCGTCCAAGAGGGAGGCGTTGGCTATTTCCATGCCCGTGAGGTCAATGACCATGGTCTGGTAATTGAGCAGCGCTTCGAGGCGGCCTTGGGCAATTTCTGCTTGGTAGGGCGTGTAGGCCGTGTACCAGCCTGGATTTTCGAGAACGTTGCGCTGGATGACCGCGGGGAGGGCGGCGGGGTGGTAGCCTTGGCCGATGTAGGTCGCGAAGAGTTTGTTCTTCTGACCCAGGGCGTAGGCGTGGCGCAGGTAATCGCTTTCGGTCATGGCCGGAGCGACATCGAGCGGCTTCTCATTTTGGATGGAGGCGGGGACGGTTTGGGCAACCAATTCGTCGATGGATGCAACGCCCACAGCCTCAAGCATGTGTGCTAAATCTTTGGACTGGGGACCGATGTGGCGGCCGGCGAAATCTGCCATGATAGCGAGGGGATGTCTAGTTTGAGAGGACAAAATTAGTTCTCATATAACCTACCTTGCGCCCTGAAGTTTTGGTTTATGAACGCCTTTTTCCATAGTGACGACGCCCAACAGGTAGATGCCCAGGATGCACTGGGTCATTTTCGGGCCGAATTCCACCTACCCGTCTGGAACAACCAGGAAGTTATCTACTTGACCGGCAACTCTTTAGGACTTCAGCCCAAAGGGACCGCCGCCGCCATCCAGCAAGAATTGGACGACTGGAAAAACCTCGGCGTCGAGGGGCATTTTCACGCAAAAAATCCGTGGATGCCCTACCATGAATTTTTAACGCCTTCGCTTGCTCGGTTGACGGGCGCCAAAGAAAGCGAAGTCGTCGCCATGGGAAGCTTGACCGCCAACTTGCACTTTGCCCTCGCCTCCTTCTACCGTCCCACCCCCGAGCGCCCCTGTATTTTGGCCGAGGCCAAAGCCTTCCCCAGTGACCGCTATGCCCTCGTCTCGCAATTGCAGCAGCACGGCTATGGGGAGGCAGAACTCATCGAAGTGAGCGGCTCTGGAAGCGACGGTGTCCCAACGGATGAGGACCTGCTGGCCGCCATCGAAACGCATGGAGACCGCGTCCAAACGATGCTGGTAGGCGGCGTAAACTACTTTACCGGCCGCGTCTACGACATGGCTCGCATTACCGCAGCCGCCCGCGCCAAAGGCATCCTCGTGGGCTGGGACCTCGCCCACGCCATGGGCAATGTTCCCCTGCAACTGCACGACTGGGGCGTGGACTTTGCGGCCTGGTGTTCGTACAAATACTTGAATTCGGGTCCTGGCAGCACGGCTGGACTCTACGTGCATGAGCGCCACCACGGGGCGGAGGTGCACCGCTTGGCGGGATGGTGGGGCCACAACAAGGACAACCGCTTCAAGATGGGGCCTGCGTTTGAACCCATCGCATCGGCGGAGGCCTGGCAAGTCAGCAATGCCCCGGTGCTGAGCATGGCGGCGCAAAAGGCCGCGTTGGCGCTCTTTGACCAGGTGGATTTGGCCGCGCACCGCGCTAAAGGTTTGGATTTGGCAGGGCGTTGTATGGCCATGCTGGATGCCCTTTCGGTGGAGCTGGAGGAACCCCTGGAGATCTTAACTCCTCGTGCCGATGCACAGCGCGGATGCCAGGTTTCGGTCAAATTTGCAAAGCGTGACCGGAGCTTCTTTGACGCCCTAGTGGCCCAAGGCGTGGTGGCCGACTGGCGTGAACCCGGCACTATCCGCATGGCCTTCATTCCTTTCTACAACTCGTACAGCGATCTGGCCCGCTTGGAGCAGATCCTGCGTCAATCCTTGAGCGCATGAAAAATGTGACTGTCGTTGGAGCTGGCTTAGTGGGCTCCTTGTGGTCCTTGTATTTGGCCAAACGTGGCTACGCCGTCGACGTCTACGAACGCCGCCCCGACCCCCGCAAGACGGGCAAGGCGGAAGGGCGTTCCATCAACTTGGCCCTGAGCGACCGCGGCTGGGCGGCCTTGGAAAAGGTGGGCATGGCGGAGGCGGTTCGGAAAGAAGCCATCCCGATGTACCGACGCGTCATGCACGACGTCGCGGGCAACCTGAGCTTTCAACCCTACGGAAAGGAAAACCAGGCCATTTACTCGGTATCGCGCGGAGGTTTGAATCGACTCATGGTCGAGGCCGCGGAAGCCCATCCCCATGTGAATGTCCACTTTGGCCATGCCTGTGTGGATGCCGATGTCGAGGGAGGTACGGCCACCTTTGCCACCGAAGACGGCCACGTCACCTCCCAAGGCGAAGCTGTTTTTGCCACGGATGGCGCTTTTTCCAAGGTGCGCGCGCAGTTCCAGCGCCGCGACCGCTTCAACTACCAACAAGAGTACATTGACCACGGGTACAAAGAGTTGCACATTCCCCCTGGCGCCAATGGGAGCCACCAGATCGAACGCGAAGCCCTGCACATTTGGCCCCGCGGCAAGCACATGCTCATCGCCCTCCCCAATCCGGACGGCAGCTTCACCTGCACCCTCTTCTTCCCCATGGAAGGCCCCCTGAGCTTTGATGCACTCCAAACGGCGGAGGAGGCAGAAACCTTCTTTGCCGAGACGTTTGGCGATGCACTTGCCCTGATGCCTGACTTTCAGGATCAATGGCGCCAGAACCCCGTTTCCAGCCTGGTCATCATCCGCTGCTCCCCGTGGAACGTGGGCGGAAAGACCGTGCTCTTCGGCGATGCGTCGCATGCTATCGTTCCCTTTTATGGGCAGGGCATGAATTCGGGCTTTGAAGACTGCCGCGTGTTTGACGAGCTGCTCGACGCGCACAACGACGACTTTGAAGCCGCCTTCCCCGTCTTCTCGACGCAGCGCAAACCCCATGCCGATGCCATTGCGGAACTCGCCATGCGCAACTTTGTGGAAATGCGCGACCTGACGGCTCAGCCCGAGTTCCTCCTCCAAAAAAAGATCGAATCGGCCTTTAGTGCCCAGTACCCTGGCCGTTGGATGCCCCTGTATTCGCAGGTAACCTTCTCGCACATTCCGTACGCCGATGCGTTAGCGGCCGGAAAGCGTCAGGAAGCCATCATGCAAACCATCATGGCGCGGCCCGGTATCGAGGAAACTTGGAACAGTCAAGAAGTAATGGACGCCATGCTGGCCCAATTGAGCTAAGCGCTTGGATTTTTAGGCTTTTTTCAAGGCTGCGCGTACCTTTTTGAAGAGATTGCTTCGGAACACATAATCCACCACGGCGGAATCGTCCGATTCTAGTACTTGGTCCATGGTGCCTTCCCAGGCTTTCATGCCTTTTTCAAGGAGGACTACGTGGTCGCCAATCTCCAGTACGGAGTTCATGTCGTGCGTATTGATCACGGTGGTCATGCCAAATTCATGGGTGATTTCGTGAATCAGCTGGTCGATGACAATCGCCGTCTCCGGATCTAGGCCCGAATTGGGTTCGTCGCAGAAGAGGTATTTGGGATTCAGTACGATAGCGCGAGCAATGGCGACGCGTTTTTGCATACCGCCCGATAGTTCCGCCGGTGTCTTCGTAAATGCTTCGGGGGCTATGCGCACTCGGTCCAGACAGAAGCGAACGCGTTCGGCCTTTTCCTCAGGGGTCATTTGTGCAAAGAAATCCAGGGGCAAGCGAACGTTGTCCTCAATCGTCATAGAATTGAAAAGCGCAGAACCTTGGAAGACCATGCCCATTTCTTGGCGGAGGGCCTTGACTTCCTTTTTGGACATTTCGCCTAGAATTCGGCCGTCAAACGAAATGCTTCCGTCGTCCGTAGAATGCAGGCCTAGAATGGACTTGAGGAAGACCGTTTTGCCCGAACCGGACAATCCGATAATCAAGTTGCATTGACCCTCATAAAAATCCACGTCAATGCCGCGAAGCACCTGCTGCTCCCCAAAGGACTTTTGTAAACCTTGGACGCGTATCATTGAAGCAAGAGATCGGTTAGGATGTAGTTGAACAAAATGATGCTAAACGACATCGTGACGACAGATTTGGTGGACGCCTTTCCCACTTCAACCGCGCCCCCTTCCACGTTGTAGCCAAAGAAGCTACTGACGGTGGCAATGATAAAGGCGAAGACAAAGGTTTTGGTCAAACTGTAGACCACAAAGAAGGGTTCAAACTCGTCAAAATAGCCGGTGAGGTAGATTTCGGTATTGACCAATCCCAGCAGATCGCCCGCATAATAGCCTCCGACCAATCCTAGAGCCATGGAAAAGACAATGAGGATGGGGTTGAAAATCAAGCAGGCAAAGAGTTTGGGAAGTACCAAGTAGGACGCGGGGTTGATGCCCATCACGCGCAGCGCGTCCATCTGTTCCGTGACGCGCATGGTACCCAGCGTGGAGGCAATATTGGACCCCACTTTACCGGCCAAAATCAGGCTCACAATGGTGGGCGCAAATTCCAGAATAATACCTTCCCGAACGGCAATCGCGATATAGCTATCGGGCACAAAGGGGTCGCCCAAGTTGATGGCGGTCTGTATCGTCAAAACCGCCCCCATGAAGACCGAAATAAACGCCACCAAGCCAATCGACGAGAAAATGAGCAGCTCAATTTCCTTGAAGAACGATTTGCTGTACTCGCGCCAATGCTCGGGTTTGTGGAAGACTTCCCCTAGAAAGAGGAAGTAGCGACCCAAGCCATCCAAGAAGCGGTAAATCATGCTCCGAAAATACGCTAAATTCGGGGCGACATGAGGACAAAAATCTCCTGGGTCCGAATTGGACTCTTTCTATTCATCTTGGCCGCCGCCTGTTCCTGCGGGACGCGTGAAAAATGCAATTGCCCCCACTTTAGCAGCCAAGCGACGCTAAGCCCCTCTAGCCCAACGGCATGAGCAACTGGGCGGTCGTGGCAGCCAAGGTGCCTGCGGCTGCGCATCCCCGGCTGCAGCGCTTAGTTGGTGCGTATTCGGGGCGTATCCGCCTAGCCGCACCGCGCAAGAGCAAATGGGGTGATTTTCGCTGGCAAGCCGGCCAGCCCAGCCAGATTTCCATCAACCGCGACCTCTCCCCCGAGGCTTTCCTCATCACCCTCCTGCACGAATTTGCCCATGCCCAAGTGCATGCCTGGGACCCCCACTACAGCAGCCCCCATGGGCCTGAGTGGCAATCGCGCTACCGCCAGCTGGTCCTACCCTTCCTCACCCCGGATATCTTCCCACCTACCCTTTTGACTGCCCTTCAGCGAAGCTTGCACAAGCCCAAAGCCAGCTGCGGTGCGGATGTCGCCCTGCTCAAAGCCCTCCAGGCAGACCTCCCCAAACGCGGCCAAACCGTCGAATCCCTCCCGCCCGGAAGCCTATTTAAAGCGCCATCGGGCCGGATTTTCACCAAAGGCCCCAAGCGGCGCACCCGCTTTTCCTGCGTGGAGCTGAAGACGGGCCGTACCTTTGCCGTACACCCATTAACGGATGTCGAACTTGTGAATCCCCCCGCTCATGGCCGCTGAATCTCCCTTTTCCAATCCCCACGTTCAAGTCGCCTTGCTCGGCGGCGGTCAATTGGGCAAGATGGTCTTGGCGGAAGCGCGCCGAATGGACATCAGCGTCCGCGTCCTCGACCCTTCGTCTGACGCCCCCTGCCGCCTTGGGGCCGAACGCTTCGAAGTCGGTTCCTTCCAAGACTACGACACCGTCGTCTCCTTTGCCCAAGGCGCCTCTGCGGTGGGCATCGAAATTGAAAGCGTCAATGCCGACGCCCTCGAAACCCTCGAGCAGCAAGGCATCCCCTGCTTCCCCCCCAGCCGCGTCCTACGCGTCATTCAAGACAAGGTGCGCCAAAAAGAGTTCTACGCGACCCAAGGCCTCCCCACCTCCGACTTCACCCGCTACGAATCCCTCAGCGCCCTTCGCAGCGCCGTGACATCCGGCCAGCAGTCCTTGCCCTTCGTCTGGAAGCTTGGTCAAGGAGGCTACGACGGCTTTGGCGTCAGCATCGTCCGCACTATGGACGACCTCAACACCCTGTCCGAAGGCATCTGCATCGCCGAATCCTTGGTCCCTATTGCTACCGAAATTGGGGTGGTCGTTGCCCGCAATTCCGCCGGTGACGTTGCCTGCTTCCCGCCTGTGGAAATGGAATTTCATCCCGTCGCCAACCAAGTAGAGTTTGTGGTTTGCCCCGCTTCCCTACCCGCGGAAAGCTTGGCTCAGGCAGAGGCACTGGCCGTTCAGGTAGCCGAAGCCTTTGACACCCTTGGCCTACTTGCGGTGGAGCTCTTTTACACCACCGACGGGCACTGGCTGGTGAACGAGGTGGCACCCCGCCCGCACAATTCGGGCCACTTGACCATTGAAGGCTGCAGCACCTCGCAATTTGAGCAGATGCTGCGCGCCATGTGCGAGCTCCCCTTTGGCGACACCTCCCTGCGTCAGCCTGCCGTCATGGCCAACATTGTCGGCGCCGAAGGTTTTAGCGGACCTGTGCGCTACGAAGGCTTAGGCCAAGCGCTCCAAACACCCGGTACCGCCTTCCACATTTACGGCAAATCCCAAACGCGTCCCTTCCGCAAAATGGGTCACCTCACCGCCGTGGGGGCGACCGTCAATGAAGCCCGCGCTCGCGCCGCCGCCGCTCGGGACGCCCTGCACGTCAAGGCCTAGGCCCCACATTCGGGAAATACCTACCTTTGGCCCATGGTAGGAATCATCATGGGCAGCGAAAGCGATTTGCCCGTCATGCAAGCAGCCGCTGATCAACTCAGCGCATTTGGTGTGGCCTTTGAAATGACCGTCGTGTCTGCCCACCGCACCCCCGAAAAAATGCTGGACTATGCCCACAGCGCAGCCGATCGCGGCCTGAAGGTCATTATCGCAGGTGCTGGCGGTGCCGCTCACCTACCCGGCATGGTCGCCGCCGCAACGTCTTTGCCCGTCATCGGCGTTCCTGTCAAAAGCAGCAATTCGATTGACGGCTGGGATTCTGTCCTCTCCATCCTCCAAATGCCCAAAGGCGTGCCCGTGGCCACCGTCGCCCTAAATGGCGCCGCCAACGCCGGCATCCTTGCTACCCAAATCCTTGGGAGCAGCGATCCCGCGCTGTACGCCAAGCTCCAAGACTTTAAAGCCGACATGAAGGCGAAGGTGGAGGAAATGGCGAAGAAGGTAGGGGGCTAGAGGGCTCGGGCTGCGCCCTGTAGCTGGAGGGCTAGAGGGCTCGCGCTTCGCGCTGTAGCTAGAGCGCACACATTTTGTTTGTTGGTTAGCTTGGTTGTTGGGTGACGCAATTCGCTTTTCCTTAAACGCTTAATCTCTTTTACCCTTGAACTGTGGTGCGGACCTTCGCCGCGCGCTGGGACTTTCCCGCTATTTTGCCAATCTCAAGCTTCCTAGCCCTCTAGCTCCCTAGCCCTCTAGCCACTAAAGCGCCTTCAACCGCGCCACCAAAGTTTCTTTCTTTCGGTTGGCGACGGGGACTTGGCTGTCGTCTTCCAGAATCACGTAGCCGCCGTCCGAGGTGACGTAGCGCTTGACGCAGTCCATGTTGACCAGGTGGGATTTGTGGATGCGTTCAAAGTGGTGAGGGGTGAGTAGCGACTCGTATTCTTTGAGGGTGCGGGAGGCGAGGAGTTTCTTGCCGCCGCGCAGAAAGAATTGGGTGTAGTTGCTGGTGGATTCGCAGCGGAGGATGTCTTGGATGCGAACGATGTGCATGCCTTCGCTGGAGGCGATGACGAGCTTGCGTTCGCGCTCTTGGAGGTGGTCGACGAGGACGCCGAGGCGTTGGGCGTTGCCGGAGTTCTGTTCGACTTTTCGGACCGCTTTGACCAGCTCCTCGGGATCCACGGGCTTGAGCAGATAATCCATGGCGGAAAACTTGATCGCTTTCAAGGCATAGGCGTCATGGGCCGTGACGAAGACGACGGAGCCGTTCCATTCGGGCTCATCGGCAGAAAGACGTTCCAACAGGTCAAAGCCCAGCTCACCGGAGAGATGAATGTCCAGAAATAGCATCTGGGGCTTGTGGCCCAGCAGCAACTCCCAGGCCTCGTCCACGGTGGAGGCTTCCAGCACGGGCTGCACTTCTGGGCAAAAGAGCTTGAGTTTTCCTTGCAGGGCTTTACGGCTCTGCGCTTCGTCGTCGAGGATAAGGGCGCTAATGGACATAGACCCAAGTTAGTCGTTCTCGCTCCATTCTTGGTGCATCGCTAGCACAAGCGAAACGCGCGTTCCTTCATCCAAATCCTCCACCACCACGGAATGGGGCTTTCCTGTTTCCTGCTGGAGGGCTTGCAAGCGACTTTGGAGGATGCGGGTTGCGGCGGAACGCTTTTCCCCCTCGTCGCCGCTGCGGTGGTGTTTGGAAGCTTCGCGTCCTACGCCGTTGTCTTCCACATGGATCAGGAGGCTGTCGGGTATGGGGCCATGGCCCATGTAAATTTTGAGCACCGCATCGGTGGCGCCGGCTTTGAGTTTGGGACGGAGCCCGTGCAGGATGGCGTTTTCCACGAGGGGCTGCACGAGCATGGGCGGGATGCCCACCACCTGGGTGTCGAGCCCTTCTTCCACTTGGAA
Organism: Schleiferiaceae bacterium; assembly: GCA_038145075.1. Lineage (GTDB taxonomy): Bacteria > Bacteroidota > Bacteroidia > Flavobacteriales > Schleiferiaceae > TMED14. The sequence goes on along the minus strand of JAYQOY010000020.1, from coordinate 2,284 downwards.
GACGCATTGGAAGCCGTGGTCAAAACGCATTTGTTCAAGGGCGATGTAGTTCTCGAGCGCTTGCTTCTCCTTCTCCAACGTCACGTAGGCCTCCTCTGCGTTTTCGAGTGTGTAACGCATCAGGCGCGAGAATTTGTGCAGGTAGGTCACGGCTTCTTTAGGCTTCTTTTCCAGCACAAAGGCCGAAATGGACTCCAGCGCATTGAAGGTGAAATGCGGGTTCATCTGGAGCCGAAGCGCCATACGTTCCAGCTGGGCGCGCTCTTTTTGCCAAACGCGTCGATCGCGCAAGCGGCGCCAGCCAATGTAGCCAGCTACCCCCAACAGCAGAAGGCCAAGGGCGGCGGCGGGCATCCAGTATTCGGGACGCTTCCACGCGGCCGGGAGCACCTCGATATGGTAGGCTGGCATCCCCCATGCTTGGGCGTTTGGAGCTATGGCTCGGAGCCGAATGGTATATGTGCCGGCGCGCAAACGGTCCAAAACCAATCGCCGTGCCGTGCCTAAATTCACCCATTCACCGCCATTAATTTGGTATTCCACGGCTATGCCATCTCCCGAGGAAGGCAGGCCTCGAAAGCCAAACTTCACGACCACGGGATCGTTTTCTTTTTTGGTGCGTCGCTCAACGCCTCGGATGAGCAAGGCGGGTTTGAGACGCTCGCCGACTTTACGGGCATCCGCCTCAAGCGCAAGGCCAAATACATCCTTAACCCATCGCAAGTCGTCGGTGGCCGTGGGAATCGCCGGTTGGCCCGAATGCGGCTCCAGATGGCCGTCCACAGCGAGGTAGTTCCAGCCGTTAAGTGTTTGGACCAATAGACTGTCGCCTTTCCAAGCGAGGCCGGAAACCCACTGATCCGACAGGGCCTGCTTCCACGTGCCCCGTGAAAAACGGCGGAGACCAAACTCGCCAAAGGCATAGCCGCCATGCTGTATGGAAACCCCCGCAATGACGCCTGCGCCGGGTTTGGGCAGTGCATGAAGGCCCATGGGGCCAAGGGCATAGAGGCCTTTTGATGTCGCCAACCAACACGAGTCCGCGCCCATACCACTTACATGCTGGACCGGACCCAAGCGATATGGAAGGGTGCGGAGGTCAAACCAACGTTCGGGCTGGTCCACGCGCAGCAAGTCTTTTTCACTCGCCAATAGGAGTCCGCCCGCATCAGAGGCCATGCCGTGCTGTAAGGTTTCCAGCTCCAATCCACCTTGACTGTACAAGCGCAATGCGGCACCGTCGTTCCGAACATACCAAAGTCCTGATTCGCCAATTAACCACGCATTTTGCCCATCCGCCGTGGTCACATAGCTGTGGTACCCTTTCACGTCTGGGGCGATAAGCACCCAGCCGCCATCCGCCAATCGTTTGAGTCCTTGACGGGTCACCGCCAGCCATTCCGCTCCCAATGGCATCGCCGACGAAACAGGTTCGTCGAGTAGTTGGGTCCAAAGACCCGCGGGGTTTCGGAGCCAAAGTCCACTTTCCGAGGCTATCAACAACAATCCCTCTTTCTGAATCAACTGGTACGCTCCTTCCAGTCCTGGAATTTCTTCTTTTGTCCACTGATCTTCCGACACTCCTCGATAATACAACGTACTGGTTCCCAGCGCGTAAATGCGCCCCATCCCCGTGTTAATGAGGTCGACGCAATGGGATTCTGGAAAGGTCGTTTTTATCCATTCCCTGCCTTTCCAAGCATAGACCCCGTTGCCGGCAGCCAGCCAAAACTTTGGCCTGATCATCGCTATTGCCGTGTAGTAAATCTCATCATCGACATTTTCAGGGGCCTTGTCCATGCGCATGAAGCGTTCTCCATCATAGCGTAAAATGCCCGATTGCTCCGTCGTCACCCACACTAGGCCATTCGTATCCAAGGCCATGTCTGTAATGCGGTAGCTTTCCGTCGAAGCCAGCATGGATTCCGTGACCACCGCATAGAGTGGTGTTTGGGCCTTCAGCGCCATGCTCAATCCCATGAGCAGCACATTGAACAAAATCCGAACTTGAGACATGCCGTGAAAATACCCCCTTTTTTTGGTTTGCCTTTTAGAATCTGTATTACGCCGCAGCACCATGTTGCACGTATGAACATGGGTACTCCACGTACAGTAGGCCCAAAGCCATGAAGGCTATAAGCTCAGCTATCTGTTCAGTAAATTCCGAACACCCTTTTGGAATCCCGGGAGATTCCACGAAGTGCTTATGGATATCTTAGAAATCAATAACTTAGGAATAGAAAATCTCAATGCTATTATTCGAAAATCCATGAATCTGACTGTT